>JANPKP010000138.1:0-19259 GCA_031426095.1 Gemmataceae bacterium
GGCACGAGGGCGGTCGCCCACGGGCCGGCGGCGGCGGCGGCCGGGCGGCCGGCCCGGTCGAGGGCGGCGGCCGCCTTCGCGGCGGCGTAGTCGTTCCACAGCCCGGCGTCGTCCGGCCGCAGGAGGGCGGCGCTCTCCACGTCGTAGGCCGCGAGGTCCATCCGGTCGGGGTTGCCGAAGTCGCCGGCGTCGTACCGCGCCTGGTTCTGCCAGCGGGCCACCTCCCGGGCCCGCCACCCCTCGCGGACGAGGACGCCGGCCGCCAGCACCGCGAACGCGACCGCCGCCGGGGCCGCCCACCCGGTCAGCGCCGGCTCCCGGCCCTGGGCCGCCACCCGCCCGCGGTGTTCCCCCTTCCGCACCCGCCGCCGGACACGGCCGGCCGTCGCCTCGCCCGTTGGCGGCGCGGCCGACTTCCCGTTCACCGCGTCGAGGTCGTCGGCCGTGCGGGACGCGAACCCGGCCACCACCGCCGCGAACAGGGCCACGGCGGGAATGAACAGGCCGAAGTCGCCGCCGCTGTGGACGGCCACGTCGGCGAGCCCGAAGGCGGCCCCGAGCAGGAGCGGCGACCCGCCCCGGCGGCGGTGGCGGACGTACCCGGCGGCCGCGATCCAGACCGCCCCGCCGGCGACCAGGAGCGAGAGCCCGAGCCGCACCACCCCGCCCTCGATCAGGGCTTCCAGGTAGTCGCTGTGGGCGTGGTCGTAGACGATCGAGCGGCTTTCCGGGCGGACGCGGGTCATGGCCTCGACGTGCGGCAGGGTGCCGCCGCCGGTGCCCACGAGCGGGAATCGGCCGACGCTCGCCCACAGGTCCCGCCAGATCGGCAGCCGGTCGCCGACGGCCTGCCCCTGCCAGACGCTGTCCAGTCGCTTCTCCACCACCCCCCAGCCGAACCACGCCCCCAGCCCGGCCACCGCCGCCACCAGGGTGACCACCACGATCCCGGCCCCGGACGGAGGCCGGGTGCCGCCGGATTTGGCCGCCCGCCGGGCCGCGAGTTGACCCACAACGACCGCGAGCCCGCCGGCCGCGAACAGGGCCAGCACCCCACCCCGGGAGAGGCTGAACGGGATGCTGGCGAGCATCAGCCCCAGCCCGCCGAGGAGGGCCACCGACTGCGGCGAGCGGAGCCGGTCGGCCGCCGCCCGCACGCGGCCGCCGAACCCGCCGGCCGACTCCGCGTACACGTCCAGCTCGCGGTCCTGGCGGTCCCAGCCGTCGAGCAGCAGCCCGATCCCGAGGCCGACGCACAGACTCAAGTAGTACGGGTAGTGGTTCTTGCACACGAAGGGCCCGAACACCTGGCCGCGGGTGACGACCGACCAGTAGACGGTGTCCCCCGGCGACGAGAAAAACTGCATGAGGGCCAGGAGCGACAGCAGCACCCCGTTGGCGAACGCCACCCACGCCAGCCGGCGGAACGAGCCGCGGGTGGCGACGAGGTTGCGGGCGACGGCGTACACCAGGAACACGGCGACGAACGACACGAGCAGGTCGCGGGTCTTGGCCGGGTCGAGCGACAGCGGCAGCGAGGCGGCCCGCGGCGGGGCGTCGTCCCCCTCGCCGGGCAGGAGTTCCCCCACGGCCGGGCGGAAGGCGTGGTGCCACTCGACGGCCGTGGGCGAGATCACCCGGACGACGGCCTCCGGCAGCGGCACCGTCTGGACGGCGGTGAAGAGGATGAGACCAAGGAGCCCGACGGAAACGGCGTCGGCCCGGTAGGCGAGGCGGCGGCTGACGGCGGCGTGGGCGAACCAGAGGAGCGTGAGCAGGCCGACGCCGATGAGGAGGGCGTACCGCCACTCGGGTTCGACGGACGCGAACGGCCAGGGGGCGACGGCGACGAGGAGAAAGAGGACCGCCTCCGCGGCGTGCCGAATGGTGTCGGCGGCCCGGAGGCGGTCTTGCGGATCGGTGGTAGTGGCGGTGCGCACCGGAGGCCGGGGTCCTGGCGTGGAGAGGGAGCCCGGTCGCCGCGGGCTTAGCGCTTCGGAGTGGTGCCCGGCGGGGTGACCGGCGGGGTGATCTGCGAGGGGCCGTTGGTCTCGACCCAGTTGGTCATGGCGACGGCGACCGGGGCACCGGCGTCAGCCTGACGGGCCACGTCGAGCGTGCGGGTGGAGGCGACGGCGGGGGCGGCCTCGGCGGCGGAGGTGCCGGCCGGGACGGCTGAGGCGACGGCGGCCAGCGCCAGGGCGGCGGCGGGGAGGCTCAGGAGGGCGAACGTGCGACGCATGGATAATCCTCGGGGCATATGGAGTGCTACCACTTGTTAGAGATACTAGCCGCGGATTTTCCGGCCGGCCATCCCAAAACGATTATTTTCCCCCAGCTTCACACCCCGCTCACGGCCGGGCGGGCACCAGCCACCCGTATCCGCCCGTCTTTAGCGCCGCCTGCACCTCGTCCAGGTGGGCGAAATACCCCTTCCCGCTCTGCGTCGCCGAGCAAACGCCGATGATCCGCCCGGCCGCGTCGAGCAGCGGCCCGCCGGAGCGGCCGTGGACCGGCGGGCGGTCCGTCTCCCAGAAAAAAGCCACCGCCCCCCCCTCGCGGCGGACGAGTCGCTTGGCCCGCACCTCGTCGGCCCGCACGGTCGGCGGCTCGCCGACCGCCGCCCCCGCCGTGTACGCCGGCACGGGGAATCGCGTCGGCCGCTCCCCCACCGGGGCCATCGGCAGCACCGTCGGAACGGGGCCGTCCTCCACGCGGAAGCGGACGAGCCCCACGTCGGCCTCCGGCCACCGCCCGACGACCTCCGGCTTCTGGGCGAACCACGCCGCCTTCGGGTACGACTCGGGGGTGACGAACGACACGATGAGCCCGTCCCGCCGCACGACGTGGGCGGCCGTCAGCACGTAGGCCCACCCGTCCTTCACACCCACCACGGCCCCGGACCCGAACGACTCGCCGGCCACCGACACGACCGGGCAGGCCCGGACGGCGGCCCACTGTGCGGCCGTCGGGAGGGCGACCCCCGGCAGCGTCGGGGCCCCGGGGGTGGGGAGTAAGAGGGCCAGCGCGAGCACGGGAAGCCTCCGGGGGAAACGGGTTCCGGGCGGGACGGACAACGACGCCGCCCCGGGACGGCCGACGTCCCGGGGCGGCGGAGGTCCGACGATCGATGTCATCTTAGCCGCCGACGAACACCCCGGTGTCGATGTTCAGGAGGTCCACGATCCGGTCCGGCGTCGCGGCGGCCAGGGACGACGTGCCGCCGAAGAACACGCGGCTGACCGAACTCGTCGTCGCCCCGGTCACGAGGTCGGCCTTGGCGTCCCCGTCGAGGTCGACGGCGGCCACGTGCAGGCCGTCCCGGTTGTTGCTCCCGCCGACGAAGAAGTTGAACATCGGCCCGGTCGCCGTCCCGTTCACGAGGGCGAACCCGCTGAAGATCACCACCCGCCCGCTCCCGCCGGGGCCGGCCGAGGCGATGATGTCCGCGAACCCGTCCCCGTCCACGTCCCCGACCGCGACGAACAGCCCGGTCCGCAGCGACTCCTCGAACAGGAAGCGGTCGGCGAACAGGCGGGACACGCTGTTGGTCATCAGGCCCCGCCCGTCGATCACCGCCACCAGGGGCCCGCCGCCCGGCCCGGGCACCACCACGAGGTCCGGGAAGCGGTCCCCGTTCACGTCCCCGGTGGCCACCGTCAGCCCGGTCCGGATGTTCTGGTCGAGGGCGAAGAAGTCGGCCCGGACGACCGGGTTGCCGCTCTCGAAGCTGAACACCTGGACCCGGGGCCCGCCGCCCGCGTCGGGCGTCACCACCACCTCGGCGAACCCGTCCCGGTTGAAGTCGGCGGCGGCCACGAAGAGCCCGCCGCTGAAGTCGGCGATCGCCCCGAACTGGAACAACTGGCCGCCCGTCCTGCCGTCGAACACGGTGACGCGGCCGGTCACCCCGAACCCGCTGGCCACGACCGTGTCGTTCGTCCCGTCCCCGTTCACGTCCCCGAGGGTCACCCGCTTGCCGTTCCCGGCCCCGTCCCCGATGGTCGTCTGGGGGGTCAGTGCCAGGGTGGTGCCGACCCCGCTCCCGGCCCCGGCCCCCGGCCCGAAGGCGAGGGTCGGCCCGATCGGGTTGGTCGACTGGAGGAAGGCCGTCAGCGTCGGGGCCGCGAATGGCGTGATCGGCCCCCCGCGGACTGGCCCGACCCGGACGTTCGCGGCCGCCGCCGACCCCGTCCCGCCGGGTACCTGCGGGGAGGTCGGGCCGGTCGGCGAGCCCCAGAAGTTGTAGAACGCGGTCGTCGTCACCCCGGCGTTCGACCCCAGGACGCCGGTCGTCCCGATCAGGTTGTTGAACCTGACGTCGGCCGTGCTCGTGTCCGTGGAACTGAACCCGACGAACACCCCGACCGTGACCGGGGCGGCGACCGTCCCGAACGTGTTCCCGAAGATCTGGGCCGTCCCCCCGCCGCCCGGGTTGGGCGTGTCCTGGACGATCACCCCGCCGGACCGGCTCGTCCCGTCGGTGGCGATGTTGTTGGTCACCACGTTGCCCGAGATCACCCCGGTGGCCGCGTCGGCGACGGTGGCGAAGTAGTCGAACGAGTTGGCGTTGACCCCGGTGGCCGCCCCCTTGCCCGTGTAGGTGTTCCCGTACAGGTTCACGGCCGTCCCGGCCGTCTGGGCGTACACCCCGGTCCGCCCGATGTTCGTGAACGTGCTGTTCTGGACCGTCAGGACCGACCCGTTGTCGGCCAGCACGGCGTTCCCGAACACGGTGCCGCTGCCGTCGAAACGGATGTTCTGGAAGGCCACCCCGTCAATCAGCCCGACCGTCCCGACGTCGAACGACGAAACCCCGGTGCTGATGTTGCGGGTCGCGAGCTGGCCCCGCCCGTCGAGGGTCAGGTTCTTGAGCGAGAACGGGTTGTTTTTGTCGAAGATCAGGAAGCCGCCGGGCGCCGTGCCGGTCGACGAATCGTAGTTCGGGGCGAGGACCGTCTGGCCGACCCCGGACCCGAGGACGTCCACCCCGGCCGCGTCGCCCTCGAACAGGCCCGAGTTCTGCGACGGGGTGACCGCCGGGTCGGTGTTCGTCATGAAGTACGTGGCGGCCGAAATCCGGATCGTGTCCCGCCCGGCCGCTGTCCTGGCCGCGGCGGTGGCGTCGTCGAGGTTCGAGAACAGGTTCGTCCCGACCGTCAACCCGGCCACGGCGTCGGCCCGGCCGAGGTTGAACGTGCCGGCCGCCAGGTGGGTGGCGTCCTGATCGACGTAAAACGTGGCCGGCACCTCCCGGCTTTCGAGGGCGGTCACCTGGGGGGCGAACCGGGTGGCGTCCGGCGTGCGGTCGGGCCGTGGGCGGCCGCGGTGGGAGGCGAACGGGCGGGGGAACCAGGACCGCGTCATGGGCAAGGCCTCGGGGTGCGTCGTCCGGGGGTGCGGAGGTATCGCGGAACCGTCGTCTCGGTCGGGCATATCGGCCGGCCCGGCGGAGGGCGGCAGGTCGTCCACCAGGCGGAGGTGGAGCGGGGGGCAGAGGCGGAAGGGCCGGGCCGCACGCGTGACGTCTGTATTCTGAACAGAAGCCCTAGCTTGTCTAGATTAACGGCGTTGTGATTTCGTGAAGCTCACCCGAGACTGGGTTCAATTCTAGCGATGGCGTAAGATTCCCGACTAGGCCGTTTTTCCCAATTTACCCCACTTACATAGTTTGGCGAGGGTTGGGGCGAAAGTGGTGGTGCGAGTAATGAGAGGGATTATGACTCTGACGTGAACACCGAGGCACGAGGGCCGCAAGGTCGGAGGTGTGAATCCGGACCGATTTCTCCGCCGCTCCCGCGTTACCGGTCAAACCGGGTGCGAGAGCCACAAGCCTTACGTGGCTCTAATATTGCGTCATTCTCGCTTATAAAAAGCGGGAGAATTCGGGGGCACTTTGACGCCGCGGCGAACGACCGGCGGCCGCCGCGCAGGTTCATCCACGTCGTTTCGTGGGGTCAATCTTGTGCAACACCTGGGGCCTTGCCCCGCTTTACGCCCCCGGCAGCAAATCCAACAACTCCCCGAACCCCGTCAGTACCCGGTCCGGGCCGGCGCTCGCGGCGTCCTCCTGCCCCGTCGCCCCGCCGGGGACGAGCCACACGGGGATGCCGGCCGCCCTCGCCGTGTGAACATCCACCGCCATGTCGCCGACGTAAATCGCCTCGCCGGCTGAAACCCCGACTCGCCTCAGCCCCTCGAAGAGCATGGCGGGGTCCGGCTTCGCCCGGTCGCCCACGTCGTCCGGGCCGAGGACCGCCCGGAAGTACGGGCTCAATCCCAGGTGTTCCACGAGGGCGCGGGTGAAATGAACCTGCTTGTTGCTGCACACGGCCATCGCCACCCCCCGGCGTGCCAGTTCCGGAATCGCCTCCGCAACCCCCGCCATGAGCCGGGTGCCGGCGAGCATGACCGTCGGGTGGTGGGCGCGGTAGCGGGCCACGGCCTCGCCCGGATCCGCTCCGGGCACCAGGTCTTCCATGAGCTTGTGCAGGCCGAGGCCGACGTTCGCGCGGACGGCTTCGTCGGGCAATCCGGGCAGGCCGAACGACCGGCGGACGTGGTTGGTGCTGGCGGTGATGGCGTCGAAGCTGTCGGCCAGGGTGCCGTCGAAGTCGAACAGGGCGGCGCGGATGGGCGCGAAAGTGGAAGCGGGGGCGGTCATGGGGCCTTCCGGGGCGGCGGGGGGAGGGCCGCGGGTAAAATGGGATTCCGGCCGGGCAGCGGGCTGACGCCCGCCCCCGGCGTGGGGTATCGTAGGAACCCGGACCGTGCCCGCCGACCGGAGCGCCCGATGGCCGCCCCCCCGTCTCCCCCCGACCCGCCGGCCGACGACGGGCCGCCCCCGCCGACCCCGGAGTTCGTCTTCCGCGAGTACGCCCCGCGCATCTACCACGTCGCCCGCCGGCTGCTCGGGAACGACGCCGACGCCGAGGACGTGACCCAGGACGTGCTCCTCCAGTGCGTCCGCAAGCTCAGCACCTTCCGCGGCGACGCCCAGCTCTCCACCTGGCTGCACCGGGTGACGGTGAACGCCGCCCTCGCCCACCGGGCCAAGCGGGCCACCCGCCAGAAGCGGGAGGGCGGCCCCGGCGGGGACGACGAGGACCTGCTACCGGCCGAAACCCCCGGCGGCCCGTTCCGCCGCTGGGCCGTGCCGCCCGACGAGCCGGTGCTGGCGGCCGAGCGGGCGAGGATCATCGAGACGGCCATCGCCTCCCTGCCGGAGCCGTTCCGAGACGTTTATGTGCTGGCCGACGTGGAGGGTCTGCCGAACGCCGACATCGGGGAGTCGCTCGGGCTCTCCGTGGCGGCCGTCAAGAGCCGCCTGCACCGGGCCCGCCTGCGGATGCGGGACGCCCTCGCCCCGCACTTCGAGGAGACATCGCCATGACGCTGACGTGCGAGGACTTGGCGGCGTTGATCTACGAGTACGTGGAGGGCGAGCTGGCCGAGGACCGGTGCGTCCACGTCCGCGTCCACCTGTCCGGCTGCCCGAACTGCGTCGTCTGGGTCGAGACGTACAGCCACACGGTCAACTGGGGCAAGGCCCACGGCCGGGAGCGGCCGCTGCCGGCGGCGTTCGCCGCCCGCCTCGCGGCCGCCCTCGACGGGCACCTGAAGGAAGCGGACGGCCACCCGGCGTGACGGCTACGCGGTCTCGACCGCCGCCGCCACCCGGCGGACCTTGGCCGTCAGCGCCCCGGGGGTGAACGGCTTGTTCAGGTAGTTGGCCCGCCCGACGAGGTTGCCGCCCGCGAACGCCTCGTCGGCCGTGCTGCCCGATATGTATAGCACCCGCAGCCCCGGCACGATCCGCCCCAGCCGGGCGGCCAGGTCCGGCCCGCTCACGTCGGGCATCGAAATGTCCGTAACGACGAGCCGAATCACCCCGGCGTGTTCGCCGGCCAGCCGGCAGGCGTCGTCGCCCCCGTGGGCCGCCAGGACGTGCCAGCCGTCCATCTCCAGCACCAACTTGGCGAACGCCCGGACGGCGTCGTCGTCGTCCACCAACAGCACGACCCCGGGCACGTCGCCGTTCGCCGGGGGCGGCGTCTGGCTCATCATGATGGTCACTCGCATGGTGACGGGGGGTTGGGACAAACCCGCCACGATCCTACCACACGATTTCGGCCGGTGGGAATCTTCAGCCCCGCGTCGCAACGCCCCCGCGTAGGCGTTCACCCCAGCCACGGCGGGAGCTGCCCCGCCGGCGGCAACTTGACCACGCTCGCCGACGTGATCTCCGGGTGCTTCCGCACCGCCGCCAGCCCGGCCGCCGTCGGCTCGCCGTCGAGGTTGAGCACGCCGATCGCCTCGCCCCCGGGGGCCTGCCGCCCGAGGTTCATGGCCGCGATGTTCGTCCCCTCCTTGCCGAACTCGGTGCCGACGAACCCGATCAGCCCCGGCACGTCCCGGTGCGTGAACAGGAACAGCACCCCGTCGAGGTACGACTCCAGCCGGTACGGCCCGAGCTGGACGAGCCGCAGGTACTGGCCGCCGAAGAGGGTGCCGGCCGCCGTGTACGTCTTCTTCTCCGTCTCCACGTCGGCCTGCATCAGGCAGGCGAAGTCGCCCTTCTTGGGAACCGCGACCTCGGCGATCTCGATCCCCCGCTCGCCGGCCAGCACGGCGGCGTTCACGAGGTTGACGCCGCTCACCCGCCCCTCCAGCAGCCCGGCCGTGAACGCCGCCGTCAAGAGCTTTGTCTTCTGGGCCGCGGGGTCGCCCTTGTAGGTGAGCGTCGCCTTCCGGGTCGCCCCCTGGGCCATCTGGGCGTGCAGGAGGCCGAGCCGGTACGCCAGGTCGACGTAGGGCCGCACCTCGGCCAGTTCCGCCGGGTTAACGGCCGCCATGTTGACGGCGTTCGCCACCTGCCCCCGCAGGAGGAAGTCGGCCATCAGCTGCGCCGCCTCGACCGCCACGTTCTCCTGGGCTTCGAGCGTGGACGCCCCCAGGTGCGGCGTCAGCACCACGTTCTTGGCCTTCAGCAAGGGGTTGTCGGCGACGATCGGTTCCTTCGTGAACACGTCGATGGCCGCCCCGGCGATGGTGCCGGCGTTCAGGGCGTCGGCCAGGGCCTGCTCGTCGATGATGCCGCCGCGGGCCACGTTCATGAGCCGGGCCGACTTCTTCATCCGGGCGAGTTCCTTCGCCCCGATCAGGCTCTTGGTCTCGGCCGTCAGCGGCGTGTGGATCGTCAGGTAGTCCACTTTGGGGAGCAGCTCGTCCAGGCTGCCGACCGCCTCGTACCCCATCTCGGCCGCCTTCGCGGGGGTGACGAACGGGTCGAAGGCGACGACGTGCATGTCCAGCCCCTTGGCCCGCCGGGCGACCTCCCGGCCGATCCGCCCGAGGCCGACGACGCCGAGGCTCTTGCCGGCCACCTGGGTGCCCATGAACTTGTTCCGGTCCCACCCGCCGGCCTTCATGGTGGCGTCGCCGGCCGGGATGAGCCGCGACATGCTCAGCATCAGGGCGATGGTGTGTTCGGCGGCCGACACCGTGTTCCCGCCCGGCGTGTTCATGACCACGATGCCCTTGCGGGTGGCGGCGGCCACGTCGATGGTGTCGACGCCCACCCCGGCCCGCGCGATCGCCTTGAGCTTGCCCGGCTCCTCGAAGTACTCGGCCGTGACCTTCGGGACGGAGCGCACAATGGCCCCGTCGGCGAGCCGGAGCGCGGCCTTGAGTTCCTCGCCCCCCTTGCCGAGTTCGGGCCGGTAATCGACCTCGATGCCGGCCGCCTTGAGGAGTTCGACGCCGTTGGCTTCGAGCTTGTCGGCGATGAGGACGCGGGGCATGGCGGGCCTGTCACTTTCGGGTCGGAGGCGGGAGAGAATCGGGGGGTTAGCTTACGGACGCCGCGGGCGAACGGCCGTTCGCCGGGCGTTACCCGTTTTTACCGCCGAAACGCGATTGGTGCCGCCCGATCCGCCCGCCCGTGAAGGGGATCGGGAAACCACTACCACATTTCCCGGTAACGCGGGAGCGGGCGGGAAATCGGCCGGTGGCGGGTTGACAGGATCACTTCCGTTGCGGGGCGAAAGCCCCGGGATGGCCATCCCGGGGGTTGGTGACGTTCTCCCCTCACTCGTGGCTGTGCCGCCGGCGGTACGCCTGGTGCTTCGCGCTCTTGCGGAACTTTTCGCCCTGCCCCGTCACGATCAGGGCGTCGATGTCGGCCAGGTCGGCCGTCTCCTTCGCCCGTGCCAGCGACGGCGGGCACGGGGCCAGCACCGCCCCCGCGTCCGCCAGGCACATCCGGGCCGTCGCCACGTCACCCACTTCGGAGGCTGCCGACGCCCGCTTCTTGAGCCGGGCCACCGCCAGCAGGGCCGCCCGCTCCTGCACGTCCGGGTTCGCGGCCAGCTTGTCCCACACGTCGGACGAGACCCCCGGCAGCGTCAGCCCGGCCGTCGCCACCCCCCGCGTGCCGCCGCCCGCCGGGGCCGCCCACGTCACCTTGAAGGCAAGTACCGGCCGCTCCCCGGTCGTGGGCGGCACGGTGAGCCGGACGACCACGAACACCGGCCGCCCGGCCACGAGGTTCGGCAGCTTGAGGGTGCCGTCGCGGTTCGCGTCCAGGTCGTTGAGCACGTCCGCCACCACCACCCCGTCGGCCGGCTCGACGCTCAGCGCCACGTCCACGCCGGCGGTGGCCGACAGCCCGCGGAGTTCGGCCGCGAACAGCTCCGGCAGTTGGGCCGGGCTTTCGACGTAGTAGTAATTCCCGTCACCGGACCGGGCCATCGCTTCGAGGAGGTCTTCGTTGTAGTCGTCGCCCAGGCCGATGGCGGTAGTGCCGACGCCCCCCTTCGCCGCCTTGTGGACGTGGTCGGCGATGGCGTCCGGCCGCGTCTCCCCGGCGTTCGCGTTCCCGTCGGAGAGGAGCACGACGCGGTTGAGCCCGCCGGCCACGAGCGCCCCGCCGACCTGCTTGGCCCCCTCGGCCCACCCGGCGAACAGGTCGGTGCCGTTGCGGGGCCGCACGGCCTCGATCCGCTTCACGAGGGCGTCCTTATCGCCGGCCGGCCCCTGGGGGTGGACGATATCGACCTTGTCGTCGAACACGACGACACCGACGCGGTCGCCCGGCAGCAACTCCCCGACGGCGAAAGCGGCCGCCTTGTGGGCGAAGTCGATCTTGTTCCGCTCGCTCATTGACCCGGAGCGATCCAGCACGATCCCGAGGTTGAGCGGCGGCCGCGACGCGGAGCCGGAAGCCGCAACAGCCGGCGGCGTGACGGTGAGCAGCACGTCGAGGGTGGTGACCGCATCCGACCGGACGGCGGGCCGAAGGGGCGTGACATCGAGCGTGGGCGTAGGCGTGGTCATGGGCGGCTCCGGGGGGGGGCGACGGGAACGGACGAACGCCACCCGCCATTGTACAAGGGCCGCCGAACGGCCGGCGTGTGACGGGGGCGTGCCGGGAGGGAGGGCGTGGGAGGCGGGTGGGTTCGGACAGCTTTGTAGGGTGGGTCGTGGTCGACTCCGCGACCGAAGCCCGCGTCCAGGGGCATGGCGTGGCTGACGTGGGCGTCGAAGACGCGGCCCACCCGACACGACCGCTACGCGACCGCCGGCGTTCCGCGAGCGTCCGCCATCCGTGCCAGGAGTTCCGCCCGGTGGCGTTCGAGTACGCTCATTAACTCGTCGTCCTCGATGTCGCCCAGTCCCCGGCCAAGGTGGGCGTCGCCGAGGAACCCGAGGTGGGCCATGAGTTGGCCCAGCCGCACGTCGGGGGAGAGTGACCAGACTTCCGCCAACGCCGCGAGGGCTTGCCGCCGTACGTCCGTGGTCATGGGAGCAGTTCCCCGATGGTGGGTTCGCCGGCAAACGCCCTGGGCAACCGGCCGATCACTTCGACGCGGATCGGGGTGCCGGGGGCGTTCAGCCTCAATCGTTGGCCCCTCTTTGACCAAGCGTTAAAACCGGCTCGCGTGTCGTCCACGATAGTCTCCTCAGTCGCGATTCGGATTCGACCACAAGAACCGGAGTGCGGCCCCCGTTCACGCGGGTACAGTGAGCGGACACGCCGCCCGCCACCCCGGGGACACGCCATGACCGCCGCCGTTGCCGCACCGCCGTTCGCCGACGACGAGAGCCGCCGGGCCGCCGTCGTGCGGCGGGAGATGGCCGGCGACGGCCGGGGGCGTTCCGGGCCGACGGTTCGGGGTGAACTGATCCGCTTCGGCGTGGGGGAAACGTCGCTCGGCTCCGTTCTCGTCGCGGCCACGGCGAAGGGCGTCTGTGCCCTGTTCCTCGGCCACGACCCCGACGCCCTCGTGCGCGAACTGGAGGACCGCTTCCCCCGGGCCACGCTCGCCCCCGGCGACGCGGCGTTCGACGGCTGGGTGGCGGCCGTCGTGGGGTTGGTGGAGAAGCCCGCGACCGCTTGCGAGTTGCCGCTCGACGTGCGGGGGACGGCGTTCCAGGTCCGCGTCTGGGAGGCGCTGCGGGCCATCCCGCCGGGCACGACCGCGACGTACACGGAGATCGCGGCGCGGATCGGCCGCCCGGCGGCGGTGCGGGCGGTGGGGGCCGCGTGCGGGGCGAACCCGGTGTCGGTTATTGTGCCATGCCACCGCGTGGTGCGGGCGGACGAGTCGCTGGCGGGCTACCGTTGGGGCATCGAGCGGAAGGCGGAGTTGCTGAAGCGGGAGCGGCTTTCGTAGGGTGGTGCCGAGTCTTTGCGAGGCCCACGTCGGGGACGTGTGGCTCCCCGACGTGGGCCTCGAAGACTCGACCCACCCTATGAAACCACGAAGCCGCCCGTCACGCCGCGGGCCGCTTGCTGGCGATTAGCCGCGACACCGCCCGGATCGTCGGGACCGCCTTTACGTCGTCCTTGTCCGTGAACGTGACGCCGAACTCCTCCCCCAACGACTTCAGGAGCGGCTCGCCATCGACAGTCGCCCAGAAGAACGTGAGGTCGTCGTCGGGCAGGAGCTTGTCGGCCGGGTAGTTCATGAGGCGGGCGAAGACGTGGCGGACGCGGGGCGGCACGTCGGCCGGGAGGTCCTCGCCCGGGAAGAACCGGGCGACGAGCGCCACGTCATCGACCGGCTCCCGCCCCTTGAGGACGGCGTCGAACGCACGCCACCGCCGCTGGTTCGGGTCGAGCCGCCAGATCAGCACGAAAATGGTGCCGACCACGAGCAGGGGGAGGACGCAATACATTCGGCACGGCTCCCGCGCCCCGCACTCCGAAGGCTCCCCGTCGCGGGCCGGTTCCCGCGGCGTTGGGCGTTGCGTAGTGGTCGGTGGCCCCTTTTAACCCGTGCCGGCGACAGGCGGGACCGCCCGCCCGGCGAGCCAGCGCCGCAGCGACGCCTGACTCTCGGCCGACGGACGGCCGGCCAACAACCCCTCCACGCTAACGTCCTCGTCCAGGTCCGGCCAGTGGACGCCGCCGCCCCGGCCGACCACGCGGCAGTTCGCCCGCTCGGCCGTCGACCCGTGTACGAGCCGCGGGAACCACGCCAGCGGGACGGACACGGCCCGGCCGTCGGACAGTTCCACCGTCAGCGTGTCGGCCGTCACCGTCACGGCGGTTGCCCCCGCGGCCCCGGTTTCAAGTGCCGAAGTACTCATGCCAGCATTCCAGCAACCGCTCCCGGTTGTCCTCGACGTGGGACTGAATCTGGTTGAGGTCTTTGCGACCCAGCCCGCCGCTCCGCTCCAGCCGAACGGGGTCGAGCCAGAACTTCGCCTCGCCGTCGTCCCGCTCGACGTGGACGTGCGGCGGCTCGCCCCCGTCCCCGGAATAGAAGAAGAACCGATACGGGCCGATGCGGAGGACGGTCGGCATGGGGCTACCTTACCGCACCCGAGCCCGGCCCGCAATCACCCGCCGACGTTCACGTACACCTTGAGCGCGTCCTTCTCCTCCAACAGCGTCATCACCTCCTTGTAGCCGTCGAGGCCCTTCACCGGGTGCGTCAGGATGCGGCCGGTCACGCCGGGGAAGGACAGCTCGCCGTGGGCGAGGGCCTGGATGCCCAGCTCGAAGTGCCGGCGGTTGCCGTTCACGCTGCTGACGAGGAGCTTGTTGCCGAGGACCCATTCGAGGTTGATCTTGGCCCCGTCCACGGTCACGTCGTGCTTGCCGCCGGTGATGCTCGTCCACACCAGCGCCCCGTTGATGGCCAGCACCTCCATCGCCCGGAAGCAGACCTCGGCGTTGCCCGTCGCCTCGAAGATCAGGTCGGGCTTGCCCACCTTCTTGGCGAGGTCGGCCATCGAGGTCTGCCGGGTGCTGACGTACTTCGCCCCGTAAGCTTCCGCAATCTCGGCCTTGAGGTTCGGGGCCGGCTTGGTGGCGAGCGTGTAGACTTCCAGCCCCCGCAGCCGGAGCATGAGGGTGGCGAGCAGGCCGATCTGCCCGGACCCGAGGACGAACGCCACCCGGGGGTTCCACACCTGCAACCGCTGCTGGGCGAGGTACGCCTGCTCGATGGCCTTCGCGCACACGCTCGCCGGCTCGGCCAGCACGCCCAGGTGCTTGAGGCCCTGCGGCACCTTCACCATGTACTCGGCGTCGTCCACGAAGTATTCGGTGAGGTAGCCGTGGCAGAGGTTGATGCCGCGCTCGTAGTACGTCTCCTCGCCGGTGATGTCGTTGCGTCCGATCTTGTCGTGGATCGACCCGCCCGGCCGGCGGACGGTACAGGAGACCAGGTCGCCCGGCTCGAATTCCGTGACCTTCGCCCCCACCTCCACCACCCGGCCGAAGCACTCGTGCCCGATGACCAGGAAGTTCCCGCCGGGCGGGGCGTTCCCGTACAGCGCCTCGTTGATCTCCCGGTCGGTGGCGTCCACCCCGACCTGGAGCGACTGGACGAGGACGCCACGGCCCTCGGGGACGGCGACGACGTGGGGGTGCGGCTGGTCGCCGAGTTTGGGGGCGGGGATGTCGCGGAGGTGGACGCTGTTCGGCTGGCCGGGGAGGACGGCGACGGCTTTCATCGGCGGCAGGCTCCGCAACACGGGGCACGGGGGTTGCGGAGAAGATATGGGTGAGGATTCGGAATGGCACGCGGATGCCGCCATTCACCCGCCGTACCGCTTCAGCAGCACGAACTCTAGCAGCCAGCCGAGGAGGTTCAGGCTCGTGTCGCGCACGTCGCGGCCGGGGTCGAACTCGGACACGGAGACGCCGGCGAGCTTGTCCCACCCCACGGCGTCGAGCAGCCGCAGGAGCAGCGGCGGGGCGAGGCCGAACGGCAGCGGTTGTTGCACGGCGGGAAAGTACGCGGGGTCGAGGGCGTCGCAGTCGAGGTCGAGCCAGACGCGCTTCGCCTTCGCGGCCCGCTTGCGGACGTCGGCGAGGGCGGGCTCGGGGTTCACCGCGAGGTCGGCGGCGGAGTGGACGGCGGCGAACACCTTCCCCACGGCGTCCGTTTTGAGGAACAGGTCGCGGTGGCCGACGGAGACGAGGCGGGGGAGCGGGCCGTCGGCGTGGTTGAGGAAGTTGCCGTGCGAGAGTTCGGTGGTCGTGTCGTGCAGCGCGTACAGGTCGAGGTGGGCGTCGAGCTGCACCACGAGGGTCTCGGCCGGGTCGCCGGTCGCCCCGAGTTCTTCGAGCAGCGGCAGCACGGCGAGGTGGTTGCCGGCCAGCCAGAGGACGAAATCGCCGGCCGTCAGCGCCTGCCGGGCGAGCGTGCGGCCGCGCTTCCGCCAGCCGGCGAGTTGCTTCAGCGTCTCAAAGGCGGCCTCGCGGACCCGGAGCTTGCCCTTGTAGCAGTCGGCCCGCGTCGAGGCGGTCTCGGCGGCGTTGTCGTCGATCACCTCGCGGAGTGCGTCGCCGAGGAGTTGGGCCCCCGCCCCGGTGCCGGTGCCGCCGAACAGGTCGAAGGGGAAGACGATGGCCGTGGTGTGCATCGGGTCAGGGTAGCGAGCGGACGCCGGGCGGGGGCGGTAGAATGGGGTCAAAGATTCCGCCCCGGGCGGCGAATAGCGGCGTAACGGCGTTCGGCCGGCACGGAGGGGGCTCGCGGCGATGAACTACACCTACCGCGGGGGGGACCGGCCCCTCGAAGGGTTTACGATCAAGTGCGGGGTCGGCCGGGGGGCCTTCGGGGAGGTGTACGTCGCCGAGAGCGAGGGGGGCAAGTACGTCGCCCTCAAGCTCCTGACGGCGAACTCGGACGTCGAACTCCGCGGCCTCGCCCCGTGCCTGAACCTCAAGCACCCGAACCTCATCCACCTGTACGACCTGCGGACCGACGACCGCGGGCACAAGTGGGTCGTCATGGAGTACGTCCTCGGCGACTCGCTCGCCAAGGTGCTCGACCGCCACCCCCACGGGCTGCCGCCGCACCTGGCCAAGGAGTGGTTCCTGAGCCTGGCCCGGGCCGTCGGCTACCTGCACGACAAGCTCGTCGTCCACCGCGACCTCAAGCCGGGCAACGTCTTCCTCGAAGACGGGCAGGTGAAGGTCGGCGACTTCGGGCTGTGCAAGCGGATCGCGTCCGGCCACCGGGAGGCCCAGTCGCAGGGCGTCGGCACCGTCTACTACATGGCCCCGGAGATCGACCGGGGGCAGTACACCAAGAGCGTCGACGTGTACGCCTGCGGCATCATCCTCTTCGAGATGCTCACCGGCACGGTGCCGTTCAACGGGGCGTCGCCGCTCGAAATCCTCCACAAGCACCTGACCGACGCCCCCGACCTGTCGAAGGTGCCGGCCGCGTTCCGGCCGGTGCTGGAGACGGCGCTTCAGAAAGACCCGGCCAAGCGGTTCGCCACGATGGCCGACTTCGCCCGCGCGGTCGAAGCCGTCGCGGTCGGCCCCGCACTCGCGGCCACGGTGCTGCCGGTGGCCGTGCCCGTGACGCCCGTGAACCTGCCGGTACCGCCATCGGTGCCGCACCGGCCGCCGGCCGGGCCGCTCCCGGCGGAAGCCCGCGGGCGGCTCGCCGAACTCGCCGGGTCGCTCGCCGCCGTGCCGCTCATGGCCGCGCTGTGTACCGCCCCGTGGGCCCTGTTCCAGACCACCGTCGAATGGCCGACGCTGGCCCGCCTCTTCCTCCTCACCTCGGCCCTGAGCGGGGCGGCGGTGCTGGTCGGCCGGCTGCCCGCGAAGCGGACGGCGGCCGACACGTGGGGGCGGCGGGCGCGGATGATCCCGGTCGGCGTCGCGGTGGGCGTGCTGGCCTTCTGGCTCGACGGCTGGGGGCTGCCGCAGAAGGTGGCGGCCGACGCCGACGTGCCGTACCGCGAGCAGTACCTCGGCGGGGCCGTGCGGATGACGCCCGAGTCGCTCTCCATCGGCATGCGGTACGTGACGTACTTCGCCCTCGCGGCGGCCGCCTTCCGGTGGTGGACGATCACCGACCGCCGGCGCTCGGAGCGGTTCCGCCTCTGGCCGGTGCTGGCGGCCGGGTTCTGGGGCGGGGTGCTCATGTTCCTCTGGCCGCGGGAGTCGAACGGGGTGGTCGGCGTCGTCCCGCTGGTGCTGGCGGCGGTGACGGTGCAGATGGTCAGCCCGTGGGTGCCGCCCCCGCCCCCGCCGCCCCGCAGGGTGCGGCTGCGGCTGGCGTGACGGGGGGGTTTCGGACCGCGGTCGGTGGTGGAGAACGGCATGACGCGCACACTCATTATCGCCGCCGCCCTCGTGGGCCCCGCCGCCGGGTGCCACCGCACGCACCCGGGCGGGGCGACCACGCACCAGGCCGACGCCGCCCGCCGGCAGGCCGACCGGGCCGCCGCCGACGCCGTCCGGGCGTCCGCCGACGCCATCGTTTCCGCCGACCCGTCGGCCGCCGCCCCGCCGTCCGGGGTGTTCGGTCGGCTCAAGCACAAGGTGTTCGGAAGCCCCACCGTGCCCGTGTCCGTGACGGTGCCGACCGCCCCGCGTTCGCCCCCGCCGCCGGCGGCCGAGAAGGAGAAACCCTCCGCGGCGGCCGCCGGGCGTGCCCCCGTCGTGGAAACGGTCCGCAGCGCCACCCCGCACGCGACCGTCGCCGAGGCCGAGGCCGACGCCTACGAGGTGGCCCGGAAGGTGATCGCCGAGCGGCTGGCCGAGCAGACCCCGCCGGTCCGCCACGTCCCGCCGCTGAGCGCCGTCCGCGACCAGTACGTCCGCAAGGGGAGCCGGGCCGTCCGCCCGCCGACCGAGGTGGAGAAGGAGACGTTCGAGAAGGCCGGGGTGACCGGCAACCTCGTGTACGTCGAGTACACGGTGGAGGTGACCGACGACCACCTCCGCCTGCTCCGGGCCCAGGACCGGGTCTCGGACGCCCTCCGCGTCACCGGCGGGCTGCTGGTCGTGTGCGCCGCCGCCTTCCTGTTCCTGCGGGCCGACGAGTGGAGCCGCGGCTACCTGACGAGCTGGCTCGGGCTACTCGCCGGCCTGTTCGTCGCCGCCGGGGTGGTGGCGGCGATGACCGTGGGGTGGTAGCATTCCGGTATGCCCAGCGAATCCGACCGGCTGCTGATCGACCGCGTCCGCCGGGGCGACCCGGAGGCGTGGCGGGAACTCATCGCCCGCTACGAAGGGCGGGTGCGGGCGTTCGTCCACAAGAAGATCGTCGACCCGGCCGGCACCGACGACGTGGTGCAGGAGACGTTCGTCGGGTTCGCCCGCAGCCTGCCCAACTACGACGACCGCCAGCACCTCGAGAACTGGCTCTTCACCATCGCCGGGAACAAGGTCACGGACCTCCTCCGCAAGAACGGCCGGCGGCTCTACCAGACGGGCAGCGAGAGCGACGACGAGCGGCTGGGTGAGGCGGCCGACGGCCGGCAGCGGGCGGCGTCGAGCCACGCCCGCAGCAACGAGAAGCGCGACCTCGAAGCCCGCGAGCTGGCGAACGCCGTCCGGGCGGTGGTGCAGGGCTGGTGGCGGAAGGGCGACTACCTGCGGGTGCAGGTGCTGGAACTGCTGTTCGTGAAGGGGTGGGCGAACAAGGACGTGGCCAAGTTCCTCCGGGTGAGCGAGCAGGACGTGGCGAACGTCCGCTTCGCCGCCGTCACCAAGCTCAAGAAGCACATGCTGGCGGCGGGCCTGCCGGACGACGTGTTCCCGGAGTTGCACGCGGGCCTACCGCCCGCGTAGCCGCGGCCCGGCGTCCGTCGATGGGCCGGGTCCGCGGCTTGAGGCCCCAACGGGGCGACCGAGAATAGCCAGGGGTGGAGCAGAGCGGAACCCCTGGGACCACGAAGACGAAATGGGTTCGTAGCCCCGACGGGGCGGCCCGCGTGGGCGTCTCCGGGTCGCCCCGTCGGGGCTACGAACCCATCCGCGGGGAGGG
>JANPKP010000139.1:0-5941 GCA_031426095.1 Gemmataceae bacterium
GCCGCTCGCGCGCGCTCCCTTCGCGCGGCCGGCCGCCCGGCGGCCGCCCCCGGCGCGGCCGCCCGGGGCCGCTAATCCTTACACCCACACCCCGTCATGTTAGCTTGCGCCCGCCGCCCCGCACGCGGTTGCTACGCTGACGCCACCGAGGACCGCCGCCGATGCTCGCCCGTGTGCGATTGCTGCTCGAACTCGTCCGCTTCAGCCACACGGTGTTCGCCCTGCCGTTCGCCCTGCTCAGCGCCGCCCTCGCCTGGGCCGACGAGCCCTTTCGATGGGCCGACCTCGCCGGCATCCTCCTGTGCATGGTGTTCGCCCGCACGGCCGCGATGGCCTTCAACCGCCTCGCCGACCGCACGCTCGACGCCGCCAACCCCCGGACCGCCGGCCGCCACCTGCCGGCCGGCTCCCTCCGCGTCGCCACCGTGGCCGCCTTCCTCGCGGCGAACGCCGCCGCCTTCCTCCTGTCCACGCTGCTGTTCCTGTGGCGCGAGCCGCCGAACCCGTGGCCGTTGTACCTGGGCGGCCCGGTGCTGCTGTTCCTGCTCGGGTACTCGCTCGCCAAGCGGTTCACGAGCCTGGCCCACTTCTGGCTCGGGGCCGCGCTGATGCTCGCCCCTGTGGCCGCGTGGATCGCCGTCCGCGGCCCGGTGGACATGGCCGCGCCCCTGCTCCTAGGCGGGGCGGTCCTCTTCTGGGTGGCCGGCTTCGACATCCTGTACGCCTGCCAGGACGAAGCCTTCGACCGCGCCGCCGGCCTGCACAGCGTCCCCGCCCGCTTCGGCACCCGCCGCGGCCTGCGGATCGCCGCCGGCTGCCACGCCGCGATGTTCGCGCTGCTCGTCGGGCTGGGGTTCGCGTCGCCGCACCTGGGGGCCGTCTACTTCGCGGGCCTGGTGGCGGTCGGCGGGCTGCTCGTGTACGAACACGCCCTGGTGAAGCCGGACGACCTCTCGGGCGTGAACCGGGCCTTCTTCCAGGTGAACGGCGTCATCAGCGTGGGGTTGCTGCTGCTGGTGCTGGTGCAACTCGCGGTGCGGTGACGCTACTTCGGCCCGCCCAGGTGCCCGCGGAAGAACGTCGCCGTCTTCGCCCACAACCGTTCGGTCACGGTCGGGTCGGTCGAATAGAGGTGGGTGACGCCCGGCAGCGGCAGCACCTCGAACGGCCGGCCGGCCCGCAGCAGCGCGTCCGAGAGCTTGAGCGTGTGCCGGAAGTAGACGTTGTCGTCGGCCGTGCCGTGAACGAGCAGCAGCGGCCGGGTCAGCTTCGGGGCCAGGGGGATCAGGCTCGCCTCGTCGTAAGCCTTCTGGCTCGCGGGGAGCAGGCCCATGTACCGCTCGGTGTAGTGCGTGTCGTAGTCCTCCCAGTCGGTGACGGGGGCCCCCGCGACGGCCGCGTGGAACACATCGGGCCGCCGCAGGACCGCGTTCGCCGCCATGTACCCGCCGAACGACCAGCCGACGATGCCGACGCGGGTGCGGTCCAGTTCGGGGAACTTGTCGCAGAGCGCGTGCAGCCCCTTCACCTGATCCTCCAGCGGCACCGTGCCGAGCTTCTGGTAAATCGCCCGCTCCCACTCCCGCCCGCGGCCGGGGGTGCCGCGGTTGTCGAGGGCGACCACGATGAACCCCTGATCGGCGAGCCACTGCGGCACGAGCCAGTTCCGCATCGCCTGCTGGACGTGCAGGTGGTGCGGCCCGCCGTACACGTCCACGACGACGGGGTACTTCTTCTTCGGGTCGAGGTCACGCGGGCGGACGACGGCCGTGTAGTAGTCGCCGACCTTCTCGACGCGGACGTTCGGCTTAAACGGCGGCTCCAAGGCGACCGACGGGAGGGTGCCGAGGTGTTCTCCTGAACCGGCCGCGTCCGCCGGCAGGGCGTCGACCGCCGACCGCGGCATCCCGGTTAACCCGGTGCCGGTGGTCACGTACCGACGATGGTCCTGTCCGAGGACGGCCGCGTTCTGCCCCCGCCCGTGGACGAGTTCGAATGTCTTCCGGTGGTTCGGCGCGTCCTCCCACCGGAACCAGAGCACGCCGGTGGTGGTTTCGTCGCGGACGTCCAGGGCGACGGCCGACCCGTCGGGGCTCAGGCTGTTGATCCCGACGGCCTGATAACCGGGGGTCGGGTTCGACACCACGCCCTTCCGTTCCCCGGACGGCGAACGCCAGGTCAGGGCGTCGTGCCGGCCGTCGTCGGTCGTCCACAGGAACCCCCGGCCGCCGGGGAGCCACGCCGGCTGGCCGTGCCGGAGATTCACGAACGCGGTGTCGGTTTCGGTCAGCAGGGTTTTTGCTACTCCCGTGGCCGGGTCGGCCTCCAACAGGGCGACCGCCTGCTGCTTGCGGTCTTGAAGCTGGACCGTCAGCGGCCCGCCCTTGTCCCACTTCACCGCCGCAAGGTACTCGTACTTCGCACGGTCCCACTCCACCCACGTCGTCTTGCCCCCCGCCACGTCCACCACGCCCAGCCGCACGCTCACGTTCTTGCGGCCGGGGCGGGGGTAGTACTGCTCCTGCGGCGGCTTGTCCGGGCGGAGCGGGTCGGCGATGGCCCACACCTCGACGCCGGCGTGGTCGGCCTCCGTGTACGCGATCCGCTTCGAGTCGGGCGACCACCAGTAGCCACTGTGGCGGTCCATCTCCTCTTGCGCCACGAACTCGGCGATGCCGTGCGTCTTCTCCCGCGTGCCGCCCGTCGTCACGGCCGTCTCTTTGCCACTGGCGAGGTCGTAGGCGTACACGTCGAAGCCGCGGACGTAGGCGATTTGCTTGCCGTCGGGCGACCACTTCGGGTCGAGGGCGCTGCCGGGGCCGGTCTTCAACTCGGCCGCCTTCCCGGTCGCGCGGTCGAAGACGTAGAGCCGGCCGGCGAGCGACACCAGGACCCGCGTTCCGCCCTCGTCCAGGTGGTAGTCGGCGAAGCCGCCGACCGTCACCCGCTGCCGCTCCCGGCGGGCCTTCTCCTCCGCGCTCAGGTTCTCGTCCGCCCCGTGCAGCAGCGTCTCCGGGGAGAGCAGTTCCTTCGTCGCCTTCGTGGCCACGTCGAACTCGTAGAGCTTGAGCTTCGGCGTCTTGGGCTCGGCCCGGAGGAAGAGGACGGCCTTGCCGTCGGGCGTCACCTTCGGCTTCTGCGGCCGGCCGAGCATGAACCCGCGGGTCTCGGCGTAGAGCCGCAGGAACGACGTATCCACGGCGGCACTCCCCTCGGGCTTGGGCGGCGGGACGGGGTCGGCGGCCGTCGCGGGGAGGGCGGCGGCGAACAGCACGGACGCGATGAGGTGTCTCATGCGGACAGGATAACGCGCCGGCGAACGGCCGCCTCCCCCGGATTCTCCCGCTTTTAAACGGTGCGTTTCGACCCATCCCGCGGCCCGCTCACGGCTTGAGCGTTCCCGCTCCCACCCCCCCTGGGAAAGCGGGAGCGTTGGCCTATTCCGCCTGCGGCCGGTTGCATCCGCCGAACGGGATGTTACTGGATAAGTGTTCACCATATCGCGTCACGTCTCCCACACCCCGAGAGAAGCCCCCATGCGCCTCGCCTCGCTCGCCGCCCTCGCGGCGGCGGTCGCGCTCGTCGCCGCCGCCCCGTTGCAACCGCCCCCGCCCGACACGCCCACGGTCACGCTCCCCGCCGAGGCCCGCACGCCGCCCGGCCGCGTGCTGAAGCTCGCCGCCGACACCGCCGGCCGACAGGTGCGGTGGGCGCTCGTGTCCGACGACGCCGACCTCGTGCCGTTCCCCGACGGCAAGGTGGCCCTCTTCTGCGCCCCGAAGCCCGGCCGGTACACGGTCCTCGCCTGGACGGCGGCCGCCGACGTGCCTTCGGAAGCGGCCCGCTGCGTCGTCGTGGTCGGCGACTCGCCCTCCCCCACGCCGCCTTCGCCCGCCGACCCGCTCGCGGCCGACGTGCGGAAGCTGTTCGCGGACGACCCTTCGCCGGACAAGGCCGGCCACCTGGCGCAGCTCGCCGTGCTCTACCGCGAGGCCGTGAAGTACGCCGACGCGGCCGACGTCCGCACCGCCGGCGAGCTGGCCGCCCGCATCCGCACGGCCGCGTCGAGCCTCGTTCCCCCGGGGGCGCTGGTGCCGGTGCGGAAGCGGGTGGCCGACGAGATCGCGAAGCACCTCCCGGTCGACGGCGACGTGCCGCTCGACGCCGGTACACGCCGCACGGCCGCGGCCCTGTTCGCCCGCGTCGCAACCGCCCTGGAGGTGAAGCCATGACCACGCCCGGCATCCCCGGCACCTGGAAGCAACGCCTGCTCGCGGCGCTGATCGCCGCCGCCACGGCGCTCCTCACGGCCCTGTTCGTGGTGACGCTCAACCTAACCCCCCCGCCCCCTTCCCTGGGAGGGAAGGGGGAGCCGGAACCCGCTTCTTCCTCCCCTCCCTTCCCAGGGGAGGGGCCGGGGGAGAGGTTCTTCGGCTGGGTCCGCGACCCCGCCGCCGTGGACGCCGTCGCCTCCGAGCTGAAGGCCCCGGCGTTCCGCGACACGCCCGCCTTCCGGGCGGTCTACGACGGCCCCGACGACGTGTTCCTGTGGGACGCCTGCCGGAAGGCGACGGGCGACCTGCTGCCGCCGCGTGACCAGAAAGCGGTCGGGAGCTGCGTCGGCTTCGGCACCGCGTCGGCGGTCGAGCATCTGCTCTGCGTCCAGATTGCGAATGGGGCCGGGGAGGACTTCCACGACCTGGCGCAGGAGGTGATCTACGGCGGCTCGCGGGTGGAGATCGGCGGCGGGCGGATTCGCGGCGACGGCAGCGTGGGGGCGTGGGCGGCGAAGTGGGTGACGCGGTACGGCGTCGTCCCCCGCGGCCTGTTCGGCCCCCGCGACCTGCGGACGTACAGCGAGGCCCGCTGCCGCGAGTACGGCCGGACCGGCGTGCCCGACGACCTCGAACCGCTGGCCCGCCGGCACCCGGTGAAGGCGGTGTCGAACGTGCGGTCGTGGGACGAGTGCCGGGCCGCGGTCCGCAACGGCTACCCGGTCGCCGTGTGCAGCGACCAGGGGTTCACGATGGCCCGCGACAGGGACGGCTTCGCCCGCCCGTCCGGGAGTTGGGCCCACTGCATGGCGGTCGTCGGCGTGCAGGGCGGCAGGCGGCCGGGGGCGTTCGTGCTGAACTCGTGGGGCCCGAGTGCCCACACGGGGCCGCGGGGGGCGGGCGACCCGTCCCCGGCCGGCTTCTGGGCCGACGCCGCGGTGGTCGACCGGATGCTGCAGCAGGGCGACTCGTGGGCCTTCGGGCACGCCGTGGGCTTCCCGGCCCAGAAGCTGAACTGGTACGCCGGAATCAAAGGCAAAGCTGAATTCACCGCGGAGGGCGCGGAGGGCGGGGAGAACAGCCGGGGAGAGTCTGAATCCCACTCGGTCTTCGCTCATATCTGCCTTTCTCTGCGCCCTCCGTGCCCTCTGCGGTGAAATCTTCGTCCTCCCCACCACTCACGGAGCCTCCCATGCGACTCGCCTTCGCCCCGCTGATCCTGTTCGCCCCCGCCCTCGCCCCGGCCGCGGAGCCGCCGGCGGCGCTGACGCTCAAGGCCCGCGCCGCCCTCGCCCTGGCGTTCGCGGCCCCGCCGTCCTACGCCGACCGCTACGCCGAAGCCGTCGCCGACGGGCGGCCGCTGGTGGTGTTCGTCGGCCAGCCGGTGCGGGCCGTGCCGGGGGCGCTCGGGGTGGCGCTCGCCACCTTCCCGGACGCTTCCCGCCCGGCCGTGGTGGTCGGCGTGCCGGCCGCCGACGGGCTGCGGCGCGTCGATCTGCCCGGCACCCCGACGGACGCCGCCATCCGAGCGGCCCTCGCCCCGCCGGGGGTGGGTCCGGTGCTGCCGTCGAAGCCGTGACCGGGTCTGTTCCGGGTGGCACAGGCGGCTCGTCCGCCCGTGTCGGGGACCAACCCGATGCGGAAGTATTGTGGCCCGGGCTTCCAAG
>JANPKP010000140.1:0-4035 GCA_031426095.1 Gemmataceae bacterium
GGTTTTATTACACTAAAAACTATTCCTATGGGCTCCACAACCGCGGGTGGACCCCGGCCGCTCGCCTAGCCCACCCACGTCGTGTACGCCAGGGTCCCCACGGCGATCACCACGGCCAGCATCGCCAGGTAGCCGACGAGCGTCATCCGCTTGTAGTCGGCCTCCTCGGCGTCGGCCCGGGCCGTCCACGACACGCCGTTCTGCATCGTGATGAGCTGCCGCACGACGCCGGCGGCGAACGCCTGGTCGGCCGCGTCCGGGCCGGTGCCGGCGAGGTAGACGCCGGCTAAGAGTGGCGGGCGGGCCGGGTCGTCGGTCAGGCTCTGGGCCACGAGGCGGGCGAGAGTCGTCCGCCGGTCGTTCAGTTCGGCCGTCAGCCGCCACATGCGGGCGTTCGCGTCCGACCACCGTACCCCGTTCCCCTCGGCCTCGGAGCCGAACCGCTGGTACACCACCCCCGGCACCAGATTCCGCGTCACCCAGTTGATGCCGGATTGCAGCAGGTCGGCCCGGCTCTCCGCGGGCACGTTCGGTACGAGCGGGAACGACCGGCCCAAGAGCCGCTCCTGGGCCGCCGGCTCGGCCAAACCCTTCAGAAGATCGCGGAAGCCGGGTAAGTCCTGGGCGTCGCACACCACCGCGGCGGACGGGCCGTGGACCGCCAGCCCGGCCTCGGCCGCCGCCCGGTCGGCCTTGCACGCGGCGGCCGTCTGCTCGGCGGCCGTCTCGCTCTCGGTGCCGGCCAGCGGCAGGAGCCAGACCACGCCGTTGGCCGGGCAGTACGGCCGGCGGCGGTCGGCGATCCGGTCGCCCAAGTAGCGCAACCGGGCGGCCAGGCGGTCGGCCTCGTCGGCGGCCACGCCCACGAACGCGGCGGCCTGGGGCTTCGGTAGCCAGTCGTCGGTCGAGTGGGTCAGCACCGTCGCTTCCAACCCGGCCGGCAACCCGCCCGTACCGGGGGACGGGGCCGCCGCCTCGCCGGCCGCCACTTCCGCGGGGGCGTTCGGCAGGTCGAGCAGGTCGAACGACGCGGACGAGGCGTGCATCAGCCCCGACGGCAGCCCCGTGCGTTTGAAAAGCTTCGCCTTCCGCTCGTCGTCGAGCAGTTGCGACAGCCGGGCCAGGACGGACGCCCCCTCGCAGGTCACGAAGATGGCCTCGCGGTTGGCGTAGACGTGCAGCGGGGCGTCCGGCCGGCGGGGCTCCTCGCGGACGGCGAACGGCAGCTTGGTGGCCGAGAAGAAGTCGGCCGTCCCGCTCGCCGGCCGGCCCACGACCAGGAACAGCGGCACCGCCGTCGGGTCGATCCCGGCCCGCTCGACGGCCGCCAGCCCCTCGTCCCACGCCGCGTCGATGTCCGGGAACTGCCCGCCGGTGGGGTCGAGCAAGAGGCGGAAGAACCAGTACCCGAGCCACGCCCCCCCGTACATGAGGAGGAACAGCAGCGGGAGCCAGACGCCGTGCAGGACCGGGAACGGCGACAGGAGTTCGGTGTCGAGCTTGTAGTGCCGGTTGACGTACCCGAGGCCCAGAACGATGGCCACCACGAGGACGACGTGCAGGGCGATCATCAGGGCGCGGAAGTACCGCCGGGGCCGGCCCTCGATCTCCACGTCCCGCGGCGGCACCCAGTAATACGGGTTGAGCCAGTAGAACGGGTTCCGCCACTGGAACGGGTTGAGTCGCAGCGGTACTCGCATGGGGGCCTCGTCCGCGGTCACTCTCGGGCGGCCGGCCGTCGTGGTGCCCCCGGATTCTCCCGCTTTTAAACAGCGTGCCTCGCCACAACCATCGGCCGGCGAAAGTCTTGTGCGTTACCGCTCCCGGCCCCCTGGGAAAGCGGGAGCGTTGCCCGATTTCGCCCCGTTTCCCCGCTCCGACCTTGCCTCAGCGGGCGAGTTGTCGGCCGATCAGCAGGGCGACCACGGGGATGACCGCGAGCGTGACCACTACCGCGACGGTCGCCATCTGCCGCAGGCGGAGCTTGCCGTACCGCAGCGGCACGCGGGCGGGCGGATTCAGGGCCGGCGGCCCGCTCCACTCCTGCCGCAGCCCCTTAAGGAGGCGTTCGCGGGTCGCCCCGAGCCACGCCTTGACTTTGTTCGGCTCCTCCACCCACTCGCCGCGGAAGCCGAGGACCACGCAGAGGTAAAAGACTTCCAGGTCGTCGTCCTGCGAGCGGGCGGCGGCGAGCTTGGCTTGCTCCCAGAACCGCCACGCCCGGTCGTTCGTGGAGAAGAACTCGACCTCGAACTTCCGCTCGTTCCACTGCGACGCGGCCGGCGAGTTGAGGGTGAACAGCTCGTCCACCCACGACGCCAGGGCGTACCCGACGCCGAGGTAGTTTTCGCCCACCTCCCGGCCGCTCTTGGCCATCGCCAGGAGGTCGAACTCGCCCATCGTGTTGACCCGCAAGCCCGCCGGCACCCCGAAGGTGAACTGCGAGGCGAGGTCGCGGAACTTCTGCACGAGGAGTTCGCGGGCGGCCTCGAACGGCAGCCCGGTGCCGGCGCGGAGGTCGTCCGCGACCCGCAGGGCGGTGCGGATGATCGGCGTCACGAGGCTGGCGAGCGGCTCACGCATCCGGCCCTCGTCGTCAGGTCGTCAGGTCGTCAAGTCGTCACGTCCAATATCGCCGCTCCACGTCGTTCGACTTGAAGACTTGATGACGTGACGACTTGACGACATTCCGGCGTCAGCCCGTCGGCACCGCGAACAGGGTGAAGAAGATCGTCGCCGTCTGCCCCGCGGCCCCGCGGACGGTCACGGCCCGCTGGTTCTGGATCGCCCCCACGATCCGCGTCTCGTTGATCCGCACCGCCACCGTCAACGACCGCAGCACCTGCGTCCACTCCCGTTCGGGCTGGCGGCTCACGCGGAAGTAGCGTTGGCCGGCGAGGTCCGGGAGGATGTTCGGGCGGGCGCACGCCTCGAAGCGTAAGCCCTGCTGGCCCAACTGGAAGATCGCGTCCACGCGGTCGCCGGAGCCGACCTTCATGTCGAGCTGGCCGGGCACGGTCAGGAGCCGCAGCACCTCGTCCGGGTCCATCTCGGAGCGGACGCCGATGTACAGGCCCCACGCCGGGTCGAGCCACGTCGGCTCCACCGACACCTGCATCCGCAGGCCCACGCCCGTGAACGCCCGCTCCTTGTACTCCGGCTCCGGGAGGATGTCGAGGAGCGTGTCGAGGTAGACCTTCAGGCGGTAGAAGCAGCCGCCGAGGTCGTCGTGGTCGTAGGCGGGGATGGCGGGCCAGCGGCCGGAGCGGTCGAAGATCGTGAGCTGGCCGACGAGGCGGGCGAGTTCCGTGTACGTCGTCAGCGGCGGGATGCCGGGGGTGAAGGCCAGCACGCTCAGGACGGCGTAAGCCTCGTTCAACTCCCGCAGGTGGGCGGCCGTCATGGCGTCGGCCGGGTCGCCGCCGACGATCACCCCGCCGCGGGCCGCCAGCGCGCTCGCCAGCCGTTCCCGCTTGCGGCCGATGCGGTCGTAGATCGACTGCACCACCTCGGCGTTGAGCACCGGCCAGGCGTCGCACGCCAGGATGGGGGGAATGTACGTGGCGTCGATCTGCGGCGGGGCGTTGGCGAGCGTCGAGCGTTCGAGCCGCACGAGCGGGATGACCTCGAAGCCGGTCTGGTCCTGCCCGGTGAGCAGGAGGCGGGCGTTGTGCCGGCGGACGCGGACGGGCTGCGGGTTAACGCCGGTGTTCTCGTCTTCGAGTTCCTGGGTGTCGAGCTTGTAGCGGCTGTTCGGGTCGCTCGTCTCGTCGGCCACGTTCGCCTTGCCGAGGTTGAGCACCGGCAGGGCCAGGTACACCGTGAGGGGCTGCCCGGGTTGGAACAGGCCCTTCAAGTCGAGGGCCGGGAGCAGACCGTCGTCGGGCACGGCGACGGGGGTGCCGTCGCGGAAGACGGCCTGAAGGGAGCGGATGACGAGCCGGGAGTTGGTGAGCGCGTCGGCGTCCACCTGGAGGGTGCGGAGGCCCCAGTTGTGGTGGACCGGCCACTTGATCGCCCGGTGGGTCCGGCCGG
>JANPKP010000141.1:0-9793 GCA_031426095.1 Gemmataceae bacterium
CGTTCGCCGAGCAGGTGAAGGCCCACGTCGCCGGGTGGGACCGCGATCACGACGGCACGCTCTCGAAGGAGGAGATCGACCACGCGGTCGCCGACCCGGCCGTGAAGGGCCCGGAGGCTGCCGCCGTGGCGGCCCTCAAGCGGGCGTCGCGGAACACGAAGGCGACGCTCCCGCCGCTGACGCCGGCCGCCCTCGCTGAGTTGGCGGCCGGCAAGGGCAAGGCCGACCTGAACGCCATGTACCAGTCGGCCCTCGGCAAGATCACGAGGGCGAACCGCGAGCTGTTCGCCAAGGGGGCCCCCGACCTCGACGCCCTCAACCAGGGGAAACTCGGCGACTGCTTCTGCCTGGCCCCGCTCGGAGCGATGGTCTGCCGCGACCCGAAGGACGTGGTGAAGATGATCGCCGTCAAGCCGGACGGGTCGTACACGGTCCGCTTCGGGACGACCGACATCCCGGTGCCGGCGCTGACCGACGCCGAGCTGATCCTGACGGCGTCCGCCGGGGCCGACGGGGTGTGGGTGAACGTCTATGAGAAGGCCGTGGGCGAGTACCGCAAGACGCGGGTGGCGGCCGGCGGCGGGCCGGCCGCGTCGCCCATCGACCTGATCGGCAAGGGCGGCTCCGCCGGGTCGATGGTCGAGGTGGTGACCGGGCACAAGATCGAGCGATTCTCGTGCAAGCCGTTTAAGGACGCCGGGGTGAGCGCGAAGGAGAAGGAGGCCAAGCTGGCCGACCTGCGGACGCACCTCGCGGCGGCGTTCGCCGACAAGCGGCTCGTGACCTGCGGCACCACCGCGGTGACGACCCCCGGGCTGACCCCGAACCACGCCTACGCCGTCACCGGGTACGACGCGAAGGCGGACGAGATCGCCTTGTGGAACCCCCACGGGCAGACGTTCACGCCGAAGGAGAAGGCCGGCCCCGACCACGGCTACCCGACGAAGGACGGCCGCTTCACGATGCCGCTCGCCGAGTTCGTGAAGGCGTTCTCCGGCGGCTCCTGGGAGACGCACGCCAAGGCCGACTGACGGTGCCGCGGTATGACACGAAGACCCACCCGCGGCTGCGGGTGGGCTTTCGCCCGCCCTCCCGTTACACAACTGTGTGACGACCTACACCCACCGCTGGCGGGCGATGGCGACCGCCTTCGAGGCGGTCCTCGTCGGGGGCGACGGCGAACATCTGGCGGCGGTCGCGTCGGCCGTCGAGGAAGAGGTCCGGCGGCTCGAATCACTTCTGTCTCGCTTCGACCCGGCGAGCGACATCACCCGCTTGAACCGAGCGCCGGCCGGGCGACACGTGCGGCTCGACCCCGAAGTATGGGCGTTGTTCGCCGCGTGCGAGACGCATCGTGTAGCGACGGGCGGATATTTCGACGTGACGGCGGGTGGGCCGGTACGGCGTGGCCAACGCCTCGGACTCGATTCGGCCACCTCGACTGTTTGGCGGACCTACCCGGAAGTCCGAGTCGATCTCGGCGGCGTCGGCAAGGGATACGCGCTCGACCGGGCCGCCGCCCTCCTCAGGCAGTTCCACATCACGGCCGCGGTCCTGAACGCGGGAACGAGTTCGGTCCTCGCCCTCGGCGGGCCGTGGCCGGTCGGGGTCCGCGACCCCGGCGGCGACGCCGACGCCCCTCCAATCGGCCGGATCAAGTTGGCCGACTGCGGGTTCTCCTGCTCGGCCGCCCGTCACCCGGGGCAGGCTACGTCCGACATCGTCAACCCGCTCACGAGGAGGCCGCTCGCCGGTCGGGCCGCGTGCGTGGTCGTCGCCCCGGACGCGACGGCGGCGGAAGTCTTCTCGACCGCGCTGCTGGCGATGGGACGCGGGCCGGCGGCGCGGTATCTTGAGGGGAAGCGACCGCCCGGCGTCCGCGCCGCGTGGGTCGAACCCGACCCCGGGCCGGCCCGCCTCGACTGGCTCACGGAGCCGCCATGACCGCCCCCTCCCGCCGCGGCTTCCTCGGCACCACCGCCGGCCTCACGCTCGCCGCCACCGCGATGGCGGGGGACGACGAAGCGCCCGTGCGGGTGGCCGTGATCGGCACCGGCGGCCGCGGGTCGGACCTCCTGCGGGCGCTCGTCACACTCGACGCGGCCGAGGTCGTGGGCCTCGCCGACGACTACCCGCCGCACCTCGAACAGGGGGCGAAGTACGCCGGCCCGAAGGCGACGCCGTTCGCCGACTACCGGGCCATGCTCGACAAGCTCAAGCCGCAGGCGGTTGTGATCGCCGTGCCGCTGCACCTGCACTTCACCATCGCCTCCGCCTGCCTCGCCGCCGGGTGCGAGGTGTTCCTCGAAAAGACGATGTGCTACACCGTGGCCGAGGCTCGCACACTCGCCAAGCAAGTCGCCGACGGCAAGAGGGTGTTCCAGGTCGGCCTCCAGCGGCGGGCGAACGCCGTGTACAAGCAGGCCCAGGCGATGGTCGACTCCGGCATGATCGGGCAGGTCACGGCTATTAAAGCCCAGTGGCACCGGCATAACGCCTGGCGGCGGCCGATCCCGCTGCCGCGGAGCGACGCCGGGTACGCGGCCCTCGAGCGCCGGCTCAACTGGCGGCTCTACAAGGCGTCTTCGGCCGGGCTGATGGCCGAACTCGGCAGCCACCAGATGGACGTGGCCAACTGGCTCCTCGGCACCCACCCCAGGCGCGTCTCGGCCACCGGCGGCATCGACTTCTGGCGGGACGGCCGCGAGGTGTTCGACAACATCGCCTGCCTGTACGAGTACGAACTCCCCGCCCCGCCCAAGAGCGGCGGCAAGCCGTACACCGTGCGGGTGACGTACTCCTCGCTCCTGAACAACGCCTTCGAGGGGGCGAGCGAACTGGTGATGGGCACCCGCGGCACCCTCCTGCTCACGAGCAACAAGGGCCTGCTCTACCAGGAGGCGAGGGCCGACGCGGTGACGTGGTCGGCCGACAAGGACCGCCCCGGGGCCGACGCCACGGCCGCGGTGGTGACGGCCGGCAAGACGCTCAAGCTCTCGAACGACCCGTGGGCCCACCGCGGCGTTCCCGTGGAAATCGACATCGAGCAGGGGAACGACACGCGGGACGAACTGGTGTCGTTCCTCGACCACGTCCGCCGCCGCGATCCGGCTACCGTCGCCGACGCGGCCGTGGGCGTCGCCGACTGCGCGACCGTGCTGGCTGCCAACGAGGCGGCGGAGAAGGGGACGTGGGTGGACGTGGTGGTGTGACACGGGTTTGCCGTCCAATCCGCTCGCTTTCGGCTTTAGTAACGCATTCCAAACGCTCTCCCGAGGCACGCATGAACCGCCGTGACTTCCTCTCGGCCGCCGCCGGCGCGTCCGGCTATTCGCTGCTCGTCAAGGTCGATGGCCCGTCCGCCCACGCGGCCGAGCGGTCGGCCGACGACATCCGCAAGGAGATGGACCGCGACGCCCCGAAGGGCGATAACGCGGCGGCCGCGAACGAGCCGCACATGGCGGTCGTGGACCTCACGTGCGACGTGATGGTCGCCGGCGGCGGGCTGGCCGGGGTGTGCGCCGCCCTCGCGGCCGCCCGCAACGGGTCCAAGGTGGTCCTCGTGCAGGACCGCTCGCGGCTCGGCGGGAACTCGTCGAGCGAGATCAAGATGCACGTCGTCGGGGCCAACAACCACAAGGGCCGGCCGGGGTGGCGGGAGGGGGGCATCCTCGAAGAAATTCGCCTGGACGACGCGGCCAACAACCCGCAAAAGAGCTGGGAACTCTGGGACCTGCTCCTCTACGACAAGTGTGTGAGCGAGCCGAACATCACGCTCCTGCTCGACACCGCCGTGTACGCCGCCGAGGTGAAGGACGGGCTCATTCACAAGGCGTTCGCCCGCTGCGACCGGACCGAACACGTCTACCGGGTGGCGGCCAAAATCTTCCTCGACTGTACCGGCGACAGCCGGCTCGGGCTCGAGGCCGGGGCCGAGATGAAGGTCGGCCACGAGAGCCGCGACGAGTTCGGCGAGTCGCTCGCCCCGAAGGTGCCGAACGCCGAGACGCAGGGGTGCAGCATCCTCTTCACGTCGCGGAAGTACGACAAGCCGATGCCGTACACGCCGCCGAAGTGGGCCCGCAAGATCACCGCCAAGGACCTCAAGCACCGCGGCGTCGGGTCGTGGGAGTACGGCTACTGGTGGATCGAGTGGGGCGGCCAGAAGAACACCGTGACGGACAACGAGCGTATCCGCTTCGAACTGCTCGGGATCGTGACGGGGGTGTGGGACTACATCAAGAACAGTGGCAAGTTCCCGGCCGCCGCAAACTGGGCGATGGACTGGGTCGGCATGTTGCCCGGCAAGCGGGAGGCCCGCCGGCTCGTCGGCGGCCACGTCCTCACGCAGCAGGACGTGATGGGCCTCAACGGCGACTTCGAGGACGCCGTCTGCATCGGCGGCTGGAACCTGGACGAGCACCCGTCGACCGGGTTCGACAACCCCGAGGTGCCGCCGTTCGTGTCGATCAAGCTCAAGGACGTGTACAACATCCCGCTCCGCTGCTTGTACAGCAAGAACGTCAAGAACCTCCTGATGGCCGGGCGGAACATCAGCGCCACCCACACGGCGTTCACGTCCACCCGGGTGATGGGAACCTGTGCCGTCGAGGGGCAGGCGGCCGGCACGGCGGCGGCCCTGTGCGCCCGCCACGACCTGCTCCCGCACGGCCTGTACGAGGACAAGGCCCGGCTCAAGGAGTTGCAACAGACGCTCCTGCGGGACGACCAGACCATCAAAGGGTTGAAGAACGACGACGCGGCCGACGTGGCTCGCGTGGCCCGGGTGACGGCGTCGGCCGAGCACGAGGGGGCGAAGGCGGCGAACGCGGTCAACGGCTGGGTGCGAGACATCCCGGCCGCGTGGGCCAACCGCTGGGCCGCCCCCCTGGCCGACGACGGGGCGTGGCTCGAACTGGCGTGGGACAAGCCGCAAACGCTCCGGCAGGTTCAACTCACGTTCGACAGCGGCTTTCAGCGGGAACTCACCCTCTCGTCGTCCGACGGCACGAACGTCGGCATCGTCCGCGCCCCGCAGCCGGAGACGGTGCGGGACTACACGCTCCAGTACCGGCCGGCCGACGGCAAGGAGTGGGTGGAGCTGGCGAAGGTGGCCGGCAACCACCAGCGGCTCCGGCGGCACGACTTCGCCCCGGTGAGCGCGACCGCCGTCCGGCTGGTGGTGACGGCCACCAACGGCGACAAGCTGGCCCGCGTGTTCGAAGTCCGCTGCCGGGGGTGAGCGTGCCGCCGTCCGACCGCCCCCTCCCGCCGCCCACGGCCGACGGGCCGCTCCTGCCGTGGCTCCTCGCCACGCTGCGGCCCATGAGCCGGACGGCCGTGAAGGACCTCCTCCGCGGCGGCCGGGTGGCGGTCAACGGCACCGCCACCACCCGCCACGACCACCCGTTGAAGGCCGGCGACCGCGTGACCCTCGCCCCCGCCGGGGCGGCGCGGGCGGCCGGCGAACTGAGCCGCGCCGGGCTTTCCGTCGTGTTCGAGGACGACGCCCTGATCGCCGTCGATAAGCCGGCCGGGTTGCTCTCCGTCGCCACCGAAAGCGAGAAGGCCGACACCGCGTTCGCCCGGCTCGCGGCCCACCTCGACGCCCGCCGGGCCGGCCGGCCGTTCGTCGTCCACCGGCTCGACCGCGACACCTCCGGGCTCCTCCTCTTCGCCCGCCGGGCCGACGTGCGCGACGCCCTTCAGGCGGCGTGGGACGAGGTGGCGAAGACGTACCTCGCGGTCGTGTCCGGGGTGCCGCGGCCGGCCGAGGGGGTGGTGGACGACTTCCTGACCGAAGGCAATGACATGCGGGTGCGGGCCGGCCGCGACGGCACCCGGCCGGGGTCGAAGCGGGCCGTCAGCCGCTACCGGGTGGTGCGGGTGGGCGAACGCTTCTCGCTCGTGGAAGTGGGGCTGGAGACGGGCCGCAAGCACCAGATTCGCGTTCACCTCGCCGGGCTCGGCTGCCCGGTCGTCGGCGACCCGCTGTACGGGAACGGGGCCGACCCCGCCGGCCGGCTCGGGCTGCACGCCTGGCGACTGGCGTTCCCGCACCCCGTGGGCGGGCGGCGAGTGGAGCTGGAATCGCCCCTGCCGGTGGGACTGCGGCGGGTGGTGGGCTGACGGCCGCTCCCGTATTATACCGCATAAACGCGATTGAGGTCGCCCGATCCCCCGGTCCCGAAAGCACATCGGCAATCCGCTCCCACATTTACCGGTAACGCGGGAGCGTTGGGAGTGTCACCGCCGATTTCTGGCTCCGACCTTGACCGCATCTCATCTGACTTCTCGATGGTCGCACTTTGCCCTGCTCAGGGCCTTGACGTACTCCTTGACCGCGTCGGCGCTCGTGCCGTCCTGCTCGGCGACGACCGCGTGCAGGGCGTGGCCCTCGTCGTGGCCGTTCGCCACTACTTCTCGCAAAGCGAAGCGAGATGGTTAACGCCGCAAGCCCCCGATGGCGGGGGCTTGTGGGTCGCTTCGTGTTGTGCCGCCGTACTACGCCTTCGGCTCTTCGGGCGGCGTGCCTTCGGTCTTCGGCTCTTCGGTCTTGGGGGCCTCGACCTTCTTCGGCGCGGCCGGCTCGTCCTTCACGGTAAAGAACGCCGCCAGTTCGGCGAAGGTGTTGAGCGCCGACTTGCCCGACTTCTTCTCGGCCGTCAGCTTGGGCAGCGGCTTCGGCGGCCGCGGCGGTTGTTGGGGTTGTGGCTTCCGCTGTTCGCGTGGTGGCGGCAGCTGGAGGCCGGGACCTTGCTGCGGTCCACCCGCTCCTTCGCTCGCCCCCGCCGGCGGACCCTGGCCCTGACCCTGATTCGGTCGCGGGGGCGGCCCGCCGGGGCCACGACCACCGTCCGGCCCGCCGGGGCCACGCTGATCGAAGCGCCGCCCGCCACCGGGGCCGCCCGGCCCACGGTCATTGCGAGGCGCGAAGTCGGGCCGGTCGCCACGCGGGGCGAACGCGGGGCGGTCTCCGCCCTGCCGCTCCCCGCCCTGGGGCCGGTCTCCGCCTTGCCGCGGCGGCCCGCCGGGGCCGCGCTCCTGGGGCGGGCGTTCGGCGAACGGGCGGCGTTCGGGCGGCCGGCGGTCGGTCCCCGGGGCGATCATCGAGAGCGAAATCTTTTTCTCCCCGGCCTTCACCTCCAGCACCCACACGCCGATCACGTCGCCGACCGACACAACGTCGTAGGGGCTCTTGATGTAGCGGTTGGCCATCTGCGAGATGTGGACCAGCCCGCTCTCCTTGAGGCCGATGTCCACGAACGCCCCGAACGGGACGACGTTAAGGACGGTGCCCTTCAACTCCATCCCGGGCGAGATGTCCTCGATCTTGAGGATGCCGGTCTTGAAGATCGGCGGCGGCAGGTCTTCCCGCGGGTCGCGGCCGGGCTTGGCCAGGGCGTCGAGGATGTCGTGGACGGTCGGCACCCCGGCGTCGAGCCGGCCGGCCAGCTCCTCCAGGTTCAACTCGTTGAACTTGGCCCGCAGCTCGGCGAGCCGGGCCTTGTCGTGCAGGTCGGCCGGCGTGAACCCCAGGTCGGTGAGGATTTGCCGGGCGACGGCGTAGCTCTCGGGGTGAATCCACGTCGTGTCGAGCGGGTCGGGGCCGCCGGGGATTTTGAGGAACCCGGCCGCCTGGGTGAAGCGGGCGTCGCCCATCTGGGGGACGGCCTTCAACTGGTCGCGGGTGCTGAACGCCCCGTTCCGGTTGCGGTACTCGACCACCTCGCGGGCCACGAGCTGGTTCATCCCGGAGACGTGCCGCAGGAGCGGGACGCTGGCGGTGTTCAGGTCCACGCCCACCGCGTTCACGCACGACTCGATCACGGCTTCGAGCGAGACCTTGAGTTCCTTCGCCTTCACGTCGTGCTGGTAGAGGCCGACGCCGACGTGCTGCGGGTCGATCTTCACCAGTTCGGCGAGCGGGTCTTGGAGCCGGCGGCCGATGCTGACGGTGCCCCGCGTGGTGGCGTCGAGGTGGGGGAACTCTTCGCGGGCGATGGGGCTCGCCGAGTAGTCGCTCGCGCCCGCTTCGATGACGATCACGTAGGCGAGGTCGGTCGGGGCCGGGGGCAGCCCTTCGAGGCTGATCGGCGGGGCGGCCGGCTTCGCCGGCGGGGCAGCGGGGGCCGGGGCGACCGTCTCGGTGGTCGCCGCCGGGGCGTCGGTCCCGGTCGTCTCCGTCCCGCCGCTCGCGGCCGGCGTCGGGGCCGGGGCTTCCCCCTCCACCGGCGGCGTGACCGGCGGGGCGGGGTGGACTTCGGACGTGAACGACATCGGGGCGACGGCCGACACCTCGGTCGTGGTCGTGTGCGACTCGGCGTGCGCCGCCGGGGCCGACACGATCGACTCGCTCGCGGCCGGCGGGGCGGCGGGCGACACCGTTTCCGCCGGGGCGGCCGCGGCGTCGGCCACGGGGGTGGGGTTGAGCCGCTTCTGACCCAGCTCGCCGATCAGGTCGGCGACGAGCTGCTCCGTCTCGCGGCAGCCGGTCCCGTTGCCGATGGCGATGACCGTGATCTGGTACTTGCGGACGAGCTGTTCGAGCTTCAGCTTGGCCTCGGCCGCCTTCTTCTGCTGGCCGATGGGGTAGACGACGGCGTCTTCGAGGAGCTTGCCCGTCTCGTCGAGGACGGCCAGCTTGCACCCGGTGCGGATGCCGGGGTCGATGGCGAGTACGGTCTTGCCCCGCAGCGGCGGCTGGAGCAGGAGGCTCCGCAGGTTCTTGGCGAAGACCTTGACCGCCTCGTCCTGCGAGTGCTCGGTCAGCTCGCGGCGGATTTCCCGCTCCAGGCTCGGGAGGACGAGCCGGTCGAGGGCGTCGTCCACGACCGTGAACAGGAACTCGCGGTGGGGGTGGTCGGCCAGCGGCAGGTGGTCGGCCGCGATCCGCTTCACCCGCTCCTTGTCCCAGTCGAGCCGGGCCTTGACGACCTGCTCCTTCTCCCCCCGGTTGACCGCCAGCACGCGGTGCGGCGGCATCTGCCGGACCTGCTCCTTGAAGTCGAAGTAGTCGCGGTACTCCATCCCCTTGCCGTCGGGCAGGCCGGGGGCCTTCGCGGCCACGAGCAGGGCCGTGTCCCAGAGGAAGTGGCGGATCGGCCCGCGGACCTCGGCCGTCTCGGCCACGACCTCGGCGAGGATGTGCTTGACGCCGGTCAGCACGTCGTTCACGTCGTGGAGTTGCTTCCAGCCGTCCACCATGCCCGGCAGCACTTCGTCCAGGGTGGCCACGGCCGGGTCGCGGTTCCAGATCGCCTGGGCGAGCGGTTCGAGGCCCTTTTCCTTGGCCTCGGTGGCGAGCGACCGCTTCTTGGCCTTGAACGGCAGGTAGAGGTCTTCGAGCCGCTTGGGCGACTCGGCGGCGAGGACGGCCGCGACCAGTTCGTCGTTCAGGCGGCCCTGGAAGGCGATGCTCTTGAGGATCGCCTGCTTGCGGTCGGCGAGCGACCGGAGGTGCGTGACCCGCTCCTGGATGCGGCGGATGCCCTCCTCGTTGAGCCCGCCCGTCCGCTCCTTGCGGTAGCGGGTGATGAACGGCACCGTGTTCCCGTCGTCGAGCAGTTGCACCACGGCCTCGACCTGGGCCTTGCGGATCTGCAAGTCCTGGGCGATCCGCGACAGGTCGTGCCCCTGGGGGGCGGGCGGCACCGTGGGCACCGGCTGGGCCGGGAGCGCCGGCGTCGGGGGGGGCGGCGGGCCCCGGTCCGGGGCGGGGGCATCGGCGACCGCCGCGGCCGCGACCGGCGGCTGTTCGAGGGGCGTGCCGCCGTCGGGGTCCGGGCCTTCG
>JANPKP010000142.1:0-19305 GCA_031426095.1 Gemmataceae bacterium
CGCCGGCCGCCGCCCCGCCGGGGGTGGTGAAGTTGCGGCGGCTCAGCGGCGACCTCTACCTGCCGGCCGACGCCGACCTGCGGCCCGCCCTCTTGCCCGACGAGATGGTGGGGCTGACGCGCGACACGGGGCTGGTGTTCCTCCCAGGCGGGCTCGTCCTCGCCTTCGACCCGCGAACGCCGCTGCCGCCGGCCGCGTGGCTCGCCCCGGCCCGCGTCCGCCGCCGCGAGTGGACGCCGTTCCCGTCGCCGCCCCCGCTCGCCGACCGGCTCACGCTCATCGAACGCCCCGCCCCGCCGTCGGCCATCCTCGAAGCGCTCGGAGGCGACGCGCCCCCCGAGCCGTCCGCCGACGCAGCCCCCGCCGAGGAGGACCGCCCGCCCGCGGGTTCGCCGGCCCGCCGCCTCGCCGAAGGGGCGCGGCTCGGGGCCGGCCGCTTCCTGGCGTGGCTCGGCCGAGTGTTCAAGAACCCGGGGCTGGCGAAGCGCGGCGGCGACCTCGCCCGCAAGGCCCTCGAACGGGTGCCGCGGCTCACGGACAAGGTGCCCCGTCCCCAGGCGGCGGCCCAGCGGGAACAGCTACGCCAGCTCCAGGCCGGCGACACCGAGAAGGCTGTGCGGCGTGCCCCCGTCGCGGTGCCCGACCCGGACGCCCCGCCCCCGCCGGTGAGCGCCGGGGCCGACCTCGGGACGCGAGACCCGCGTTACTCGCTCCGCGACTTGCTCGGCCGCGGCGGGCCGGGGGCGGCGTGGCTCGGCGGCGGCGACGTGTGGACGGCCCTGGCGAACGAGTACCGCCGGCTAGCCCGCGAAGCAGCCGCCCGGGGCGACGCCCGGCGGGCGGCGTACCTGTACGGCGTCCTCCTCCGCGACCCCCGCTCGGCCGCCAACGCCCTCCTCGCCGGCGGGCTCGACCGCGACGCGGCCGTCGTCCTCCGCGACCGGGTGAAGGACCTCCCCGCGGCCGCCGCCGCCTTCGCCCGGGCCGGCGACTTCGACGAGGCCCTGCGGTTGTACGAGTCGCTGCAGGACTACGAGGCGGCCGGCGACCTCCTCCGCAAGATCGGCGACGAGCCGGCGGCGGTCGACCGCTTCGAGCGGGCCGCGAACCGGCTGGCCGACCGGGGCCAGTACGTCGCCGCCGGCGACCTCGCCCGCGGGAAGGCAGCCCGCCCCGAACTCGCGGCCGACTTCTACCGCCGCGGGTGGTCACGAGACGGGGCCGAAGCAATCGCGTGCGGCCAGCGTCTCCTCAAGCATCAACTGATCGCCGGGGCGTGGGCCGACACCCGAACACTGTTCGACGAAGCCGAAACGGCCTTCGCCCCGCCGCGGACGGCCGAGGCCGGCCAGTTCTTCAACTACGCCCTGAACGCCGGCCGAGCGTTCCTCCCGCCGGACGACCAGGACGACCTCGCCGACCGCGCCCGCCGCCTGTTCGCCGCCCACCTCCGCGGGCGGCCCGGCCACGTGGGGCAGGCGACGGTGAGCCAGTTGTTCGGGCTCGGCGAGTGGGCCGCCCCCGTGGTCCGCGACGCCGCCGCGGCCGCCCGCGTGACGCCCCGCCCGCTAGCGTTGGAAGCAGCAACTCACCCGCCACCGATCCGCCTTGCGTCCGGTGATGTGCGGGCCGTGGTCGTGGCCCGTGAGACCTTCGACATCGTGGTGGCGACGAGTGAAGCCGTCGTCCGCTGGCGGCCGGATTCGGGGCGGGTGGAACCGGTGTTCTCGTACCGTACCGGAAACGTCCGAGGGCTGTCCGCGGATCCGAAGGGGGAGACGGTGTTCGTCCTCCACGCGGCTGACGGACTCACGACGCTCCACTGCCACACGCTCAACACCGCCACGGGTTCATTCGCGTGCATGGGTCAGGCTGTAGTAGGGCTTGTGGAGGAATGGGTCTATGTACCCCCGTCGGCCGCCGTTTTGGGTGGTGTTCCAATCGTCGCCGTCGTTACCGAGACGGGGCAGTCGTTGTACGGTGGCCCATTCCTTCGCCCTGAGCCGGTAGAACCCTTTGCAGCGGAAGGGAAGTCTCCACATCTGCTGGTGTGGGGCGGTGAGAATGCCGCGTGGGACTGGGACACGCTATTCGCCCGTTGTCTCAATTGGCCCGGTGGCCGCGGCCGGTTCCATACAGTCGCACGCTGGATACCCGCTTGGCGTCCGGGGGTGCCTGATGGGGTGACACTTTCCGCCCCGGCGGTTGATTGGCTCTCCGCGGAAGAAGGGCTACTGAAAATTGTCGCCCCGGACGTTGACGGCGTTCTCCATTGGTCGAGTTTCGACGGCCGCGACACGCAAGAGCGACCGACCCGCGGCGCATCCCGATCGCACCCCGACCGCTTCCTCGCGGCATGCCTCGTCGCCCCGGGAAAGGTCGCGGCGGCGACGGGCGGGAACGAGGTCCACTGGCTCCGCGTCGTGGGCAGCGGGTTCGAGCCGTGGGCCGCGCCGACGAAGGTGAACGTGCCCTCGCGGGTCGTCTTCCTGGCGTCGCGGCCGACCGCCGGGGAGGTCGTCGCCGTCCTCGCCGACGGGTCGGCCGTCCGCCTCACCCGGCCGTAAGCGGCGGCACGGGACGGGGCCGGCGGGCTTCCCCCGGTCGCGGCGGCCGGTAGGATAGCGGTTCGACCCCGCCCCAGAACCCCGACGGTGCCCGATGGCCGCCCCCGACCCGCTCGCCGGCCTGCGGGCCGCCCTCGACCTGTCCCCGGACAACCTCCCCCTGCGCGAACACCTCGCCGAGTCGCTCCGCGGGCTCGGCCGGCTCGACGAGGCCGAGCGCGAGTTCAAGGCCGCCCTCGCCCGCGCCCCGGAAGCGGCGTCGCTCAAAGTCGGGCTGGCCCGCACCTACTACCAGGGCGGGAAGAACGGCCCCGCCCTCGTGCTGGTCGAAGACCTCCTCAAGCGGCCCGACACGCCGCCGGCCGCGGTGCTGCTCCACGCCCGCCTGCTCGACCGGGCCGGCGAGGTCGAGCGGGCCGTCCGCCAGTACAAGGAGGCCGTCGCGTCCGACCCCTCGCTGGCCGACGCCGAGTTCGCCGAGCGGCTCGGGGTCGGGGCCGACGAGCACGAGTCCGAGGTGATCGATGGCCGGTTGCGGGCGGCCGACGGGGACGGCGACGGCGGCGGGTCGCTGCCCATCGTCGAGCGGCCGGCCGTGACGTTCGCCGACGTGGGCGGCATGGAGGCGGTGAAGGAGGAGATTCGGGCCAAGATGATCCACCCGCTCCGCCACCCGGAGCTGTACAAGGCTTACGGCAAGGCGGCCGGCGGCGGCATCCTCCTGTACGGCCCGCCGGGGTGCGGCAAGACGCACCTCGCCCGGGCCACCGCCGGCGAGGTGCGGGCCGGGTTCGTGGCCGTCGGCATCAACGACGTGCTCGACATGTGGGTCGGCACCAGCGAGCGGAACCTCCACGGCATCTTCGAGCAGGCCCGGGCGAGTCGGCCGACGGTCCTGTTCTTCGACGAGGTGGACGCCCTGGCCGCGAGCCGCTCGGACATGCGGCAGAGCGCCACCCGAATGCTCATCAACCCGTTCCTGGCCGAACTCGACGGGGTGCGGGCGTCGAACGACGGGGTGCTGGTGCTGGCCGCCACGAACGCCCCGTGGCACCTCGACCCGGCCTTCCGCCGGCCCGGCCGGTTCGACCGCGTCGTGTTCGTCCCCCCGCCGGACGCCCCCGCCCGCGCGTCGGTGCTGCGGCTCCTGTGCGCCGGGAAGCCGGCCCGCGACCTCGACTTCGACGCCCTGGCCAAGCGGACCGACGGCTTCAGCGGGGCCGACCTCAAGGGGGTGGTCGACACCGCCGTCGAGGCCAAGTTGCGGGACGCGCTCAAGGCCGGGAGCCTTCAACCGCTGACGACCGCCGACCTGGCGACCGCCGCCGGCCGGGTCAAGGCGACGACGAAGGAGTGGTTCGCCACCGCCCGCAACTACGCCCTGTACGCCAACCAGGGCGGGGCCTACGACGACGTGCTGAAGTACCTGAAGATGTGACCCCGGGTCGCGTCCACCCCCGCCCGCCGCCCCCGGAGCCCGCATGACCGCCCGCCTCGAACGCGCCCTCCTGCTCTACGGGCAGTCGCGGTACGAACTCGCCGAGAAGGAACTCAGGCTCGGGCTGGCCGACGACCCGGACGACGCCGTCGCCCACGCCCTGCTGTCGCTCTGCCTGTCGGGGCGGAAGGACTACACGGCGGCCACCGAGGAGGCCGAGCGGGCCGTCGGCTGCGGGCCGGACTTGCCGCTCGCCCACCACGCCCTCGGGGCCGCCCTGCACCACCGCAACCGCGAGCCGGAGGCCGAGGCCTCCGCCCGCGAGGCCGTCCGCCTCAACCCGGCCGACCCGGACCACCACGCCCTTCTCGCGTCGATCCGGGCAGCCCGCGAGGACTGGGCCGGGGTGCTGGCGGCCGCCGACGAGGGGCTGGCCCACGACCCGGACCACGGCGGCTGCGTCAACCTGCGGGCGATGGCCCTCGTCCGCCTCGGCCGCCGGGCCGAGGCCGGGCACGCCCTCGAAGGGGCCCTCGGCCGCGCCCCGGAAGACGCCTTCACCCACGCCAACCGCGGGTGGACGCTCCTCCACGAGAACGACCCGAAGCAGGCCCTCGTCCACTTCCGCGAGGCCCTGCGGCTCGACCCCGATCTGGAGTTCGCCCGGGTCGGGATGATCGAGGCGGTCAAGGCCCGCCACTGGGTTTACCGCCAGGTCCTCCGCTACTTCCTCTGGATGGCCCGCCTCAGCCCCGGGGCCCGGTGGGGCGTCGTCATCGGGCTGCTCGTCCTCCAGCGGCTGACGGCGGCGGCGGCCGAGGCGAACCCGGCCCTCAAGCCGATCCTCGACCCGCTCCTCGTCGCCTACCTCGTGTTCGTAATGACGACGTGGACGGCCGGCCCACTCTCGAACCTGTTCCTCCGGTTCAACCGCTTCGGCCGGCTGGCCCTGTCGCGGGAGCAGCGGGCGGCGTCGAACCTCGTGGCCGTCTGTTTAACGGGGGCCGTGACGTGCGCCGGGTACGGGCTCGCGGGGCCGTCCGATTACAACTTCCTCGGCTGGCCGCCGGCGATGGGCTTCCTGTTCCTGCTCATGCCCGTGTCGTCCGTCTACGTCTGCGACCCGGGGTGGCCGCGGCGGGTCATGGCCGCGTACTCCGGCCTGATGGCGGTGGCGGTGCTGGCCGCGGTCGGGCTGTTCGCGGCCGCCGTCGACCTCGACCGCCACGACGGCCGGACGGCCCTGGGGTACGTCCGCACCGGGCTCGAACTCCTCCAGGCGAACATGTGGGCCGGGCTGCTGTCCGGGTTCGTGGCCAACTGGCTGATGACCGTTCGCCCCCGGCGGTGAGGATGGGTGCTTGTGCCGGCGTCGCCTCCGGGGTAGGCTGCCCCATCTCGTCCCACCATTCCCGGAGCCCGCCCGTGACACCTTGCCGCTTCGCCGCTTCACTCGCCTTCGCCCTGCTGTCGTTCGCCCCGCGGCCGGCCGCCGGGCAGGAACTCGCGGCCGCCGTCCAGCCCTTCGTGGACCGCGGGGTGGTGGCCGGGGCCGTCGTTCTCGTGGCAGACAAAGATAAGGTGCTGGCCGTGGAAACGGCCGGCTTCGCGGACGTGGCGGCCAGGAAGCCGATGGCCGCGGACGCCCTGTTCTGGATCGCCTCGCAGTCGAAGCCCATCACCGCCGCCGCCCTCATGATCCTCGTTGACGAGGGGAAGGTGGGGCTCGACGACCCGGTGGGCAAGCACCTTCCGGAGTTCAAGGGCGTGTGGCTGGCGGCCGAGCGGGACGAGACGCACCTGACGTTGAAGCGGCCGGCCCGCCCGGTGACGATCCGCGACCTGCTCTCCCACACCAGCGGCCTGCCGTTCCGGTCGGCGGCCGAGGAGCCGACCCTCGACGGCCTCCCGCTCGCGGCGGCGGTCAAGACTTACGCCATGACCCCCCTCGGGACCGAGCCGGGGGCCAAGCACTTCTACTCGAACGCCGGCATCAACACCGCCGGCCGCGTCATCGAGGTCGTGTCCGGCAAGTCGTACGAGGCGTTCCTGGACGAGCGGTTGTTCGCACCCCTCGGGATGACCAAAACGACCTTCTGGCCGGGCGAGGAGCAAGTGAAGCGGCTGGCGAAGGCGTACAAGCCGGACGCGGCCAAGACCGGCCTGGCGGAGACGACCATCAGCCAGCTCCACTACCCGCTCTCGGACCGCGTCAAGCGCTTCCCGATGCCGGCCGGCGGGCTGTTCTCGACCGCCGCCGACGTGAGCCGGTTCTGCCGCATGGTGCTCAACGGCGGCACCCTCGACGGCAAGCGGGTGCTCTCCGAGTCGGCCGTGAAGGAGATGACGACGCGGCAGACCCCGGCGGCCCTGAAGGAGAGTTACGGGCTCGGATGGTCGGTGGACAACGGCACCTTCGGGCACGGCGGGGCGCTCTCGACGAACATGACCGTCGACCCGAAGCGGGGGCTGGTGTTCGTCTACCTCGTCCAGCACGCCGGCTTCCCGGGGGACGGCGGGAAGGCCCAGGGCACGGCCCGGCGGGCGGCCGAGGCGAAGTACGGTGCGGCCGCGAAGTGAGGCCACGAGTCACCGCCACGCCACCCCCGGCAGCCTGTCCGGGGTGACGGCGGCGACGACGATCCGGGCACACGCCTCGGCGTCCGACCCGGCGTGGTGGTGAACCAGCCCGATACCCAGCCTTCGGCAGACGGCCGCGAGGTTGTTCGGCCGCTGGCCCCACGTCCGGCGTGCCACCTGCACCGTGCAGACGAACGGCAGCGCCGGCGGCGGGTGGCCGGCGGCGGCGAGGCAAGCGTAAAGCACCCGGCGGTCGAACGGGGCGTTGTGGGCGGCCAGGAAAGCGGCCCCGTCGAGGAGCGGGGCGAGCCGCGGCCAGGCGTCGGCGAACGACGGGGCGGCGGCCACCATCGGCCAGGTGATGCCGTGGACGCGGGTGAACAGGACGCGAGGCCGGGGCGGGCGGAGCAACAAGACTTCTTTGCGGACGACCCGCAGCCCCTCGACGCGGACGAGGCCGACGGCGCAGGCGCTGTCCGGCCCGTGGTCGGCCGTCTCGAAGTCGATGGCCGCGAACGCCCCGGCGGCCGCTTTCGAGAGGTCGAACGGCGGTGGCGGCATGGCGGAGTCGGCCCTCGGGTGTGGTTCAGCCGTTATACCCGGGGCGTTCGAGGCCGTCACGGCGACTCCCGCCCGGGCACGGCGATCGGAGGGGTGGCGGACGCCGATCGAACTCCGCTTCCTCGTCGCGTCTGGGACCATGATGGCGGCAGGTTCGGCCGGCGGACTGAGCCTGGGGCGGTTCCGCCGGTGGGTCGGTCCGGTCTGCGGCAGCCCTGGTGGGCCCACATGGCGGCCCGCACGACGGCCGAGGTCGGCGGGTTCGCGGCGGTCCGCTCGCCGTACGGCTCCGAAGACCTGATCGGCAACGCCTCCGCGTGGTGCCTGCCGACGGCCGAGGGCGAGCCGCCGGGCCGCGTCCCGCCGGCGGCCCCGGAGGTTCCGCTGCCTGCCGCGGGGGAGCGGGTGCTCCGCGTCGTCCGCGGGGCGTGCTTCCTACGGGCGGGCCATGCGGCCGGGCACGCGGCCTACCGCCGGCGGCTGTCGCTCGCCCGGCGAAATCACTGGGTCGTCTTCCGCCTGGCCGCCCCCCTGCCCTACCGTCCGGGCGAATGACGGACCCGGCCTCGAAGTGGGAGACACGGCGGAACCCGGCCCTACAACAATCCCCGGCGGTCGTGCCCCAATCAGGTCAGGAGCTTTCGACGTGAGAATCATCCCCTTAGTCGCCGCCTCACTCGTTCTCACGGCGGCAAGCCTCCGGGCCGACGACCCCGCCGACGCCATCAAGTTCCCCGCCGAGCGGGCCGCGTGGGAGGCGATCGCGGCCCGTTTCGAAGGGAAGCCGACACTCGCGGCCGGCACGGGCAAGGGGGCGTCGATCTCCGTCGACGGCCTCAAGGGCCAGAAGGCCGGGGCCGGCTCCGCGTCCGTTCAACTCGACGCGGCCGGGCACGTCACGAACGTCACGTCGAACGGGGCCGCGTTCACCAACGACGAGTTCAAGCTGTTCGCCGCCTTCCCGGAACTGACCGCCCTCACCCTCTGGCACAACGGCAAGCTCGACCCCAAAGCGAAGACGTCCGCCCACGACGGCACCGGCCTGAGCCACCTCGCGGGTCTGTCGAAACTCACCCGCGTGACGCTCGCCGGCGGCGCGCTCTCCGACGCCGGCATGGCCGCGGCCGCGAAGCTACCGGCCCTGACCGAACTCCACGCCTGGCACGCCAGCTTCACCGACGCGGGCGTCGCCGCCTTCCGCGACCACCCGCGGCTCGAAGTCGTCCGCATCGGCCCGATGTGGGCGGCCGACCTCACGGACAAGACGCTCGAAGTCCTGAGCACATGCCCGAAGCTCCGCTCCCTCCAGTTCGCCGAGGCGTACCTGACGTGGGACGGCGGTCTCCGCCACCTCGCCGCCGTCCCGGGGCTCAAGACCCTCGACCTCAAGAACAGCCTCATCGACCCCGCGGACGTGGAGAAGGCGAAGGCCGCCATGCCCAATACGGCCGTCGCGTGGGAGGGCCTGGCGGGGGCCGGCACGACGCTCGCGGCCAGCAAGTATTCGCTCGGCAAGGCCGAGAAGTGGATGCCGAAAGACCTGCTCGCCCGGGCCGCCGCCGAGGCGGCGAAGGCCCCGCCCGCCAAGAAGTGACCGGCCGTTCCCCAACACCCGTCGCCCTTCCAAGGAGTTCCGCCATGTCGCACCTCTCCCGCCGGTCGTTCCTCAAGCGGTCCGCCCTCGGCGGCGTGGTTGCCGGCCTGCCCGCGTCGAGCTACCGGGCCGCGTTCGCCGCCGAAGCCCCGAGCGAGCGGGTCCGCGTCGCCATGATCGGCGTCGGCAACCAGGGCGGCCCGAAGAACAACATGAAGTACTTCCTCAAGAACATCGTGGCCCTCTGCGACCTGGACAAGAACTACCTCGCGGAAGCCGGCGACTTCCTCCGGAAGCAGGCCGACCTCAAGGCCACCGCCACCGACGACTACCGCCGCGCCCTCGACGCGAAGGACGTGGACGCCGTGGTGGTGACGGTGCCCGACCAGTGGCACGCGACCATGACCATCGAGGCCTGCAAGGCGGGCAAGGACGTGTACTGCGAGAAGCCGCTGACGCTCGTGGTCGGCGAGGGCCGGCCGATGATCGCCGCGGCCCGCAAGTACAACCGCGTGGTGCAGACCGGCACCATGCAGCGGAGCGGCGAGGAGTTCAAGCTGGCCACCGATCTCGTGCGGAAGGGCGTCGTCGGCACCGTGAAGGCGGTCAACGTCACCTTGCCGAGCCCGAACTGGGTCGCGAAGGCCGGCAAGCCGGTGCCCGACAGTGCGCCGCCCGAGGGGTTCGACTTCGACCGCTGGCTCGGGCCGGCCCCGCTGCGGCCGTACAACAAGAACCGCGTCCACTACCTGTTCCGCTTCTACTGGGACTACAGCGGCGGCCAGCAGACGAACTTCGGGGCCCACCACCTCGACGTCGCCCAGTGGGGCCTCGGCATGGACGACAGCGGCCCCGTGAGCGTCGAGGGCACGGGGACGTTCAACCCCGACGGCTGGTACGAGACGCCGGACACGACCGAGATCAAGTACACTTACGCGAACGGCGTGACGCTCACGGCCCGCCAGAAGGTGGGCACCACGAACAAGGACCAGGGGACCGAGTTCGTCGGCGACAAGGGGAGCCTGTTCGTCTACCGCGGCGGCATCGTGGCCACCCCGAAGGAGTTGCTCAAGGGGGTGGAGTTGCCGAAGATCACGAGTTCCCAGGCGAACGTCAGCCACGTCAACGACTTCCTCGACTGCGTGAAGTCGCGGAAGACGCCGGCCGCGGACATCGAGATCGGACACCGGTCGGCGACCGTCTGCCACCTCGGCAACATCGCCGTGCGGACGGGCAAGAAGATCGCCTGGGACCCGAAGGCCGAGGCGATCGTGGGCGACGCGGACGCCGCCAAGTGGCTGACGAAGGAGTACCGCAAGCCGTGGACCCTCGGCTGACCGCGAGAGTGGTCCGGCGTCACGACCGGCCCGCCCGCGGGGCCGGCGGGGCGGGGCGGAAAAGCCCCAGCCCGAAGTGGGAGGCGTAGCCCAGGCAGAGCGGCCCCGCCACCTCGGCCGCGAACGTCAGCTTGAGCCGGCCGAAGGGCCGCCGCACGCCGGCGTCGTCCGGCCGGCTGCGGACCCGGCGGAAGTCGATCGGCCGGGGGTGCCCCGAGTCCGTCGGGGTCCAGGGGGCGACTTCGATCAGTCGCGGCAGCCCCCGTCGCTCGGCCAATTCCCGCACGGCGAGTTCGAGGAACGCGGCCGTCGGGTCGGCGACGGCGAGGTGCGGGGTGTCCCGCTTGGTGCCCCGCCGCTTCACGCTCCGGTGGGCCACAAACGGCGTCGCCGACACCCACGCGGTCGCCTTCCGGAACAGTTCCGCCGTGAAGTGGCTCGGCTCCCCGAGCCCGATCAGTTGTGCCCGGCACTCCAACTCCCCGACCTTCAACCGCCGCAGCCCGGTGGCGGCCGCGACCTCGCCCGGCCCGAACCCCTCGGCGGCCCACACGGTGACGTGGGTGATCCGCCGCCCGTCGTCCCCCTCGGCCGTCGGCAGGTAGTGGGCGTGCGGGCTGTTCACCCGCATCGCACCGTCGGCCGTCTTGCCCGAGAGTACCGGGGACGAGAACTTCCCCTGCTTCCCGGGCCGTAGGAACTCGGCCGCCTCGCCCGGCCGGCCCTCGCACCACCTCCCGAACCGGCCCATGAGCGCGGCCCGCACCGCCTCGGCCACCCGCACCGTGTCGGTGGCGAGTGGCAGCACCGGCCCGTCGAGCAGGAAGCGGGCGACGGTTGGCTTGTCCTTCGCCGGCTTGGCCGGGGCGGTCGGCCGGACGGGGGCCGCGTCCGGCCGGGCGTAGTTCACCCACTTCGCCCCCGGCACCCGCGGCCACCGCTCGGCGTGGATCGTCTGCGTGTCCAGGCACAGGTGCCAGCGGGGGCAGTTGAAGAGCCAATCGGTCGGCTTGCTCCGCCCCGCCGCGGGTTTCTTCGGGTAATGCTCGTCGCCGAACGCCTCCAGCCCGTCGGGGCAGAGGACCGGCACCGGCCCCACTTCGTCGGCCTTCGCCTCACGGCAGTTCCAGTCGATCGCCCCGAAGCCGGCTGAGAGTGCGACGCCTTCGACCCACCCTTCCGCACGCCCGAACGTCGTCATCCTCTCGACAAGGGACCGTAACACCTTCCACTCTTCATTCGGCAAGTCCGCGTCCGGCCACCCGATGTAGAGTGGGGCGTCGCGGCTGACCGCCACGAAGGTGTCGAACACGAGGGTGCGGTCGGCCGGGCCCTTCTTCTCCCACGGCATGTAGTGGCGGGTGTGGGCGACCCGATGCTCGGGCAGGCGGAACAGCGGCGGGCCGGCGAGGGCGGTGAGCACCCGCTTCACCCGCTCCTCGGGCAACTCGGGGCACGTCCGCTTCCAGACGGCGACGAGGGCCCGCAGGAGCCGCCACGGCGACGGCGGCCACTCGGCCACCCCCTCGTTCACGTGCCGGCCCCACGGGGTGGCGTGGTAGCGGCCGCCGGGGAACGTCAACTTCAGGGTCACGGGCATGGGCGGCGCTCCTTAACCCCTCGGGTTGTTCCAGGTCAGGACGGTCACGGCCGGCGTGGCGAACAGCTTCTCGCCGGCACAAGCGTCGATCAGCCGGCGGAGGTCGGCCGCCAGTTCAGCCGCCGGCGGGAGCGCGAACCCCGTCGGCCGCTTGGGCCGCACGGACTTCTCCCCTTCGATCAATTCCAGCTCGCACGCCGACCGCAGCCGCATGTTCGAGTCGAGGAACTTGCGGACCTTCCAGAGCGACAGGACAGTGAGCAGGTCGCGGGCGGCCGGGGGGAGCCCGTACCCGCGGATCTGGGCGAGGTCGAGCGAGAAGTACGCGGTGATGGCCTGGGCGGTGAACTCGGTGCGGTGGAACGGAATGTTGATGTAGCCCTTAGCTGAGACCTCCTTTTCGCTGATGCCAAGTGCCTTGGCTGCGGTCTTCTTATCTGGCATCACACGATCCAACTTCACTCCACCGCTATCAGCCCGCCCGACCCCGGTTGCCTCGACGAATGCGGACAGTGCCCGGGGGTGTCGCAGCCGGCCGGCGATCTTCTCTAGAAATAACCCGTGGACGAGTGAGTTCGGGTCGTACTTAAAACACACTCGCGCCAACGTGCGGAGATTCACCACGCCGGCCACGTCGCCCGGTTCTTTATCCCCTCCCGCGGTCTCTTCGGGCGCGGGCGTGTCGTCCTTCGCTTTTCCGCCCGACTTCTTGGGTGCCGCGGTCGACACCATGCCGAGTTCCGGCTTGAGCACTTCCGCGAACGGCTGACCGTCCGCAGTCTTGCCGCTCATGATGTACGGCGAGTTAAGCCGGTGGAACTCCTGAATGCTGGTCGTGGTATCCTTCCCATCGCCGAGGCCTGCCAGTTTCACGCGGATGTACGGCAGCCCCTTCAACTCCGGGGCGATCTCGTCGGCCCCTTCGTCCCAGCAGACGGCTTCGAGGCGGTTGGCCATCGACTGGGCGGACTCGACGAGCAGTGTGGCGACGGTGCCGCCGCTGCCGTCCGGGGCGTCGTAGGTGGCGGGGCCGAGGTCGGGGAACCCGGTCGGCTGGATGCGGCTCCCGGCGACCGGCTTGAGGTCGGCCTCGATCAAGACCCGCGGGGCGTCCTTCAGGTGGGCGAGAACGTCGGGCATCAGAATCACTCCTGGGTTTCGGGCGGGTACAAGACGGTGTTGGCTATCGTGTGTTGGTCGTCGCCGCGGTGCGGTAACAGCATGGCCGCGTGCAGGCTAACGGCCGGGAACAGGGAGACGACGGCCAGCGACTTGCCGGCCTGCCGGCGGTTCCGGTAGCCGTGGGCGAGCCGGCCGCCGGACTTCAGCCGCCGGGCCGCCCGGTCCACGGCCGTGCCCACCGCGTCCGGCCGGCCCGACGCGAGGGCGTGGAAGATGTCCGGGTCGGGGGTCGTCGGCTCGGGCGTGTCGCCGAAGAACCACCGGGTCCGCCCCTCGACCAACCCGAGCGGACCGACCACCAGCCTGGGGAGGCCGAACTCGAAGGGGACCACCGGGGCGTCCGCCGTCTCTGGTTGCCGGTTTTCGACGGCGGGCCAGTCGAGGCAGACCAGCCCCCAGAGCAGATCGCCGAGCTTCTCGTCGTCGGTGTCGCCGGCGAGGAACGCGAGTACGTCGGCGAGCGGGGCCGGCCGTGCCGACGCGACCGGGGTGCCGGCCACCCCGGCACGGAACGCCTCCATCTGGCGGCGGCGGAAGACGGCCGCGAGGTTGACCGCGACCGGCCGGGCCGACCAGACGGCGGACGTACTTCCGGGCGACCAGGCGACGAACTTCGTGACCTCGACCTCTTCGAGGTACGCCCGGACCGGCCCGACCGCATCGCCCTCGCCGCGAACCCCGGCGACGGCGGCCGCCAGGCGGAACTCGGCAGTGCCGTCGTCGGCCTGGTCGAGCCACTGCGGGGACAGCCCGTGGAGCGGGCGGATGTACTTTTCCTTGCAGAACGCCAGCCCGCCGGCGAGCGTCCGCTCGGCCCGGCCCACGGCCGCGAGGACGGCCGTCAAGTATTTGGCGTCGTTGCCGACTTCGCTCCGGTTGGCGAACTCGAACATCGCCCGGTCGATCTGCCGCAACGCCGTCTGGTAGCGGGCGGGCGTCTTGTCCTTCTCCCGGCACGCCCGCCGGAGTTGATCGACCCACGCGGTCAGCGGCGGGTCGTCCAATAGGCGGGCGTAGGGCCGAGGCGTGACCGGCACCCGGCCGAGGGGGGCGGCGAGGAAGGCGAGGCCGTTCCGCTTCAGAAAGCCGTACCGGGAGAACGCCGTCACCCCCCGGCTGACGCCGAGCAGGTTGACCGCCAGGGCGAACTCGACCGCGTTCTTGGCCTGCCGCCGGCCGAGCTGCGCCCGCCCCTCAGCGAACAGGTGGCGGATTTCGGCCAGCCCCGCCGGCTCGCCCCACAGCGGTAGCCAGAGTTCGGCCCGGGAGCCGTCGGTCGTCTCCTCGGACGCGGTCGCCGAGCCGTACCCGACGGCCACCGACTCGACCGAGAAGGGGAACACGGCCTTACCCCCACCGGCCGACCCCATGCGGCGGGCGACCGACCCTGCGAACAGCAACGTCCCTTCGACCATCAGGACGAAATCCCACGGGTTGACCCGCGAGCCGGCCTCGAATCGGCCCTGAACCGCGTTCGCCCCCCCGATACCGCCGGGGTTGAATTGTCCGATGGCGTCGTCCCCGAGCGAGACGAGTTCCTTCGCTTGGTCGCCGAACAACGCGGACTGGAGGAAACGGCCGGAATCCGGTCGGGGTTGGCCGTCGGTGAACGGGACAACGTCGGCAAGTCGCTGGAAGAAGTTGTTCGTGAAGTCGAGCCGGCCGTCGTTCCCGCCGGTGCCGAGTAGCGGGAAGAAGCTCGTCCGCTCCTCGCCCAGCACGAAACAAACGTCGAGCCACGGCACCACCGCGTCGGGCAACTCGGCCCGGCAGCGGACGAGCAGCGAATTCTTGTCATCGTCTTTCGGCTTCGCCTTCGGGACGATTTGCCTCGCTCGTTTGATCGCATCCCGGTAATCGTTAAGCCGCACGGCCGCCGAACTCTCGATGGCCTTCAGCGGACCGCTACCACCCTCGTAGAACCCGCTCCCGCCGTTCCAGGGAGCCAGAATCGGCGTCGGCCGGTAGTCGTTGAGGAAGAACGCGGACAGCCCCTCGCGGTCGAGCTTGCTCGTCAGGTGGGCGACGCCGCCGGTCCACGCGAGGGCGGCGGACGGGTCGGCTTGCTCGGCCACGAGGCGGAACACGCCGAGGGCCTTCAGGTAGCCCATCAGCGGCTCCGGCGTGCAGCCGGGGAGTTCGACGGTGGTCATGGCGTTTCCCCTTTGCGCTCGGCCTCGCTCACCCGCTGGTCGGCCGCCCGCAACACCGCCTCCAGGTACGCCAGCCGGAACGGGCCGAGGGCGTCCCTTAAGGCCAACGCCCGGGCCGTCCAGCTCGTCGGCCCGCCCAGCTTCATCGGCGACAGGGCGAGCGGCGTTTCCGGGGCCTCGACCTTCTCGGGGCCGTCGCTCAGCGACACCGGGCCGAGGGTGTCGCCGTCCCACACACCGGCCGCGAACAGCTTGCCGTCGGCCGCCGGCGTCTCGTCCGGGAAGGCGCGGATCGAGAGGCGGACCTTGCCGTGGTGGGCGGCGATCAGGTAGGCGACCGCGAACGGCCATTCAGGGCGGTGCGTGAGGACCGCCAACGCCGACGCCAGCTCGTGCCGGAAGAAGGGCCGGCCGGCTTTCCGGTAGTCGAAGCGGCCGTTCTTGCCGGACTTCGCCCACACCCCGTCGGCCGGGAGGTCCGGGTTCACGGCCCGGACGACTTCTTGGAAGACCTTGTGGGCCTTGCCCCAGTCGTGCCAGCGGGCCGCGTCCGTGAGGGCGGCCTTCCACTCGGCGGGCAACACGCCGTCGGCGGCGAGGACGGCGGCGACCGCCTTGCACACGCCGTCGGTGTGCTGGGCCACCGTCCGCCGGGCCGCGGTCGCCGAGTTCGGGTCGGAGCCGACCCCCTCTTCCGACCGTCGCTTTTCGGGCGGCAGCGGGACGGGATCGACGGCGGTGGTCGAGTCGGGGTTCCACCCCATGTCGGGGGAGTACCCGCCGGCCGTCGTCGGGATTAGGATCGTCAGCCCGGGGCGTACCTGTTTGGCGTCGAGCTTCTTCCACTCGTCGTCGAGGTGGTCCCAGTAGTATGGGGTGCCCCTCTTCTTATCGGCGAGGAGCTTGACGAACTCCCTCGCCTGGCCGACCGGGACGTTACACAACTCGGCCCGGATCGGTGACGGCTCGTCTGGCTTCTGGTCGTCGCGGTCGAGCTTCCGCCAAAACACCTGCACGTCGGTTTCCGGCTCGTCGGAGCGGACGAAGCGGCTCACGTCGATGTCGTTGCCGGACAGGTCGGGGGCGGTGTCGAACAGGTCGAGCAGGTCGCGGCGGCGGACGACGTGGTCGTGCTCGAACGGGAGCTTGATGCCCTTCTCCCGCTTGTAGTCGTCCAGCGCCTTCGGGGACACGTCGCCGCCCTCCAAAACCTTCAGGTGCGTGCGGGCGAAGTCGAGGGCTTCGGCGGTGTACGGCAGCGACAGCTTTTCCTCCACGTCCACCCACAGCACCCGGCCGGGGCCGTCGTCGCCGGTCCGGTTGCACCGGCCGATCCGCTGCACCACGCTCGACCAGGGGGCGAGTTCCGTCACCAGCGTCCGCGAGGAAATATCGACGCCGGCTTCCACCACCTGGGTCGCCACGATGATCCGGTCGGCCGACGCCGCCTTGTCCGTGACGGCGGCGTTCAACGCCTCCCGCTCGGCCGGGCGGAACCGCGAGTGGACGAGAAGGACGTTCGGGACGGTGGCTCGCTTGCGTAGCTTCTTCAGCTCGTCGCACACCGCCTTCGCCCGGTCCACCGTGTTCACCACCACCAGCGTTTGCGTGCCCGGCTCGTGGGCCTCCCACACGACCTTCGCCACGGCCTTGCCGTCCTTCGTAGCCGTCGCTTTGGAATCGGTCAGCGTCTTGGCGGCCGTCATCTTCTTGTAGAGCGGCCTGTCGGGGACGTAATCCGCGTCGGTGAGTTCGAGCGGCGGGGTGGTGAACTTGTCGCGGAAGTCGATCGTGTCCAGCCAGCCCGGTTCGAGGGTGGCCGACATCCACACCGACGGGCACCGGCCGAACGAGCCGAGGGCGTGCCGCAGGCCGGCGAGCTGGGCCGACGTGGCCACCCCGTTCGCCATCAGTTGCGGCTCGTCGTACACCCAGAGGGCGTCGTTGTTGAGCAGCCCGAAGTCGATCGGCCAGTGGAACCGGCTCGCCCCGAACCCGCGGTTGAGGGCCCGGGAGAGGAGCATGTCCTGCGTACCGATCAGCACGACCGGCTTTTCGGGGCGGAGGAACCACCTGTCGTTGTCGGGTTCGACGCCGCCCATGAGGACTTGAACGGGGATCACGTCCGGGAGCATCTTGGCCACCACGAGGGCCTCGATCCACTTCTTCGCCTCGCGGACCGACTGCTCGACCAGCACCCTCATTGGCAGACAGTAAACGAGCCGGCGGGGCGTGTCTGCCGGGCGGGTGGTGAGGCGGTAGAGCCAGCCGAGGATTGCCGTGGCCGTCTTCCCCGCCCCGGTGGGGGCCCGGAGCAGGTGCGGCAGTGACTCGGCGTTAGCGAACCGCTCCTGGAAAGGGAACGGCTCGTACCCGGTGGCGGCGTGGAAGAAGGCGGCAAAGGGCGATGACATGGCGGTCCCGGGGGTGCGTTACGGGCTGATGTCGTGGGCGGCACCGAGTTTTGATCTGTAGCGGTTTATGAAATACAAAGCGGACACGGGAAGGAGATTCGGAACTTCGCCCCCGAAACGTCCGTGCCGCGTGCAGAATATCGGGGTAGTGATGAGCACACTTGTCGATTAACGGTGGCCATCCCCCGCTTTACCGCCCTAAGCGGTAGCGGTGTCACGGTCGGGTGACGCAACCGGCGGCCGGTCAACACAAAGGGGCTGCCGGTCGGAGGCGTGTGACGTGAAAAAGCGGGGGAATGCGGGATCGCCGTCCGGCGGGAAACGCTTGAAGTGCGCTTGAAGCTCGCCGTCGGACGCGGTCAGCCCAGGAAGCGGGCCAGGTAGGGCGCGGTGCGGCTCCCGGGAGCCCGGGTCACCTCGGCGGGCGGGCCGGCCGCGACCACCCGGCCGCCCGCGCCGCCCGCCCCGGGGCCGATGTCGATCACCCAGTCGCTCCCGGCGACGACCCGCATGTCGTGCTCGACCACGACCACGGTGTTGCCGGCGTCCACGAGCCCGTCGAGTTGGGCCGCCAGCCGCTCCACGTCGGCCGGGTGCAGGCCGGTCGTCGGCTCGTCGAGGACGTACAGGGTGGTGCCGCGTTCGGCCCGCTGGAGTTCGGTCGCCAGCTTGATCCGCTGGGCCTCGCCGCCGGACAGCTCGGTCGCCGGCTGGCCGAGCCGGAGGTAGCCCAGGCCCACGTCCCGCAAGGCACCGAGCGAGCGGCGGGCGGGCGGCGCGTCGGCGAGGAACGCCCAGGCCGCGTCCACCGTCATCCCCAGCACGTCGGCCACGTTCTTGTCGCGGTACTTCACTTCCAGGGTTTTCGCGTTGTAGCGGGCACCGCGGCAGGCCGGGCACGGGGCGTACACGCTCGGCAGGAAGAGGAGTTCGACCATGACGAAACCCTCGCCGGCGCACGTCTCGCACCGACCCTTGGCGACGTTGAACGAGAACCGCCCGGCGTCGTACCGGCGGGACCGGGCGGCCGGGGTGGCGGCGAACAGGTCGCGGACGTGGTCGAACAGCCCGGTGTAGGTCGCCAGGTTCGACCGCGGGGTGCGACCGATCGGCTTCTGGTCGACCACCACCAGCCGCTTGATCGCGTCCAGCCCTTCCACGATCCGCCCGCCGACCGGGGCCGCGGGGGCACGCTCCAGCTCCTCGCCCTCGTCCGCGTCGGCCGCGGCGGGGCGGCCCAGGTGTTCGGCCACGAGTTCCACCAACGCCTGGCTCACGAGGCTCGACTTCCCCGACCCGGAGACGCCGGTGACGGCCGTGAGCGCCCCGAGCGGGAACGCGGCGTCCAGGCCGGCGAGGTTGTTCCGCGTGACCCCGGCGAGGCGGAGCCACCCCCGGGGGCGGCGCGGCGGCCGGCGCGACGGGGCGGGGGTGGCGAACAGGTAACGGCCCGTCAGAGATTCCTCCACCTCGCGAAGCCCGGCAGGTGGGCCGCTGTAGAGGACGTGGCCGCCCTGTTCCCCGGCCGCCGGCCCCACGTCCACGACCCAGTCGGCGTGGCCGGCCACCTCCATGTTGTGTTCGACCACGAAAAGGGTGTTGCCGGCCGCCTTCAGCCCGTCGAGCGCCCGCAGCAGCGCCTCGGTGTCGGCCGGGTGCAGGCCGGCGGACGGCTCGTCGAGGACGTACACCACGCCGAACAGGTGGCTGTGGACCTGCGTGGCCAGTCGCAGCCGTTGCAGCTCACCTGGGGAGAGTGTCGGGGTGGAGCGTTCCAGGGTGAGGTAGCCGAGGCCGAGGTCGAGCAGCACGGTCAGCCGGCTCTCGACGTCGGCGGCGATCCGCCGGGCCGCTTCCGCTTGCTCCGGGTGGGCGGCCG
>JANPKP010000143.1:0-2422 GCA_031426095.1 Gemmataceae bacterium
GGGTTGTCACGTCCGGTCCGGGAATCAGGGGGCTGACGCCCCCCGCTCGCCTTACACCGCCGCCAGCGCCTCGCCCTCCATCACGGCCTTGAGCCGCTGGCGGGCGACGTGGAGCCGCCGCTTGATGGTGCCGGTCGGCACGTCGAACTCCCGGCCCATCTGCTTGAGGCTCCGGCCGCGGAGGTAGAACGCCTCCAGGGTCTGCCGGTCGAGCGGCTTGAGGTCGGCCAGGGCGTCCCGCATCCGGGCCACGCTCTCGCCCACCTCCAGCTGCTCCTGCGGCCCCCGGCCCCGGGCCGCGACCCCGTCGAGGGCGTCGCTCTCGGCCCCGAACAGCGGCCCCCGGCGGGTCAGCCGGTTGATCGCCATCCGGGCCGTGATCCGCCGCAGCCAGCCGGCGAAGCACCGCGGGTCCCGCAGCTGCGGGAGCTTCCGCATGCCGTGGACGAACACGTCCTGGGCCAGCTCCTGGGCTTCGAGCGGGTTCCGCACCCGGGCCAGGGCCATGGCGTACACGCTCCCCTGGAACCGGACCACCAGCTCCCCGTACGCCGCCCGGTCCCCCGTCTTGGCCCGCTCGACGAGCGGGGTGATTTCCGTCCAGCTCATGGTCGGTCCCGTCCCGATCCCGGTTGAGAGAAGCGTGCCGCCCCGCCCCGGCCCGGGGGCCGGCCCGCCCCCGGATCAGGGGGGAGCCTGGCCGCGCCCGGGCCGGGGGAAACCGCCCGGCCGGCGTCGCCTTTGGTCCGCAACGCCAGGACGGGGACGACGAAGTCCCGGGTCGGTGGCGGGGCCATCGGCGGGCCGGCGGGGGGTGTGCCTCCGCGGCGGGGGTGTCTCGGGGACGAAAGTGCGGTGTCGGGCGGGCGTCACATGCGGCGGGGGAGGATCGGCGCGACTGGGCGTGAAGCCCGTCTGCCCCGAAACCCCGGCGCACCGTGCGACCGGACCGCGACGCGCGGCTCTCGTCTCGAAGACCGGCAGTTAAAGGAAACGCACCTGGGTTCCGGACCCGGCGGCGTCACCACACAAAGTCAAAGCCCGTGATCGCGTCGCCCCCGAGCGGGGCGGCCGTGGTTCACGCGGGATCGGACGTTGCGCGATAAGCCGTGGGTCACCTCACTTCGCGGCCGCCGTGATCGGGGCGGTGTCCCGTGTCGCGGGAATCGCCTTGCGATTCGTCGCGGCCTGTGGGTTCGTCCGATTGCTGTCGCGGCGGTCGGGCGATTGGCAGTCGCCGTCGAGCCACACGCGAAGTCGGACGGACCCCGGGAGACCAGCCCCGAACATGCCGCTCGGCAGTCGACTCGTAAGGAGTCTGCTGCCGGCGACCGCCGGTTTCGCGGCCCGCCAGCACCCCGTTAGCGAGGTGTTGTCGAGCCGCGACCCGTGGCGACGGGCCGGGGAACCAGGAGCGAATGCGCATCCGGCCGGACCGGCCGGGGGCACGGCGGGGGCCGCCGCCTCTCGTGAGGCGAGGCCCCGCCGCAACCCCGGTTCCGAATCGGAAGCCGGATACGCGGACGGGACGCTCGCCGGAAAGGCGACGACGGCCATCGTGCCCTGACCGATGCGATCGGCCGGGGTCGCCGGCTTCACGCCGGCGGCCGTCACGGTCTTCAGCACCAGGTTGGTCAGGGTCACGAGGGCCATCGCAGTCCTCCGGCGAGCGGTGGGCGGGCGTCCCTTAGACGGGGAGCCCGCGAGTGGAGCGGAACAGCGGAGAAGTCTCAACGGTCAGTGGAACGGGTCACATCGGAACACTTGCACTCCGGTCGCAACCGGAACCGGGAAGTTTACCCGCCGCCGAGTCTTTCGACAACCGGCGGCGGCCATTTTGTCCCCGCCGGCCGATTCGTGGGCGAACGCTCCCGCCGCGGGTACCCCCCTCAGACGGCCGGACCCGGGGGGTGGTTCGCGCGAGCGGGGGAGAAATTTTGTCGAATGCTGCGTAGCGGGCGCAGATGACAAAGAAGCAGTCGATCGTTGCTGGTTGCGATTGCAGATGTTACGCTATTCAGCGTGATAGCAAACTACTTCGCCCATCGCGTACAGCCATGCGGAACTCAACAAGTTGATAAGCTGCTCAAACGGAGTGCGTTGAAATGCACATCGACGACGATCACCGGCACTATGGCTCCGCCTTGATCCAAATCGCTGAACACAAGCACTTCACGGCGATCAACTCTGTCCGGTACCACGGCCGTCCTTCTCGGTGTGGGTTTCGCGTCAACAAAGACACAGGTGTTTACATCCGGTATAGTACAGAGCCGCAAGGTCACATCGCGCCGGTCTACTCGTTTAGTGACTGTCCCATAAGAGGCCTGGGGGCCTAAAATGGCCCATGAGAAGCCGATCTTACCCGAGCGACATTACCGACCCCCAGTGGGCCTTGACCGAGCCACACCTGCCGGTTTATCCG
>JANPKP010000144.1:0-3824 GCA_031426095.1 Gemmataceae bacterium
GGGAACTTTAGCAAAACACCGGTCGGCCTCCAAGTTCAATGTCCGGCGGTGGCCGGCCGAATTTCCCGACTCGCCCGGGCCGGTTGACGACATCCACCGCGACGGCAGATGCCCCGAGCGGGGCGGCCCGGGGCAGCCGGACTTGGGGCGGAGCCTTCGATCGGTGACGGCGATTCGCCCGATGATTCCTCAGTCGTTGGAGGGTCCGACCAAATGTGTGCGTTCCGCGAAGTGCATCTTCAATCGGGGCGCGTGAGTCGTCAAGCTTGGTCCATCGCCACACAAGGGGGATGCGATGGCCAACACGCAGCGAGATTCGGAGAAGGAAGCCTCCTGGCGGGACGCCATCCGGCGGCAGGCCACGAGCGGGCTGTCGGTGCGGGAGTTCTGTCGCCGACATCGAATCAGCGAGCCGTCGTTCCATGAACGGCGACGCACCTTTCGGGAGCGGGACGCTGGCCGACCCTCCGCGACGCCGGCCTTCGTCCCGGTCGTCGTCCGCGACGGGCCGCGGGTCGCCCTCGACCCGGCCATCGTGATCGAGCTGCGGGGCGGGAGGCTCCTGCGGCTGCCCGGCTCGATGACGCCCGCGCAGGTCGCCGAGCTGGTCCGGGCCCTCGAGGCGACGGAGGTGACGGCGTGATCGCCTCCACTTTGGGCCCCGAGGGCGTGCGAGTCTGGGTCGCCACGCAGCCGGTGGACATGAGGAAGGGGTTCGACGGCCTGGCCGAGGTGGTGCGGGCGTTCCTGGGGCACGACCCGCTCTCGGGCAGCCTGTTCGTCTTCCGAAACCGCTCGGCGCAACGCGTGAAGGTCCTCTGGTATGATCGCGACGGCCTGGCGATCTATTACAAGAGGCTCGATCGCGGCACGTTCCCCTTCCCGGCCGGCGACGCCAGGGCGATGGCGATCGACGGCGCCCAGTTGCTGCGGCTGCTCTCGGGGCTGACGGTCGTGGCGACGCGGCCTGACTGACGCGGGAAATCGCGAGTTTTCCTCGGATCCGTCTGGCGCGATCGGAGGTCGTTCGGTACAACGGGTGGCATGACACGCGTCGCCGAGCTCCCCGACGATCCGGCCCTGCTCAAGCGATTGCTCGTCGAGCGACAAGCCGAGCACGACGCGCTCGTCGGCCGCATCCGGCAGGAGGCCGCCGACCAGCTCGACGCCCTGCGGCTGCGCATGGAGGCCGAGAAGAAGGCCGAGATCGACGCCATCCTCCGCCGGTTCTACGGCCCGAAGTCCGAGCGGTTCGACCCACGCCAGCTGCTCCTGTTCGGCCTCCGGGTCGATTCGATGCCGCTGGACGGGCCGAGCATCGAGGAGGAATCGGGTGAACCACTCGTCACTCGTCGCGTCCGCAACCGCCACAAGCACGGCCGGCAACAACTGCCCGACCACCTGCCTCGCATCGACATCGAACACGACCTGGCCGACGCCGACAAGCCCTGCCCGTGCTGCGGCGAGATGCGGCACCGGATCGGCCAGGAGGTCAGCGAGCAGCTCGAATACCTGCCCGCGTCGTTCAAGGTCCTGCGCCACGTCCGCCACACCTACGCCTGCAGGCGGTGCGAGACCACGGCGATCGACCCCCGGATCACAACAGCCGCCAGGCCTCCGCAGCCGATCGACAAGGGGCTGGCCGGGCCGGGGCTGCTGGCTTATGTGATCACCAGCAAGCTCGGCGACCACTTGCCGCTGTACCGGCTCGAACACATCTTCGAGCGTCAGGACGTCTCGATCGCCCGCAGCACGATGTGCGCCTGGCTCCGGGCGGCCGGTGAGCTGGTGCAACCTCTCGTCTCGTTGATGGGCGACCGGGTGAAACGATCGCGGGTGATCCACACCGACGAGACGGTCGTGCCGGTGCAGGCTCCGGGCGAAGGCCGGTGCCGCAAGGGGCGGATCTGGGCCTACATCGGCGACCATCGGAATCCGTACGTCGTCTACGACTACACCCCCGACCGCACCCGCGCCGGGCCGTCGACCTGGCTGGCGGGGTACAAGGGGTTTTTGCAAGCCGACGCCTACGCGGGCTACGACGGGATCTACCACGAGGATGACGTGACCGAGGTCGCGTGCTGGGCCCACGCGCGCCGCAAGTTCTTCGACGCCAGGTCCACCGACGGCAGGCGATCGGCCCAGATGCTGGCGCTGGTCGGCGAACTCTACGACGTGGAGCGGCGGGCGAAGGACCTGGACGAATCGGCGAGGCTCGAACTCCGCCGGCGCCAGAGCGTGCCGGTCCTCGCCCGGATCAAGGCATGGCTCGACGACGAGTCCCGGGTCGTCCTGCCGCGCAGCCCGATGGCCGGGGCGATCGGCTACGCGCTGAACCAGTGGGATGCCTTGAGCGTCTATGCGACGCACGGCGTCCTGGCGATCGACAACAACGCCGCCGAGCGGGCCTTGAAGCGGGTGGCGATCGGCCGCAAGAACTGGCTGTTCGCCGGCAACGACCGCGCCGGCGGTACCGCCGCGACGCTCTACACGCTGATCGCCTCGGCCGAACGTCACGGCGTCGACCCGCAGCGCTACCTCGCGAGCGTGCTGGCGAAGATCCCGATCACGCCGGCCGGCGAACTGGAGCCGTTCCTGCCGGACATCTGGAAGGTCGACTCGACCCGAGAGACCGCGTCGCCCTGACGCCGACCCCCGTCACGCTGCCCTCACGCCGCACGCCTCAGGGCGACCAACCCCACCCCCGTCCCCAGAGCGGAGTTCGCGGAACGGACACAAATCAACAAACAAGAAACAGACAAGGTATGATAGTGACCAAGCCCCGAAAAACGCCGAGGAAAAACAAGAATATCTATACCTGGATTCGTCAAAGAATTTCGCCCTTCGATCACGGCATCAAGACGAAAGCCGGCAGCCCGATCCACTGCAATCGCAACGACGACATCGAGTACCACTTCCAGTGCCTCCGTATGGGCATGTGGGGCCGTCGATTGTCCTGCCTCAAGAACAAAGACATGGCGGACCACTTCGCTGGTAACAAGACCCACTACTTCACCGCCGACGGGCGATCGGCGACCGATGAGGTCCTGGTCAACATCGACATCGATTGTCATCATTCGGGGAGCCTGGAAGGAGCAACCGCCTTCGCCAAGCACCTGCGAACGACCCGATTTTCAAATCTCTACTTCGAGGCCAGCACCAACGGCAACGGCGTCCACGGCTACATCGTTGTCGTCAAGGAAAAGCTGGGTACGGAGGGCCTGAACCCGGTCCTCAGGCAATTCGACCGTTGGTTGAAGGCCGAGTTGTCCCAGGGGAAATGGGACGTCGAGAATGTTGAGGTGAAGGGCCATGCCCCCGAGTTCGGATGGGGCGACCAGAAGCTCGAATTGAGGACGTACAAGTCGGGGCAACTCGCCAAGCTGCCGAGGGAGGCGTTGGCAAGGGCCGACGAACTGCGGGGGACCACCCGGGTCGAGGTGGACGAACTGAGGAGGCTCCAGGTTCCGGCTGAAAGTGAGTCGGTGGACTCGGTTGTCGAGGAGGTACGTCAACGGCCTCGGCTGGTTGGCTTCGGGGAAAAGGAGAGGAAGCAGACGGGCTCGATCTCCTGTCGCCATTTCGGGGATGACGAACTCGCCAGGCTCAAGGGAGGCTATTTGTCTTTGGCAAAGGAGTTAATCGGCGAGACCAGGCTGATTGCCAGCGGCAGGAAGGTCGTCACCGAGGAGGACATGGCCGTTTTCCTCATGCTTCTGAGGTTCTTCACCGTCAACATGAATGCCGATGGTTCCTTGCCCGTCGCCAGATGGGAGGCGATGTGGAAGGCTCTCTTCGAGGACGGAGACATTGAGCGGGCCTGG
>JANPKP010000145.1:0-5044 GCA_031426095.1 Gemmataceae bacterium
CCCCTGATGTTCTCTGGCTCAATTGATGCGAGTAAGAATCAGGGGGCTGACGCCCCCCGCTCGCCAGGGCTACAGGAACCCCCGGCAGAAATCCCGCAGCACCCCTTCCGGGTATAGCACCCACGCGAAATCACGCCGTAGCAAGGAAGCATTCGCCGCCGCCTGTTCGCGGGCGGTGGCGAGTCCTCGTTCCGCCTCGCCGGCCCGCTCGCCGAGCAACGGCCGCAGCGCCTCGGTGACGTGCCGGAGGTCGTGGAACCACTGCACCCGGTCGCGGTGGTCGGCCGGCTCCGCGGCGGCGAGCGCGGCTTTCTCGCCGCGTAACTCCGCCGCCACGTCGGCCGGCAGGTGCCGCTGGGGGTTCCAGTGGAGGTCGCGGGCGGTGTGCCAAGCCGCCCGCACCTCGGGCTCGCGGGCCGGGAACGTCGGAACCGGCAGGTGGAGCGTGGCCGACAACACCTGATACGCCGGCGGCTCCACGCCGAAGTAGTCACGGACGATGGCGTCCGTCACCTCGTCGTACTTCCCGCCGCCGATCCCGTGAACGAAGAAGTCGCCGAGGCAGACGCGGGCGAAGAGCGTGAGCGTCAGCGCCCGGGGGCGGAGCGTGGCCGGGTCGGGGTGGGTGGCCGTCACCCGCCCCCGCCGGCCGTCCGGCCCCCGTGGACCCCAAAATGGGGCCTCGCCCGGATGAAGGTCGGGAACCGGGTGGCTGCGGCTGCGGATGCCGTTGGCGTCGCGGTAGCGCTGGACGGCGGCGTTGTAGACTTCGCGGAAGCGGGGCAAATCGGCGAGCAGGTGGTTCACGAAGCGGGCGAACGCCTCGGTGCCCGCGAGCCGGCTGACCGGCAGTTCGAGGTTGTCGCAGCCCCACTCGCGTTCGAAACAGCGGCGGGCGGCGGCGAACCGTTCGCCGACGGTGCCGGGGGCCGCCAGTACGCAGCCCCACGCCGCCGGCAGGAGCGGAGCAAATCCCCATGCGTTGCACAAGGATGCCGCCCGGTCCGCGAACGACTCGAACAGGTCGCGGTTGAGGACGCCGCGGTCTTCGTAAGGCACTTCGGCGGCGAAGTCGTCGAACGGCACGTTCTGGAGGCGGACGGAGGCGGGGTCGCGGTCGTCCCACGTCGGGAAGCGGAGCGACGCGGACTTGAGGGTGTCGTTGTCGACGACGAGGTTGAGCGGGACGCCGCCGACTTGCCGGGCGAGCCGGTTCAGGGCGAAGCTCTTGACCCAGACGCCGGGGTGAGAGAGTTCCGGCTGGTGTCCGGCTAGGATGAGCGGCACGTCGGGCGAAAGCCCCGGGATGGCCATCCCGGGGCTTGCTTCCCCCATGAACTCGCGGGCAGCCGCGACCGCCTCCCGGCGGGCCATCGCCCGCAGTTCCCGCAGCGGCAGGCCACCGACCACCACGTCGCCGCGGTTCAGGACCCGGCGGTTGGCCTCCACCAGCGGCGGCAGCGCGTCGAACCCCGGTTCCGCGAGGACGGCCCCGTTCGCCGTCGGGGCTTTGAACCGGCGCATCAACACGCCTCCGGGCACGCGGCGGGGGCGGCCGCGGCCGGAAGCACCGGCAGCGGGTCGCCCTCGGCGGCGGCCAGGATCGAGCGGTAGTACGCCAGCCGCTGGTCGGGGTCGTTGAGGAGCCCGCCGAACGCCCGGTTCGGGTCGAGGTAGAGCCGCGGCACGCCCACTTCCTTCACCCGCAGCCGCTGGCGGGCCGCCTGCACCCAGAGTTGCAGCGGCATGCCCCAGCCGTTCTCGGTGATGCTGAGCCGTTCGAGGGAGTCGCGGCGGTACGCCTTGAAGCCGCAGAACGAGTCCGTGAGGTCGAGCCCGTAGCGGGCGTTGATCTCGCGGGTGATGGTGGCGTTGATGAACCGCCGGTCGGTCGGGGCCGGCGTGTCCTGGCGGAAGTCGCGGAGGTAGCGGCTGCCGGAGACGATGTCGGCGTCGTGCAGGGCTTCGAGCAGCACGGCGATGCGGCCCGGCTCGTGTTGGCCGTCGCAGTCCATCGTCACCAGCACCTCGTAATCGTGCTCGACGGCGTACCGGAAGGCGGTGGCGACGGCCGCCCCGTACCCCTTGTTCCCGGCGTGGTCCACACGCTGAATCCCGGCTTCCCCGTCGAGAAGGGCGGCGGTGCCGTCGGTCGAGCCGTCGTTCACCACCAGGATGTCGGGGCTGTAGTTCCGGACCTCGGCGAGGACCTGGCGGACGTGCCGGGCCTCGTTGTAGACCGGGATGGCGGTGAGGTAGCGCATAGCCGGAGCCCCTGTGAGGTCGGGGGGAGGAATCCGTGTCGCCCGCTTCATTCTAGCCCGGCCGGCCGCCCCGGTGGCCGCCGGGTTCTCCGTTCCCCCCAGGATACCGGCCGGGGGCGACGGGCTAACACGGTGGTCGCTACTCTAACGGGGGCCGCCCGGCGGCGACACGGATTTCCACGACGGGACCGCCCCATGCTCCTGCTCAGCTGCACCGACCTCGCCCGCGGGTACGACGCCACCCCCCTGTTCGAGGGCGTTTCCTTCGAGCTGCACGCCGGCGAGCGGGTCGGGTTCGTCGGCCCGAACGGGGCCGGCAAGACGACGTTGCTCAGGGTGTTGTCCGGCGAGGACGAGCCGGACGCCGGCAAGGTCACGCTCCACGCCGGGGCCAGACTCGGCGTCCTTCAGCAGGTCGCCGACTTCTCCCCCGGCCGGACGCTCTTCGACGAGGCCAAGTCGGCGTTCGACGAGTTGGTCGCCACCCAGGCCGAACTCGTGACCGTGGCCGACGCCCTCGCCGCCGCCGGCGACGACGCCGAGCGGAAGTTGCTATCGGCCCGGTACGACCGCCTGACGGAACTCCTCCGCCACCACGACGCCTACGAACTCGACCACAAGGTGGAGGGCGTGCTGTCCGGCCTCGGCTTCAAGACGGCCGACTTCCGGCGGGAGGTCCACACCTTCTCCGGCGGCCAGCAGCGGCGGCTGCTCCTCGCCAAGCTCTTGCTCTCCGCCCCCGACGTGATGCTCCTGGACGAGCCGAGCAACCACCTCGACATCCGCACCACCCGCTGGCTCGAAGACTACCTCGCCCGCCAGCCCGAGGGGATGCTCGTCGTCAGCCACGACCGCTACTTCCTCGACCGCGTCGTGAACAAGGTGCTGGAGCTGCACGACCGGCAAGTGACGGCGTACCCGGGGAACTACAAGCAGTACGTGCGGCTGCGGGACGAGCGGTACGAGCGGCTGCTGAAGGAGTACGAGGCCCAGCGGGAGTACGTCCTCAAGCAGGAGGAGTACATCCGCCGGGCCCACTACGGGCAGCTCGCCAAGCAGGCCCAATCCCGGGCCAAGGCCCTCGACAAGCTCGACCGCCTCGACAAGCCGACGCGGGTGAGCGGGCCGAACATCCAGTTCCCCGAGGCGACCCGCTCCGGCGACAACGTCTTCCACGTCGAGGACCTCACCAAGCGGTACGGCGACAAGCTCCTGTTCGAAGGCCTGAGCTTCGACGTGCCCCGCGGCCGGCGGCTCGGCATCATGGGCCCCAACGGCTGCGGCAAGACGACGCTCCTCCGCATCCTCCTCGGCACCGAGGAGGCCACGTCCGGCCTCGTCCAGCGGGGCCACCTCGTCTTCCCCGGCTACCTCGACCAGCACCTGAGCCTGTTGAACGAGGAGAAGACGGTGCTGCGGGCCGTCTGGCCGGACGACGAGCCGGAGCACACCGAGCAGAAGATGCGCGACCTCCTGAGCACCTTCGGCCTCCAGGGCGAGATCGTGGAGCAGCAGGTGAAGCTCCTCAGCGGCGGCGAGCGGAGCCGGGCGGCGCTGGCCAAGCTGACCGTCAACGGCGTCAACCTCCTGGTGCTCGACGAGCCGACGAACCACCTCGACATCTGGGCCTGCGACTCGCTCGAAGAGGCCGTCAAGGCGTTCGCCGGCACCGTCATCGTGGTCAGCCACGACCGCTACTTCCTCAACCGCGTGGCCGACCTCCTGATCGTGATCGAGGAGGGCAAGACGGAAGTCGTGTACGGCAACTACGACACCTACGAACTGCTGCGGAAGGCCCGCGAGGAGGCCGACAAGACACAGGCGAGCGGGGGGCGTAAGCCCCCCGATCCTTCCCCGCAAGCGGCGACCGACAGCGCCCCGTCGAAGGCCCGCCGCAAGCGGAAGTTCCCCTTCCGCAAGGCGGCCGACGTGGAGGCCGACATCGCGGCCGCCGAGGCGAAGGTGGCCGCGCTGGAAGCCGCCCTGGAGGCCGCCGACATCTACCGCGACCCGGCCCGCCTGAAGCGGACGATGGCCGACCTGGAGGCCACGAGGGCGGCCCTGCCCGGCATGTACGAGCACTGGGACGAGGCGGTAGAATTGAACGGCTAACCCCCACCCGCGGAGGCACGCTCACGGCCGACGACCGCACCGACCCGGCCGACCACCCGCCGGCCGACGCCGACGGCCTTTACGACGAGCCGACGCCGGCCCCGGCCGACGAAACCGAACGGCTCCGCCGCGAGGTGGCCGACCTCCGCGTGCAACTGGCTAAATCCCGAGCCCAGGCCGAGGAGTACGGGCGGTCGATGTACGAACTCCTCGAACAGATCATCCCCTGGGAAACGCGAGCCACTCCACTTCTAGGGAGTCGCGGCACGAGCTGACGGCCGCCGGGCTGCTCGTGCGGTCAGCGTTCGCCCGCCCCTTGTACGCCGAGTTCGCGGTCCACGTCGAACAGCGGATCGTATTCACCCGCCGCTTTCGACTGGTCCGCCGACCTGCCCCACACTTCCCCTTGTACCCGATCGCCGTTTCGGCGTCTAATGCCGCGTCGCCGTCACGGAGGACGCGCCGTCCATGCCCCTCGACCTCTTCCGACCGCGGTTCGCCGGCCCTCCCGCGGCCGCCGCCCGTTCCGGCCCGGCCCCCGACCCGGCGTTCGCCGCCCTCCCGGGGCTGCACGCGCTCGCCGCCGCCCTCCGCGCCGCCGGCCGGTTCCGCGACGCCTGCCGCCTCGCCGAGCGGAAGGCCGCCCGCCGGGCGCTGCCGCCGCTCTT
>JANPKP010000146.1:0-3415 GCA_031426095.1 Gemmataceae bacterium
GCCACCACCTCGACGCAGGGGAACCGCTCGTGCCAGCGGCGGGCGTGGCCGATGTTCGTGCCGTTGACGCTCAGCACCAATTCGGCCCCGGCGGCGAGGGCGGCTTCGACTTCCACCGGGTCGAGGCGGAAGCGGACGCCCCACCGGCTCAGCCGTTCGGCCGTGCGGTCGAGGCCGTCCGAATCGCTCGGCGTGTCGGGGACGGCGACCACTTCGACTCCGGGGAAGTGCTCGTGCCAGCGGCGGGCGTGGGCGGCGTTCGTGCCGTTCACGCTCAGCACGAGTTCCGCCCCGGCCGCGAGCGCGGCTTCCACTTCGGCGGGGTCGAAACTGTCGATCGACACGCGGCAGCCGTCGTCCCGCAGGGCCCGCACGGCGTCGCCGACGCCGGCCCAGGGGCCGCCGGGGTCGCACCCGAGGTCGATCACGTCGGCCCCGCCGGCCCGGTAGCGGCGGGCCTCCGCGAGCAGGGCGTCGCGGGTCTTTTGCGGGGCGTGGTTGATCTCGGCCAGAATCTCGATGTCGAACGCCCCGTACCCCGGCGGCGGCCCCGAGCGCTCTCCGAAGAACTCGGGCAGGTCGCGGAGGTCTTTCGGCCCGACGCGGACCGGCAGCCCGGTCGCGGCCGCGACCTCGCCGGCGTCCCCGCGGGTGAAGCCGGGCAGGACGATCTGGTCGACGCCGGCCGGGACCGTGAGGTGGCGACGGACCCAGTCGGCCGTCATGAGGGCGGCGACGGTGATGGGCAGGACGGCGACCGCCGGCTCGAACGCGGCCTTCGGGGCGAGGTCGGCCAGCACACGCCGCAGGGCCGGCTCGGCGAGCTTGCCCGTGACGAACAGGATGCGCGGCGGGGTGGAACTCATGGGGCGGGGGCGAGGGCCAACGGGGCGGCCGGAGGGGGTTCGGTGGGCGGTGGTGCGTCCGTGACGGCAGCCGGTTCGCCCGGCGGGGGCGTGGGGGCCGCCGGGTGCTTCCGCACGCCGAGCGGGTCGCCGAAGTCGGGGGCGCGGAACACGGCCACCATCTCCGGCCACACCGAAGGCGTCGGCGGCGGTGAAGGCGTTCGCGGAGACAGTGGCACCTCGTCCAGCACGCTCGTCAGGAACGTCGCCTTGGCCACCAGTTCGGTGTGAACGAAGTCGCCGCCGGACTGGATCGGCACCCGCTTGAGGAAGGCGGTCCGCCACACCTTGAAGGCACTGTGGGGGTCCACGAGCGGCACGCCGAACACGGCCCACACCCAGTACGAGTAGGCGTGTGACGTGAACCCGAGCCACGCGGCCGGCGGGGCGAGCGGCAGGCCGAGGGCGACGCGGCAGAACAGCCGCCACGCCCGGCCGGCGAGCCGCAACGCCGCGGGCGCCGGCCGGCCCGCCCGGCAACCGCTCACGAGCGTCGGGCTCAGGCCGCTGAGTTCGTCCGTCACGTCGAGCCGGTCGAGGAGTTTGCTCAGGTCGTTCGGCGTGTAGGCGTCGTCGGTGGAGGCGTGGACGAGGATCGGGTGGCGGGCGTCCGCGACGGCGGTGCGGAGCGACGCGCCGTAGCCGCGGCGGGTGGCGTGCGTGAGAACGCGGACGTGTTTGAGGAGGCCGAGCTTGGCGAACGGCGTGGGGTCCGGTGAGCCGTCATCCACGACGAGGATTTCGAACTCGCGGCCGAGGCGGGCGAGGGCGTCGGCCCACGCGGTTACGGACTTGCCGAGCCGCTCGCCGGCGTCGGGAACGGGCAGTACGAGGGTCACGGCGTCGCGGGGCATTTACGGTTCGCTGCGGAGGAATACGAGCGGGCGGTCGGGCTTGCCGGGCACGAACCGGTCGAGCCGGGCCACCTCCACGAGCCGCCGGTGGGGGAGGATTTGCTTCACCTCGTCGGCGTACTGCGGCTGCGTCACGATGAAGTGCGGGCCGGGTTCGCCGAGGCGGTCGTTCAACTCGCCCCACTCCACCAGCGTATGCACCGGCCGCCCGAGGTGGAAGGCGAGCAGGTGCGACTCGACGCGGAACAGAAGCACCAGTGCCGGCTTCGGGGCCGCCGCCCGCACGGCGTCCGCGAACCCCTTCTTGTCGTCGGCCGCCGCGTGCCGGGGTTCGACCGCGAAGATCATCACCTGCCAGCCGACGACCACGGCCGCGACCACCGCCGCGAACCCGCGGACGGCCAGCGTACGGGTGCGGGCGTTTTCGCGGGACCGCCACCACGCTTCGGCCGCGGCACCGAGCGCCAAGGCCGCTCCGGGGTACGCCGGCAAGAGGTAGTCGGCCCGCTTGAAGTGGGCGCTCGACAGCACCACGACCACGACCGCGAGCCAGACGACCCCGAGGCGGAACGCGGCGTCCGCGTGCCACCGGCCGGAGCGCACGGCCCACACGAGCAGGGCCGCGAGGGCCGGCGTCCAGGGGAGGAAGTCGACGGCGAACCGCGGCACGTAGTACCACCACGGGTGGCTGGCGAGGGTCGGCGACGTGCCGAGGAAGCGGGCGACGTTGTGGTGCCAGACGAAGACGCGGACGAACTCGCCGCCGGTCGCGTGGTTCGCCCACACGAACCACGGCAGGGCGACCGCGGCCACCACGAGTGGCCCGAGTACGGCCGATCGCCACGGCAGCGTCGGCCGGTCGCCCGGTGAGAGAGTCAAGCGACCGACGACGAGCCACGCCACCGCCGTGCCGCCGACGAGGGCGAGGCCGATCGGCCCCTTCAGCAGCACCGCCGCCGCCGCCGCCGAAGCCGCAACGAGGTGCCAGCCGAGTGTGCGGCGGGCGGCCGGCTCGCAGCCGCGGACGAACGCCAACACGGACGCCGCGACGGCGGCCGCGAGCGGCATGTCGATGCGGGCGGTGCGGGCCATTCCCGTGTAGTGGAACGCCGTGGCGAGACCGAGGGCGGCCACCCACGCGGCGGCCGTTCGCCCCTGCGAACGGAGAAAGGCGAAAACCATTCCCACCGTCGCCAGCCCCGCGAGCGCGGCCGGCAGGCGGGCGACGAACGGCGTCATTTCGCCGCCGTTGACCGCCCCGAACGCGGCGACGAGCCAATAGAACCCCGGCGGCTTCTGGAGGTCGGCCTGCCCGTCGAACAGCACCGGCAAGCCCCACGCCCCGTCGTCGAGCATCCGCTGCGCGTTCTGGGCGGCCCGGGCCTCGTGACTGTGCGTCAGGTCGTGCCGGCCGAGTTGGAAGAGGAACAGGAAGGCGGCGACCGCGATCAGCAGGACGGGCGAGATGGATGGGTGCGTCCGGACATCGGGCTCGGTTGTGGCGAAGTCTTGCAAGGAGCGTGTGAGAGAAAGTTGGGGCACGGGGGCGTCTCGGGGCCGCGACGAAAACGGCGGTGTCAAAGGCTTCGTGCCAGAATTCGCGGACGCTCCCGCGTTATGGTGGAAACGAATTTTTCATATTCATAGCGCTATTTA
>JANPKP010000147.1:0-2312 GCA_031426095.1 Gemmataceae bacterium
GTCGCCGCGGCGGCCCCCGCCGTCGCCCCGGCGGTCGCCCCGACCACCCCCCCCACGTCGGTCCCCGACGCCGTGTTCACCTCGCTCGACGTGCTGGCCGGCGACGTGACCGAAACCCCGCAAACGGTCGCCTACACCGACGCGGCGGTCGTGTCCGTGAGCGTGGCGTCGGCCGGGTACGTGCTGCTGAACACGCGGGCCGTGTACTGGTTCCTGAGCGCCCTCCTGGTGCGGCCGGCGGTCTGGAGGCAGTTCGACCCGCTCGACGTGATCTACGCCTGGGAGGCCGACGAGGGCAAAGGCAAGCGGGCCGGCGGGACCGTCGGGGACGACGAATCGTTGCAGGCGATGGTCGGCGGGTGAACCACGAAAGCCCCGCGACGGCCGTCCCGGGGCTCGAACCAGTCCAGTGCGGTGCCGGGAGAACTCGCCCATGACGCGGATCAGCTTTGGGCTCGTCGGCCTCGTCCTCAGCCTGCTCGTCGCGGCCCGGGCCCTCGACCTCACCCCGGACCCCGAAACGGCCGCCGTCCGCCCCCGGGTCGCGGCCGTCGAGGCGGTCGCCATCGAGAGCAGCCTCGCCGCCCAGCGGCAGGACGTGGGGGCCATCGAGGCGTTCGCCAGGGCCGTGAAGGCCCGCAACCCGGAAGTCCTTTCGGTCGGCGTCCGCGACACCGCCGGCAAGCTCGTGGTGAACCTCGGCGACCACCCCGCCCGCTGGGTCGGCAACGACCCCGCGGCGTCCACCCCGAGCCACATGCACGTCCCCGTGAGCCGCGACGGCGAGCCGTGGGGCACGGTCGAAGTCGCCTTCAAGCCGCTGCCGTTCGGCGGCCCGTGGCGGCTCGTCGGCGGGGCCCTCTTCCCCCTCCTGGCGTTCACCGCCGTCGCCGGCTTCGTCGTCGTCCGGCTGTACCTCCGGGCCGTGTTCCGCCGCGTCGATTTGGCTTCCGCCCAGGTCATGCCCGACCGCGTGCGGGCCACCCTGAACGTGCTGAGCGAGGGGGTGATGGTGCTGGACAAGGACCAGACCGTGGTCCACGCGAACGACGGGTTCGCCCGCACCGTCGGCCGGCCGGCGTCCGAGATCGAGGGGCGGAAGGCGTCCGACCTCCCGTGGGCGGTCGTCGCCGACGCGGCCGCGGCCGCCGACTACCCGTGGGCGAAGGCCCTGCGGGACGCCACCACCCAGACCGGCACCGTCCTCACCCTCGACGGGCGTTGCCGGCGGACCGTGTCGGTCAACGCCACCCCCATCTTCGACGGCGGCGTCTGCCGCGGGGCGCTGGCCACCATCGCCGACCTGACGCCGGTGCAGAACAAGAACGTCCACCTCCGCCGGCTGCTGCGGCAGCTGCGGAAGTCGCGGGCCAAGATCGCCGCCCAGAAGCGGGCGGTGGACGCGGCCCGGGAGGCGGCCGAGCAGGCGAACCGGGCCAAGGGGCTGTTCCTGGCCAACGTCAGCCACGAAATCCGCACCCCGATGAACGCCATCATCGGGCTCACCGAGGCCGTCCTCGAGGGCACCCTGGCGGCCGAGCACCGGGAGTGCCTGGACGTGGTCGCGGCGTCCGCCGGGTCGCTCCTCGGGGTCATCAACGACCTCCTCGACCTGTCCAAGATCGAGGCCGGGAGGTTCGACCTCGACCCGACCGACTTCGACCTCCGGGCGGTCCTCGAGGACGCCCTCCAGACGCTCGCCGGGGCGGCCCACGGGAAGGGGCTCGAACTCGTCTGCGACGTCGGGTTCGGTGTCCCGCCGGTGGTCCGCGGCGACCCGGTCCGGCTCCGCCAGGTGCTCATCAACCTCGGCGGCAACGCCCTCAAGTTCACCGCCGCCGGCGAGGTCGTGGTCGGCGTCCGCGGCGGCATCCCGGACGGGACCGGGGGGACCAAGCTCCAGTTCACCGTGTCGGACACCGGGATCGGCATCCCGGCCGACAAGCTCCAAGACATCTTCGAGCCGTTCGTCCAGGCCGACGGCTCGACCACCCGGCGGTTCGGCGGCACCGGCCTGGGGCTGTCGATCTCGACCCGGCTCGTCGGCCTCATGGGCGGCACCGTCTGGGCCGAGAGCAAGCCGGGGCTGGGGAGCACCTTCCACTTCACCGCCCGGTTCGCCCCGGCCAAGCCGGTGGCGGCGACCATGATGGACCTGGTGATCGAGGAGCCGCTCGACAGGCCGGTGCTGGTGGTGGACGACAACGCCACCGCCCTGTGGGCGGCGTGCAACCTGCTCGAAGAACTCGGGCTGCGGCCGACCGGGGCGGGCGGGGCCGCGGAGGCGGTCGCCGAACTCCGGCGGGCGGCCC
>JANPKP010000148.1:0-5278 GCA_031426095.1 Gemmataceae bacterium
GGGGCGGCGGCGGCGGCGGCCAGGTAGCCGAGGCCGACCGCGAGGGCGGCGCAGCCGGCGAGCCGGCGGGTGGGGGTGGGCACGTGACGTCTCCTCGGGGTGATGGGGGCCGCGGCCGGAAGAGGGCGGCCCGTGCGGGGGGTATTATGGCACCCTCCGCGGTCGGCGGACACGGGACACGAGACACGGGACACGAGACACGGGCAAACGCAGGGGAAACGGCGTCCGTTCGATCCGGGTTTCGTCCCGTGTCCCACCTCCCGTGTCTCGTGTCCCGCTTTGCCTTGCCTGCCCGCCGGCCGCGACCTACCCTTGCGCCGCCACGCCGCCGCCACGCCCCGGACGGACCTGTTCGCATGCACAGCCTGCCGCCGCTCCGCACCGTCCGCGCCGCCGGCCCCACGTCCGCGAACGCGACGACCCCGGCCCCGGCCGCCGGGCGGGCGTTCGACCCCGCCCTGAACGTGCCCGGGCTCCCGGCCGCCGCCCGCGACGTGATCCAGGACGTCCTCGACCTCCAACTCGCCGACGCCGCGGCCGTCCGCCGGTTCCTCGCCCAGCTCGGGCCGAAGGCCGGCCACCTGTTCCAGCGGGACCGCGTCGGCCAGGCCCTGACGCAGGCCGGCGTCCTCACCGCCTACCAGCGGGACCGGGTGCTGGCCGGCAGCACGTTCGGCCTCGTCCTCGGCAACTACCGCGTCCTCGACCGGCTCAACGGCGGCACCGTCGGGGTCGTCTTCCTCGGCGAGCACGTTTTCCTACGCCGGCGGGTGGCGATGAAGGTGCTGCCGGTGGACGACGACGTTCACCCGGAGGTGCTGGAGCGCTTCCACGCCGAGATGCGACTGCTGGCGTCGCTCGACCACCCGCACATCGTGTCCGCCTACGACGCCGGGGTGTTAACGTCCCCCGTGCCCGGCCAGCCGTCGCTCCACTACCTCGTGCTGGAACTGGTGACGGGCGGCGACCTGGAGCAGTACGTGTACGCCAACGGCCCGCGGCCGATCGCCCAGGCGTGCGAGTGGGCCCGGCAGGCGGCATCGGGCCTCCAGGCGGCCCACGACCGCCACCTGGTCCACCGCGACCTGAAGCCGTCGAACCTCCTGCTGGCCGACGGCGGGCGGGTGAAGGTGGTCGATTTCGGCCTCGCCCGCCAGCTCGCCAGCACCATCACCCGGCCCACGATGCTCCTCGGGAGCGTCGAGTTCATGGCCCCCGAGCAGAGCCTCGACCCGACCGCCGTCGGCCCCGCCGCGGACGTCTACGGGCTCGGGGCCACCCTCTTCTGGACGCTCACCGGGCAGCTCCCGTTCGCCCGCGGGGAGACGGTGGTGGACACGGTCAAGGCCCTCCAAACCGGCCGCCCCCGCCGGCTCCGCGAGTTCCTCCCGAACGCCCCCCGCGACCTCGACGTGTTCCTCGACCGCATGCTGGCCCGCGACCCCGCCCGCCGGCCCACCGCCCTCGAAGTGATGGAAGGCATCGCCCCGTTCGCCATCCCCGACGACGAGCCGGCGGGCGACGCGGGCGACAAAGACGGCGGGCCGGCGGTGCCCAAGACGGGGTCGGAGCTGATCCACCTGCGGCAGGTCGTGCGGCAGATGGGCGGCAGCCTGCGGGCCCGCGACGGCGACGTGCGGAAGGCCCAGGACGCCCTGCTCTTTGCGATGGCGAAAATGGCCGAGTCGCACGACGGGGAGACGATCGGCCACCTCCGGCGGATGCAGGAGTACGTCCGCGTGCTGGCGGCCGCCCTGGCCGGCCACCCGGGCTGGCTGGCCCTCCAGGACAGCCAGTACGTCGCGGATTTGGTGCGGTGCGTGCCGCTGCACGACGTGGGCAAGATCGGCCTGCCGGACACCGTGCTGGGCAAGCCGGGGGTGCTGAACTTCGAGGAGCGGGCGCTGGTGGAGACGCACCCGCAGATCGGCTGCGACATCCTCGAAGCCCTGGCCCGCGAACACGGCGACTCGCTCGGCTTCCTGAGCACCGCCCGGGCCGTCGTCCGCCACCACCACGAGCGGTGGGACGGCACCGGCTACCCGGACAGGCTGGCCGGCGACCGCATCCCCCCCGCCGCCCGCCTCGTGGCCATGGCCGACGTTTACGACAGCCTCCGCCGCGACCGCCCTCACCGCCCGGCCCTCGACCACCCGGCCGCCGTCGCCGCCATGACCGACGGCCTGTTCGACGGCCAGTTCGACCCGGCCGTGCTCGACGCCTTCCGGGCCTGCGAGAAGGCGTTCGCCGAAGTGTATTTGACGACGCCGAATTAGAAGGGGTCGGGGGACAGGCGACAGGAAGGACCTGATTTTGTGCCTCCTGACTCCTGACTCCTGGCCCTTGTTCAGAACTCCAACACCTCGTTCCACGCGGCCGGCACCACGAACACCTTGCCGTCGCCGATCCGGCCGGTGCGGGCGGCCTTGACCGCCTTCTCGGCCAGCTCGTCCGCCTTCTCGGCCGGCACCCACACCGTGATCTCCACCTTCGGCAGGTACGCCGTGCTGTACTCCGACCCCTTGTAGCGGTCGAGGTAGCCCTTCTGCCGGCCGTACCCCTTGGCCTCCCGCACGGAGCAGGCCGTCACCCCCAGGGCGGCGACGACCTTCAGCACCGCCTCGGCCCGGAACGGCTTTACCACGATCGTCAGTTGCTTCATGAGCGTTACCGCTTTTTCCGCTTTTAAACGGCGCGTTTCGTCCCAACCCTCGAACCCGTCTGCACTTCCCTTCCTCCGCTACCACCCCCCCTGGGAAAGCGGGGGAGTTGAGCCCCGGCCCGAACCGCTCAGCTACTCGACGACGCCCCGGACCCCGTACTGCCGAACCCGCCGCGGCTGACGCTCGACCCCGTCCCCGCGCTCGGGTGCGACGACGACCCGCCCGACGACCCGCCGTAGGAGCGGTAGCCGGAGCCGCCGGAGGAGAACAGCAGTGGAAGCCACGACGTGCGACGGTACGAGGTCGAATGGTACGACGACGACGAGCCGCCGGACGACGAGGAAGCCGTCAATTCCTCCGGCGGGACGTAGTCGCCGTTGGCGTTCTTCACCCACGCCCTGCCGTGACTGTCGTGCGGGAGGACGGCCGGCTGGCGGCGGCCGGCGGCGTCGGTCAGCCACGTCTCTTCCATCGGCTTGCCGTCGGCGTCGTACCACGTCCGGTCCGGCTCGTTCGACCGCCGGCCGGGCACGACGCAACAGCAGCAGGTGAGCATGGCCGCCCCCAGCACCGTGAGCGTGATCGCCCGCGACCGCCGGGGGGCGGCCGGCGGCGGCGGGTGGTGGGGCTTGCGGCGGGGGTTGTGGGGCACGCGTTATCCGCCGATGGCCCGGACCACGATCATCCCGATGCTCACGAGGGCGGCGGCGACCACGATGCCGACGGCCACGTTCCCCTTGCCGAGTTCCTCCTCGAGGTGGACCTTGGGGGTGATCCACTCGAACACCTTGAACCCGAACGCCAGCATGGCGATACCGAGGAGGCCGAACACCCCGGCGGCGACGAGGGAGGCGAAGAACGAGTCGCTCGACCAGTGCCACGGCTCGGCGACGGCGAACAGGGCGGGTGTCATCGGCGGACCTCGGCGGGGACGGGGGCGGTGTGCGATAGCGTACCCCGGCCCGCGGGCGGACGCAAGGAGCAAGCGGCCGCCCGGACGAACGAAAAGCTCTAGATGCCGGCTGGTAGAGCCGTCACGCAGCCATGCCGTTACAAGCCATAGCTGTGGGGCGTCCGACATGACTGGTTGCCTGGGGAAACCAATTAGCCCGACACACCCAAGTACACCGATGATAAAGTCCGGCGGGCGTCCGAACTAATAGAATGGAACGGACGTACAGAATGCGTCATCGCACGCCGTTTGGGTGTGGCGTGGGGTACAAGTTGTGAACGTTGAGCCATTTCTGAAACCGAGACTGACCGGCTCTCGTTTCGACGGAGGGGTGGTGCCCCTCCATGTCCTCGCCGACTTCGCAGTTCTTGAACAGATGATTGTGGACATAGCCAAGTGGAAGTTTCGCTCCGAGAACCCGGCTCGGAAGCGGGTGCCCCGGGGGTTCACCGACGGCATTTCGCTCAAGTTGACAGGCGTGGAGGATGGTAGCGCGATTCCCGTTATCAGTTTGTTCTTCGCCGCTACTACCCTTTTTCCGCCGGCCGCGAAGTCGTATTTCGAGGACGCTCGGGCGGCGTTCGTCGGAGCGATCCGGGAGGCCGAACAAAACCGACCGATCACGGACCTTCCGCCTCGAATGCTCGGGTACTTCGCGCGCTTCGGCCGGAGTTTGGAACCCGGTGAGACAGTCGTTTTCGAGGACGCTACAGCAGGCCCGCCTGCCCACCTTACCCAGGAGACACGGCACCGGCTCGTGATCGCCTCCACGGTCAAGGAGTACACTGGCGATGTGATGCTTCACGGCACGACAACCGGAATGGAGTTGAAGGATGGGTGGTTCCACCTGGAACGGCCGGACGGGACGACGGTCAGGGTTCCACTCGCCGAGCAACACCTTGACACGATTCTGGAGGCGTTCAACAACTACGCGATCGGGCAAAAGGTGCGGGTGAGGGTGTACGCCAGTGGCCGGTTTGACCGTGATCGAAGGCTCAAAGGCATCGAGTCAGTCGATCAAGTGGTTGTGATCGACCCTCTGGATGTCCGGGCGCGGGTTGAAGAACTCAAATTGCTCCGACACGGCTGGCTCGACGGCAAAGGTATAGCCCCGCCGCCGGCCGCCCTCGACGGGATCACCGTCGCCTTCGAGGAGCGTTACCCGAACGACCTCCGACTTCCGTACCTTTTCCCGACACCGGTCGGTCGGGTGCTGGCCGAGTGGTCGCTCGACCCGTGGTCGCTCTCCTTGGAGATTGACCCGGTTGCGAAACGGGGTGACTGGCACTCGCTGAACCTTGAGGCCGACGAAGAGACAGAGAAGGAACTTGATTTGGCGAGCGCCGATGACTGGGCATGGTTGGCCGAACAGGTTCGTACCGCGGGCGGAGTGGCCGAATGACCGGCGCGACGTTGCTGCTGAGGCAGATTCACCCCCACTTCGTGCAAGACGGCTTCGCCAGTTCGGTCGCGTTCCGGCCCAACGAGGCCGACAACGGGCTGATGTCGGTGTACGACGGCGACTTAAAGACTGTCCCATAAGGGGTGTTATGCCGCCACCCGATAGTGAAACTCGGCATCCAGGCCTTTCGGTTCCAATCGGTTGAGCATCAGGTGGATCATGGCCAGCTTGACGAACGCCTCCGACGACCGCACCGTCTTC
>JANPKP010000149.1:0-8277 GCA_031426095.1 Gemmataceae bacterium
GAAGACGGTGCGGTCGTCGGAGGCGTTCGTCAAGCTGGCCATGATCCACCTGATGCTCAACCGATTGGAACCGAAAGGCCTGGATGCCGAGTTTCACTATCGGGTGGCGGCATAACACCCCTTATGGGACAGTCTTTAAGCGTGATTTGATGCGACCTGCGACACTTTCCTACCCCGCGGCTTTAGGCGGTGTTGTTCCGGCCGGTTTCTTTTTCTTATGACGTGGGCCGATGCGACCGCGAGTCAAGCCACACGACAACCGCTCGCTGTCCAGACCGATGTTGTACAACTGCACCACCGCGTCATCGAGTCCGTGGTCCAAGATGATCTCCACCTTCCCGAGCAGATGTCGGGCCAGGGCGACTGCCTGGGGGACCGTAAGATTGCAGTTGAAGCTTTTCTCGGTCTTGTTCAGAGCGTTGCAAGTCACACCAGGGTTGCCCTGGACTGACTCAGCGTTCCCGGCTTGGGCGAGAAAGTCGGCCAGTTTCATCCGACACCTCATCACCCTGGTGGAACCTGATTTGGCTCGGAGCCTCGTCCACCGAGTTTGTTATTAACCCGTGTTGATGCAGTCTACAGGCAGTCCCCCGAATCAGTTGACAGTGCGGTACCCCTCACCCCAGTTTGATGTTCAGGTCCTTGAGCTGCCGCGGCTCGACGGCGGCGGGGGCCCCGGTCATGAGGTCGCGGGCCTTCTGGTTCTTCGGGAAGGCGATCACGTCGCGGATGTTCGTCGTGCCGGCCAGGATCATGCACCAGCGGTCCAGGCCCAAGGCGATGCCGGCGTGCGGCGGGGCCCCGCTCTTGAGCGCGTCCAGCAGGAATCCGAAGCGGGCCTTCGCGTCCGCCTCGTCCATGCCGAGCATCGCGAAGACACGCCCCTGCACGTCCGGGCGGTGGATTCGCACGCTGCCGCCGCCGACTTCGTAGCCGTTCAACACGAGGTCGTAGGCCTTCGCCTTCACCTTGCCCGGGTCGCTTTCGAGGTTGGCGAGGTCGGCGTCGGCCGGGGACGTGAACGGGTGGTGGTTGGCCGCCCACCGCTTCCCCTCGTCGTCCCAGGTGAACATCGGGAAGTCGACCACCCAGCAGAACTTGAAGTCCTTCCGGGCCGGGTCCACGAGGTTGAGCCGGGTGGCGAGGTGCGTCCGCAGGCCGCCGAGGGCGTCGCACACCACGGCTTCGCTGTCGGCCACGAACAGGAGGAGGTCGCCGGGCTTCACGTTGAGGCGTTCGCGGAGGCCGGCCTTCACGTCCTCGGGGAAGAACTTCTCGATGCTGCCGGTGAACTTGTCCCCCTCGGCCTTCATCCAGGCGAGGCCCTTCGCCTTGTACTGGGCGACGTGCTCGCTCAGCTTGCCGCCCGGCTTGAGGTCGGTGTTCGAGAACTTGTCGGCCGCCCCCGCGGCGTTGATCGCCCGCACCCGCCCGCCGGCCGCCACCGCGTTCTTGAACACGCCGAAGTCGCTCCGCACGGCGAGGTCGGTCACGTCCACGATTTCCAGGCCGTACCGCAGGTCGGGCTTGTCGCTGCCGTACTTCGCCATCGCCTCCGCGTAGCCGATGCGGGGCAGGGGCAGGGCCAACTCGATGCCGAGGCAGGTGCGGAAGATTTCGGCCGCGAGGCCCTCCATCACCGTCAGCACGTCGTCCTGCTCGACGAACGACATCTCCACGTCGAGCTGCGTGAACTCGGGCTGGCGGTCGGCCCGGAGGTCTTCGTCGCGGAGGCAGCGGGCGATCTGGAAGTACTTGTCGAACCCGGCGACCATGAGGAGCTGCTTGTACAACTGCGGCGACTGCGGCAGGGCGAAGAACTCGCCGTGGTGGACGCGGCTCGGCACCAGGTAGTCGCGGGCCCCCTCGGGCGTGCTCTTGCCGAGCAGCGGGGTCTCCACGTCGAGGAAGCCGCGGCCGTCGAGGTAGTCGCGGATCACTTTCGTGACGCGGTGCCGCATGATGAGCACCGCCTGGAGCGACCGCCGGCGGAGGTCGAGGTAGCGGTACTGCATCCGCAGGTCTTCGTTCGCCAGGTCCTCGTCGGGGAACTCGGTGACGCTGAACGGCAGCGGCGGCGACGGGTTCAACACCCGCAGCGCCGTGGCCACGACTTCCACCTCGCCGGTGGCGATGTCGGCCCGATTCTTCCCACTGACGCGGGTGCGGACGGTGCCGGTGACGGACACCACCCACTCCCGGCCCAGGTCGTTGGCGGCCTTGAAGAGTTCGGCGTCGTCGGCTTCGACCACGACCTGGGTGAGCCCGTAGCGGTCGCGGAGGTCGACGAACACCTGGTTGCCGAAGTTGCGGGTGATGAGGACCCAGCCGTTGAGGGTGACGGCGGCCCCGACGTGCTCCGCCCGGAGGTCGCCGCAGGTGTGCGTCCGCTGCCAGTCGGCCATGATCGAAGCCTCGCCGTGTGCCCGGGGGTGGTGAGGGGGCCATTGTACGGACGAGCCGCGAACGGGGGCGGTTCGGCCCCCCGCGGTCAAGCCCGGAGCCGGAAATGAGGGCGAAGTCGTCCGACGTTCCCGCTTTACCGGGCGACGTGGGAGCGGCCGGCGGATGTCGTTCACTCGCCAGAGGATCGGGAAATTGCAATCGCGCCAATGCGGTAAAAAGCGGGAACGCTTCAGTCGCGGACCACTTTGAGCACCCGCCCGTTGCTGGCGTCGGAGATGTACAGCTCGCCCGTTTTCGGGTGAACCGCGACCCCGTGCGGCTGGTTGAACTCGGCGAGCTTCGGTTCGCCGCCGACGCCGGCGGTGCCCTTCTTCCCGGTCCCGGCCACGAGCTCGACCACCTCCTTGCCGGGGACGTACCGCAGCACGCGGTGGTTCTCCGTGTCGGCGATCAGCACGGAGCCGTCCTTGTCCACGCACACGTGCTTGGGGCCGCTCATCTGCGCTTGCAGGGCCGGCCCGCCGACGCCGGCGGTGCCCGCCTTCACGCTCCCGGCCACGGTGCGGACCTTGCCGTCGACGCCGACCACCCGCAGGGCGTGCCCGCCGCGTTCGAGGACGTACAGGTTCCCGGCCGCGTCCACGGCGTGGGCCCGCGGATCGACGAGCGGCTGAGCCACCGCCGGCTCGCCGTCCTTGGGCACGCCCCGCTGGCCGTTTCCGGCGACGGTCGTGACCACGCCCGTCGCCACGTCCACCTTGCGGATTCGCTTGTTATCGAGGTCGGTCACGTAGACCGCCTTGCCGCCGGGGGCGAACGACACGCAGAAGCAGCCGCCGAACTTGGCGCTCACTGCCGGCCCGCCGTCGCCGGTGAAGCCCTTCTCCCCGGTGCCGGCGAACGCGGCCACGGTGCCGGCCTTCGGGTCGAAGACGCGGACGCGGTTGTTCCAGGTGTCGGCCAGGAACACCCGCCCGTCCGGCCCCACGGCGAGGCTGTGCATGCCGTTGAAGGTGGCCTTCGCCCCCGGCCCGCCGTCGCCGGCGTTCCCCTTCTCCGCGAGCGTCCCGGCAAGCGTGACGAGCTTGCCGTCGGCGGTGATCGCCCGCAGCCGCTCGCCCTTCGCCATCTCCACGACGTAAACGGTGCCGTCCTGCCCGAAGTCGACGCCGAACGGCTGCACGACCTTCGCCTGCGCGGCCGGGGAGCCGTCCGGCCCCGTCCCGCCGGCGACGAGAACGAGCTTGTCGGCCCGGGCGGCGGACGCGGCGAGTAACAGTGCTGCCGCGGCAAGGTATGGGTTCATGGGGCGGGCCTGATGGGGAGATGGGCGGGATCGACACGGGGGCCGCACTTAGATTATGAATCGGCTCGATCCTCTCCACCAGCGTCGTCCGCGTTCCATCGCCGGAAGCCCGCCATGCACGTCCACCTCGTCGAAGTCCTGCTCGCCCTGCTCGCGGTCGCCGTCGTGCTGGGGGTGTTCGCCCGCCGCGCCCGGGTGCCGTACCCGGTCCTCCTCGTGGTGGGCGGGCTGCTCCTGTCGCTCCAGCCGTGGACGCCGAACCTGACGCTCGACCCGCAGATCGTTTTTCTGCTTTTCCTCCCGCCGCTCCTCTACTCGGCGGCGTTCCGCACCTCGTGGCCGGAGTTCCGCAAGCACCTGCGGGCGATCGGCCTGCTGGCCGTCGGGCTGGTCGTGTTCACCACCGGTTGCGTGGCGGCCGTCGGGCACTACGCGGTCGGCCTGCCGTGGGCGGCGGCGTTCGTCCTGGGGGCCATCGTGTCGCCCCCGGACGCGGTGGCGGCGATGGCCGTGACGAAGGAAGTCCGGGTGCCGCAGATCCTGACGACGCTCCTCGAAGGCGAGAGCCTGGTGAACGACGCCTCGGCCCTCGTCGTCCTCCGGCTGGCGGTCGCGGCCGTGGGGGCGGGGGCGTTCACGGCGGCGGACGCGGTCGGCGACTTCCTCGTCGTCAGCGCCGGCGGCGTCGCCCTCGGGCTGCTCGGCGGGTGGGCGGCCGTCGCCCTCCACGGCTGGCTCGAACGCGGCAGCCGGGCCGACGCCAAGCTCACGATCACGATCACCTTCCTGACCCCGTTCGCGGTCTACCTCCCGGCCGAACACCTGCACGTCTCGGGCGTGCTGGCCGCGGTGACCGCCGGGCTGTGGGTCGGCAACCGCTGCGAGCGGGTCTTCTCGCCGAAGCTCTACGACGAGGCGAAGGCCGTGTGGGAGTGGATCGAGTTCCTGCTCAACAGCCTGATCTTCATCCTCATCGGCTTCGTGCTGAACACCATCCTGGAGAACCTGAGCGACGCCCACACGCCCTTGTCGCTGCTCGGCGACGCGGCCGCCGTGTCCGCGGCGGTGATCGTGTCGCGGATCGTCTGGATGTTCCCCGGGGCGTACCTCCCCCGGCTGTTCGACCGCTGGGTGTACAAGGAAACGGTGGTGATGCCGCCGTGGCAGAGCGTGGCCGTGATGGGCTGGGCGGGGATGCGCGGGGTGGTGTCCCTGGCCGCCGCCCTGGCCCTGCCGACGACCATGAACAACACGCCGAGCGCCCCCCCGTTCCCGGGCCGCGACCTGATCCAGTTCCTCACCTTCTGGGTCATCTTCGCCACCCTCGTGGGGCAGGGGCTGACGCTGCCGCTGCTCATCCGCCTGCTCGGCGTCGACCGCTTCCCCGAGCCGGGCGGCGTGAAGTCGCTGGAGATGGCAGACGCGGGCGGTGCGGGGGAAGGCCAGGACCGGCCGGTGACGTGCCTTTGAGCCGGGCCGTCCGCGTCATTCTCGCCCCCCTCGCTATCATGTCCCCACCGCCGGCGGCCGGGTCGTTGTGACCCCGTTTCCCCGGCGGCCTCTCACCCACGGCGGGGCCCAGGCCAAGGGCTACGCGGAGGACGGTTTGCGATGGCGAAGATCGACATGGCGAAGTTCGCCAAGTTCTGCAAGGACATGGGGTTCATCTACCAGTCCTCGGAGATCTACGGCGGCATCAACGGCTTCTGGGACTACGGCCCGCTCGGCGTCGAGCTGAAGAAGAACGTCAAGGACGCCTGGTGGCAGGACATGGTCCGCAACCCCCCGCCGGGGCCCGACGGCCAGGAAATCCGCATGGTCGGGCTCGACTGCGCGATCATCATGAACCCGAAGGTGTGGGTCGCCAGCGGGCACGTCGGCGGGTTCAGTGATCCGATGTCGTCGTGTAAGCATTGCCAAAAGTTGCTGCGGAGCGACCACGTCTGGGACATGCTGCTCGAATCCGACTGGGTCAAACACTTGGTCGAGTACATCGGGAAGAAGGCGAACTCCCCGAGCGTGAGCGACCTCCAGTATTGGGTGGACACGAAGGGCAAGAAGTTGGCCCCGAATCTCGCACTCGTCCGGAACTTCGACGGGACGATCGCTGGGATGATGGACGAAATCCGTGCGACTGGCGGGACGCATTATTCGTTCTCTGACGCCAAGCAACTGCTCCACCGCGTCGGGACGGAGAACCGTGCCAAGACCGGGGACGTGACCCCGTGCCCCGTCTGCGGGGGGGAGTTGGGGGAGCCCCGTGCGTTCAACCTGATGAACGAGACGAACGTCGGGGCGGCGGTCGATTCGTCGAGCAAGGCATATTTGCGGCCCGAGACGGCCCAGGGCATTTTCGTCAACTACCGGAACGTCCTCGACTCGACCCGGCTCAAGCTGCCGTTCGGGGTGGCGCAGGTCGGGAAGTCGTTCCGCAACGAGGTGACGCCGCGGAACTACATCTTCCGTTCCCGCGAATTCGAGCAGATGGAGATCGAGTTCTTCTGCCACCCGGACGAGTCGCGGAAGTGGTACGAGTACTGGCGTGACCTCCGCAAGCGGTGGTACTCGACACTCGGCATCGGCGACTCGAAACTCCGGCCCCGCGAGCAGTCCGACGACGAGCGGGCGTTCTACTCGGTCGGCACCACCGACATCGAGTATCTATTCCCGTTCAGCGACGAGCCACAGGAACTCGAAGGGGTGGCCCACCGGGCGGACTACGACCTGAAGCAGCACGCCAAGCACAGCGGGCGGGAACTCAACTACTTCGACGAGGAGGGATGGAACATCCTCCTCCAAGAGCGGCTCACGCCGTACAAGGACGACAAGGCCCGCACGCCGGAGGAGACCAAGCTCCGCGAGGAGGAGAAGAAGCGGCTGGAGCAGGACGAGAAGGGGAAGTTCATCTACGTCCCGCACGTCATCGAGCCGAGCGCCGGGGCCGACCGCTTCACGCTCGCGGTGCTGTGCGAGGCGTACACCGAGGACACGGTGACGGACGCCAAGGGGAAGGCCGAGACGCGGACGGTGATGCGCTTCCACCCCCGCCTCGCCCCGATCAAGGCGGCGATCTTCCCGCTCGTGAACAAGGACGGCATGCCCGAGAAGGCCCGGGCCCTCTACCGCGAATTGAAGGCGTACTACAACGTGGCGTTCGACGACAAGGGGGCCGTCGGCCGCCGCTACCGCCGGCAGGACGAGGCCGGGACGCCGTTCTGCATCACCATCGACGGCGACACGATGAAGGACGACACCGTCACGATCCGCGACCGGGACACGCTCCAGCAGCGGCGGGTGCCGATGAAGGAAGTGCGGGCCGAGATCGAGGCGGCCCTGCGGCCGGGGGCTTAACGCCCTCGCCGCTTCCCGGCGGTAGCGGCCGGCTTCGGCTTCGGCTTGGCCGGGCCGTCCGTCTTCGCCACGTCGGCGACCGTCGCCCCCGCGGGTGTTCCCGGCGTGGCCGCCTTCGGGGCCAGCACGTCGAGCGTGTTCTTCAGTGTCCACGCCGACTTGTCGGCCCCGGCGTCCGTGAGGTACTGGTTCGCCCGGGTCGTGTCTCCCTTCATGCCCCAGCGGCCGACAACGACTCGGACTTTCGGGAAGCGGGCCTTCACCCGCTTGCACAGCCCTGCCGCCTGGGCCAGCCGCCGGGCGACACGGCGGTGACCACGGCCAGCACATCCTTGCCGTCCTTCGCCCGCGACTCGACCTCGGCCAGCAACCTGGCGGCCGGCACGATCGCCACCTCGCACCCGGCCGGGGCGGCCACGTCGCGGAGCATGCCGAGCCCGATCCGGTCGGCCTCCCCGCGGGTCGAACAGCCGACCACCGCCGGCCCAGGCCCGTCCGTCCGCCCGGCCCCTTCGGTGCGGGCGCTAGCCAGCACACCAGTCAGGATGTCTCGGACGGCCCGGTAGAGGCGACCCTCCTCCTCCGCTTCCAGGTCGCCGGCCTCCCGCTCGGTCTTGGCCTGGGCCAGGGCCGGCAAGAGAACCCGGTCGTACACGTCGATCAGCGGCTTGTCTTTCGCCTCCTCGCTGACGATGAGGGCGGCGTCGTCGAAGTCGTGCGACAGCACCCGGTGGTAGAACTTCATCGCCGGATCGACCTGGGGGGCGTCGCCGAGCAGGGTGTGGAGGTACCTGAGCGACCGGACGTGTTCCCCGAGGACGACCAAACAGACGGTCAGGGGCACGGCCAGGAGCAGGCCGACCGGCCCCCAGAGCCAGGCCCAGAAGACGGCCGACAGGAGCAGGGCGAGGGACGACACCCCCGTGCCGTGGCCGAACAAGAGCGGCTCGATCGCGTTCGTCATCACCAGGTCGAGCCCGCCGTACAGGGCCAGGACGAGGAAGGCCGGCCCCCACCCGGGGAAGACGGCCAGGGCCAGGGTGACCGGGAACAGGGACGACAACCAGATGCCGACGTACGGGAGGAACCGCAGGGCGGCCCCGAGGACGCCCCACAGGGCGGCGTAGGGGACGCCGATGAAGTACAGCCCGCCCGCGATGCCGACGCCCATCGCGGCGTTCGTCCCGAGTTGCAGGAGGAGGTAGCGGCTGACC
>JANPKP010000150.1:0-4841 GCA_031426095.1 Gemmataceae bacterium
GAAGACGGTGCGGTCGTCGGAGGCGTTCGTCAAGCTGGCCATGATCCACCTGATGCTCAACCGATTGGAACCGAAAGGCCTGGATGCCGAGTTTCACTATCGGGTGGCGGCATAACACCCCTTATGGGACAGTCTTTAAGCCTCGGGGCATCTCGGTGCCCCCGTCCGAACGCCGCCACGCTCCCGCAACAGGTGGTGTCCCCACCCGATCGCGGCCACACAGATAACCGCCGTCGCGGCCGCGGCGGGGACGCCGACGCCCGCGGTCTTGAGCGAGTAGAAGACACCTACGCCAGCGAGTACGGCGAGTGTCACCGCCGCGCCCAGGACGCGCGTCCCCGACCGGCCCCGGTGGGAGGCCGGGGCCGCGTCCACCTCCGCCAGGCCAATCACAGGGTCGACGGGATCGGCGACCTGCAAGGGATGGCGCGTGACGGGATCGGTTCGCCGGAGTTTCTCGGCGAGCCGCTCCCCCCGTGTCGACGCGGTGTATTTTTCTTCGCTCCAGTTGGTCGTCACGACGTCCTCCCTCGAAAATGACCCACCCCGAGTCTCGACATCCTCCGCCGCCGGCCGGTCGGCCGGGGCGGGGCTTCGATCCTACACGCCCATGGTCGCGAAGAACTCCCGGGCGCGTTCCAGCAACTGCCCCTCGGTCAGGTGGTGGGCGTCGACCACGGCCGTTCCTACGACCCGTTCGGCCACGTCCGGGTGGTTGTGACGCAGGTCGGCGAGTAGTTGTTCCACGGCGCTACTCTCGCCGGTGCCGCTGCCGAACAGCACGATGTTGTCGGCCCCCCGGAGGGTCGCCGCGACGGCCTCGTAGAAGCCCTTCTGCTCCGGCCGCCGCTTGCCGTCGGTTTCTTCGTTGCGGGCGTGCAGGTGCTTGCCGTGGCCGTGCGGGTCGTACGGCACGAGGTGTTGCGGGACCGCCCCGTGCAAGACGGTGCGGTAGACCTTCGCCCCGTGGTGGTCGATGACGACGAGCAGGTGACCCGCCGCCGCGGCCGGCGGGGGGGCGTCCGGTTCGGCCGATTGTTCGAGGAAGCGGCGGACCGTCATGAGGTCGTCGACCGTGGCGACGTCCTTGTGTTTGGGGGCGTGCAAGGTCACTGTCTGCTCGTTCCGCGTCACCCGGAGGGAGCCGTTCGACCCCTCGGCCACGTCCGCCAGGGCGTCGAGCAGCGACCGCACGTCGTGCCACTCCAGGTTGTGGGCCGCCGGGTGGCGGAAGATCGCCTCGTAGGTGTGTTGATGCCGCCCGTTCAGGTGAGACGGGATTTCGGGTCGGGTTCGAGTCGCCATGGTGCTGCCCTTTGCAATCGGCTTCAATACCCCGCGGTCGTGTGTCGGCCGGCGGCCGTCAACGACCGCGGGCCGGTGGCATCACGCCGTGTGGGCCGCCGCCGGGATGTGGTTGCCGGACTCGACGGCCGTCGCCACCGTCTTGTCGTCCTTGCGGGTGGTCAGCCGCACGTCCGTCCCGGCCTTCAGGTCGGCGGCCTTGCCGGCCTTCCCGTCGCACGTCACCTTGGCGTCCTTCGCCACCGTGTGGCAGTGCAGCTAACCCGCGCCGCACGTCGTTGCGAGCTTGTCGCCGGCCACGCTAACGACCTTCCCGTCGTGCGTCGTCGCGGAAGTCCTCGCCATAACCGTCTCCTCGGTTCGGGGCTTGATGCGGACACGCTCGACTGTCCCCCTCACTGCCGCGAGAGGGGTCGGAACGTCGCAACGTCGGCGACACCGGGCTCTACCGCCAGATGTGAACACGACTACATGGCGAACGAAACCGCGATGTCGTTCCGCACGCTGTTGACGCCCGGAGCGTTCCACGCGGCCGCCCCGGCCTGGTCCTTCTCGCCCCACGACCGGACGCTGCCGGACAGCGTCACCGTGCCGCCGTCGACCGCCACCTTCACGGTCCCGGCGTCGATCTCGGCGTGCCGCACGAACGCCTTCTCGATCGCGTCTTTGACGGCCGACGGCTGGGCCGACGGCTTGAGGGTGATGTCGTTCGTCACCCCCTTTACCCCGGCCATGAAGCACACGGCGTCCTTGGCGGCCGTCCGCTGGTACTCCCAGTCCGCCTGCCCCTTCAGGGTGACCCACCCCTGGGCCACGGTGACCTGGACCTCGGGCGGCACCCCCACGCGCCACTTGAGGGCGGTGAGGGCCGCCTCGGCGAGTTCCGTGTCGGACTTGGCGTGTGCCCCGGTGAGCTTGACGGTGACGTCCTCGGCCACCCCCTGGACCCCCTGCACCCGCTCGGCCGCCCGCTCGACGGCCCACTTCTCGGCGTAGGAGGCGACCGTACCGGTCAGCGTCACCACCCCGTTGGCTGCCGTCACCCCGATCTGGGCCGCGTGCGTACTCGGCTCCCACCGGATCTCGTCCATGACGTCCTTCTGGAGCTGCGCGTCCGTCTTCATCGTGAGGTCCTCTCGGTGGGATTCGGGTATCCAGCCCCGGACGACGCATCCGGTTCGGCCCGACGACAGGGTCAGTATCGCGGATCGCCGGAGCGAGGTTGACCGGGGATCGTGCGGTGGCTGTCGCGGAAAACGGCAGAATCGGCGTCAGGAAAACGGGCGGCCGTCGGGGCTGTGCTCCCGGCGGGACCGCCCCGCGTCCACCGCCCCCTCGCGATCGACCCCGGTCCGTCCGCCTTAAGGCGTGCGGCCCGGCAAGTCCGTTCGGCGTCGCGGCACCGTTCGAGTGGGCCGTCGGTCGCTCATCTTCGAATGGGCGGTGCGTGGCTTTGCCTTTTTGACCCGCCCTGCCTTAGAAGTCGGGCGTCTGCGTTTTTAATGGCGGGGGCGGGTGTCCATTTTTATTGGCCGGGGAGGCGGGCCATCTGGCCCCAGCGGTGGCCGCACGCGTCGCACGTCCTAGTGCAGGCTCACGGCTGAGGATTCGGTAATGCGGGGTGGGTCGGACAGCCGTAGTAGTCGCACACCCGATGCCGCAACTCCTCGGCCGTGAGCTTCCGGTCCGGTTCGGCCACGGCCCGCTTGCCGTGGACCCACTGCGGCTCGATCGGGTTCAGCCACGGGGCCTTGACCGGCAGCCCGCACACCCGGATCCGACACCCCGCCTTGGCCCGCCGGACCCGGCGGTTGTGCCGCTCGATCCACGCCCGCACTCGTTTGCTCACATGCCAGGCGGCGTTGTCCCAGACGAGGACGAACACCCGCTTCCCCTCGGCCGCCAGTTCCCGGCACACCCACCCGAGGAACTCCTCGGTGGTCGCACTCACCGGCCGACCGTCGCAGAACCGGAGCATCATCCCGCCGGTGTCCGCCCGCAGTACCCCGTAACAGGCCACCGCCTCCGGCCCACCGCCCTTGGGGTCCCGGGCGTTCCCGGCCAACCGGAGCGGGTCGGCGGCCGTCCAGGCGTGCAGGCCGGGTTGAGCCAGCCGGGTCCACCAGCACTCGTCCTGGAACCCGAGCACCCAGTCCGGGTGCCTCGCCGCCTGGGCGATCAGCCGGTCCCGCAACTTCTTTTCTTCGCGTACTCGGGGTCCGGACTGGTGATCCCGTGCTTCGCCCGCTTCCACCCGACGCCCAACCGCTTCAGGGCCTGGCGGACGGCCTCGACCGACAACGCCCGTGGCGTCCACCCCTTGTCTTTGCACACCTCGGCCACCAGGGCCAAGGTCCACAGGCGGGTCGCCTGGCCGAACTCCCGGGGCCGACGGTGGAGCAGGTCCTTGAGGTCGTCGTCGTGGGACCGGTCCCACACCCGGCCGGGGTCCTTGCGGGCATGGGACTTGGCCGCCAGGCACCCGAGGCCGTCGGCGTCGAACGCCCGGATGGCGTTCCGGACGGCCTGGGCGGGACACCCAGGGCAATTGCATGAAATTGCCCACGATTTGAGCCCATTGGACCACGCCCTCTGTGTCTTGGGGGTCGCTCGCCACGGCCGTGATTCTCACGCCACACCACTGGCGCATTCGCGGACCTGATCCGACAATGTCCCGCTCCATTCCCCCGGAGCGATGTCATGGCCACCAACCCGCGACCACTGGCCGACTACTTCGCCGAACTCCGCGACCCTCGCATCACGCTCAAGTGCGAACACGACTTCCTGGCGATCATCCTGATCGTCGTCTGCGCCACCCTCGCCGGTGCGGACGACTTCGTCAGCATGGCCTCCTTCGCCAGGGCCAAGCGGGGATGGTTCCGGGATCGACTCGGGCTGAACCTCGACCGCGGCATCCCGTCGCACGACACCCTCAACCGCGTCTTCGCGGCCATCCGCCCGGACGAGTTCGGGGCGTGCTTCCTCGGCTGGGTCGAAGCGATGTCGGACCGCCTGAAGCTCAAGCAGATCGCGATCGACGGGAAGGCCATGCGGGGGTCGAGGCGGAAGACGGCGGCCGGCCATCGGACCGTGCAGGTGGTCAGCGCGTGGGCGTCGGAGAACGGCGTCACCCTGGCCCAGGTGCGGACCGACGAGAAATCCAACGAGATCACCGCGATCCCGGAACTGCTGCGATTGCTCGACGTTTCGGGCGCGTTGGTGAGCATCGACGCGGCCGGCTGTCAGAAGAGTATCGCCGCCCAGATCGTGGCCGGCAGGGGCGACTACTTGCTGGCGGTGAAGGACAACCAACCCCGGCTCTTCGAGGACATCGGGGCGATGGCTCAGGCGGCCATGGAGGCGGATTACAAGGGGCTGAGTCGGTGGGCGACAAACGAGTCGGCCCACGGCCGCCGGGAGTTCCGGTTCGCCTTCGTGATGACGAACCTGGAAGGGATTCGCGACCGCAGCGAATGGAAGGGGTTGCGGTCGGTGGTGTGCGTGGTGAGCGGGCGGGAGGTGAAGGGGAAGAAGGA
>JANPKP010000151.1:0-3504 GCA_031426095.1 Gemmataceae bacterium
GCGGCGGCGGTGGCGGCGGGAGACGCGGCGGGGGGACTCAGCAGTCGATGACCGGCCCGCCCGGGGAGGGCCCCCGAAATTTTGACGACCGGGGCACGGACGCCCCTTCGGCCGTCAACACCCTCTACGACCCGCAGGAGAACGCCACCGACTTCGCCCTGACCTCGGCCCAACAGCCGGTCGATCGGGCCGACCCACCCGCCCCGCCGGCGGCCCCGCTCCCGGCCCCCGGCGGGTTGCCGGAGACGGTGCCGGCCCCGAAGGCGCTGGTCACGGCCAACGCGCTGGAAGAACTGGGCGTCATCGTCCTCACGGCGAACGACCAGCGGGACCTCGACCTGACGCTACAGTTGATCGAGATTCTGCGGAACTACGCCGCCGGGTCCGAGCCGGCGCTGGAACTGGTGACGCTCCGGTACGGGGACGCGAACAGCATCTCCACCACGCTCAACCAGATTTTCTCCCGCGTCCTCGTCGGGCTGCGGAGCAACAGCGTGCCGTCGGCCGCCCGCAACCCGGGGGGGAACGCCCTGTCGGCCCTCACGGGGGCCCCGTCGACGACGCAGAACGTCTACCTGATCCCGCTCCCGCGGTTCAACGCCATCCTCGTCGCCGCCCCGCAGGCCCGGGTCAAGGACGTGGAGAAGGAGATTCGCAAGCTCGACCAGCCGGCGAGCGAACAGACGCGGCCGAAGGCCTACGCCCTCAAGAAGGCGTCGGCCCAGATCGTGGCCCAGCAGATTCAGCAGTTCTGGAACCAGCGGTACCCCGGCGACTCGCTGCAGGCCAACCAGTTCCGGGTGACGTTCGACATCCCGAACAACACGGTCTTCGTGCAGGCCAGCCCGGGCGACCAGATCGAAGTCGAGGCGTTCATCAACGCCCTGGACACGGCCAGCAACGCCGCGCTGACGGACGTGAAGGTGTTCCGCCTGAAGAACGCGCTGGCCGACGAGTTGGCCCAGGTCATCATCTCGTCGCTCACGGCGAACGTCATCAACCCGGTCGCGCAGTCGAGCCAGAGCGGCATCCAGAACACGGCCGGGCTGGCCGGCGGGCTAGGGGGTGCGGGCGGCCTCGGCGGGGCCGGGGGCGGGCTCGGCGGGGCGGGCGGCGGACTCGGGAACGCCGGCGGCGGCTTCGGCGGCCTCGGGGCGACCGGCCGCACGGCCGGGGGTGCCGGCGGGGCGGGCGGTGGGCTCGGCGGCCTCGGAGGCGGCGGGCTCGGCGGCACCGGCGGTGGCTTCGGGGGAGCCGGCGGGCTCGGCGCGACCTCCGTGCCGACCGTCGGGGCGTCGTCCAGTGGCGGGGTCGCCACCAAGACGAGCACCCTCCGGTTCTTCTCCAGCAAGGACGGGCAGGTCGTCGAGTCGGGTTGGCTCGAAGACGTCCACATCGTGTCGAACGCCCGCATCAACGCCCTCGTGGTGGCCGCCCCCGAGAAGACGATGCGGCTGATCGAGAAGATGATCGAGAACCTGGACACGGTCGCCGCCGCCCGGTCCTACGTCAACGTCTTCGCCCTCCAGAAGGCCGACGCGGCGCTGACGGCCCAATTGCTCTCGCAGCTGTTCACCAACAGCACGAACCGGACCGGGGCGGGGGCCGCGCTCGGCGGCGGGTTCGGCGGGGCGGCCGGTGGCGGGCTGGGGGCCGCGACGACCCAGCAGAACGGGTCGCGGCCGCTGCTCACCCTGAGCGGCACGGCGAGCGACGGGGCCACGCTCATCGACCTCCGGCTGTCGGTCGACGACCGGACGAACAGCCTGATCGTGGCCGGGTCGCAGAACGACCTCGACACCATCCGGGCGGTCGTGGCCCGGCTGGAGGCGGCCGACACCCCGCAGCGGTACAACGAGGTGTACAAGCTCCGGAACGCGGCCGCGGCCGACGTGGCGGCCAGCCTCCAGACGTTCGTCCAGTCGTCGCTCCAGGTGTACAGCGGCGGGGCCTTCCTGACCGCCTACCAGCAGCTCCAGCGGAACGTGGTGGTGGTCGCCGAGCCGGTCAGCAACACCCTGCTCATCAGCGCCACCCCGCAATACTTCAGCGAGATGAAGCGGATCATCGAGCGGATCGACGCCCAGCCGCCGCAGGTCGTCATCCAGGTGCTGATCGCCGAGGTGCAGCTGTCGAACACCGAGGAGTTCGGGACCGAGATCGGGGTGCAGAGCCCGGTCCTGTTCAACCGCGGGGTCCTCTCGACGCCCACGACCGTCACCCTGGCCGACGGGACCACGACGCAGATCGCGGCCAACCCGGGGTTCAACTTCAACACGGTCAACCAGGCCCCGGTCGGGCTCCCGAACGCCGGACTGGTGAACGTCGGCCAGGTCGGGTTCCAGGGGCTCACCAACCTCGGGGTCGGGCGGTCGTCCACCAACGTCCCGGGGGTCGGCGGGTTCGTCTTCTCGGCGTCGAGCGGCTCGTTCAACCTCCTCTTGCGGGCGCTCAAGGCCCAGGGGCGGATTGACGTCCTGAGCCGCCCGCAGGTGCAGGTGGCCGACAACCAGACCGGGTTCGTCCAGGTCGGCCAGGACTTCCCGTACCTCGGGGGGTCCACCCTGACCGCGACCGGGGCCGCCCAGCAGAACGTCATCTACCGGCCGACCGGCATCACCATGCGGGTGACGCCGCGGGTGAACCCGGACGGCAAGGTCCTGATGCGGGTCGAGCCGCAGGTGAGTTCGCCGTCCACGTCGATCAACCTCGGGCCGACGATCTCGTCCCCGACGTTCAACGTCCAGACGGTGCAGACGACGGTGCTGGCGACCGACGGGGAGACGATCGTGCTCGGCGGGCTGATCACCAAGAGCAACACCCGGACGGAAAACGGCATCCCGTACCTCAAGGACCTGCCGTACATCGGGGCTGCGTTCCGCTACCGCACCCAGCAGGTGCAGCGGCGGGAGATCCTCATCATCATGACGCCGCACATCGTCCGGTCCGAACTCGACGCGGCCCGGGTGCTGGCCGACGAGTCGCGGCGGATGAGCTGGTGCGTGGGCGACGTGGCCCGGGTCCACGGGCACGGGATGGAGGTCATCGGGCCGGCCATGCAGGGGGCGAACCCGGTCCCGACCCCGCCGCCCGGCTTCCCGCCGGGGTTCGACGTGCCCCCCGGAGCCGTCCCGCTCCCCGGCCCGCAACTCCTGCCGATCCCGGTCCCGCAATCGACGGGTGCGCCGGCGGCTCCCGCCCCGGGGGCGACGGGTTCCCTCCCGCCCGGCGTGCCGACCCTGGCGGGCGTCACGCCGCGGCCCTTCCTGATGCAGGGGGCCCCGACGGCACCAACGATGACGGCGGCCGCTCCGTCACCAGCGTTCACCGCGACCGCCCCGCCGCCGCTGGCGGCCCCGTCCGCGACGGCCGTCCAGCCGGCGGGTGGCACGACGCCCACGCCGCCGGTGAACGGCAGCCGCGGGTTCGTCATGGCCCCGTCCGCCGGCCCGCCGCAACCCACCCCCGCCCCGGTCGCCCCGGCCCTGCCGCCGGTCGTCGTGA
>JANPKP010000152.1:0-12170 GCA_031426095.1 Gemmataceae bacterium
GCCCTGGTCGCCGCGGTACCAAGCGCCGCCCAGGCTCCCAAACCCCCGTCCGTTCCCGCCGGCGTTACCAAGGGCGTGACCGTCGAGGGCATCACCGAATACCGGCTGGCGAACGGGTTGCAAATCCTGCTCCTGCCGGACGACTCGCAGCCGAAGGTGACGGTCAACTGCACGATCTTCGTCGGCAGCCGGCACGAGGGCTACGGCGAGACCGGCATGGCCCACCTGCTCGAACACATGCTCTTCAAGGGGTGCCCCAAGTTCCCGGACGTGCCGAAGGCGTTGCGCGACCACGGGGCCCAGTTCAACGGCACGACGTGGGTGGACCGCACCAACTACTTCGAGACGATGCCGGCCACGCCCGACAACCTGGAGTTCGGGCTGGAGCTGGAGGCCGAACTGATTGTCAACAGCTTCGTCAAGCGGGAGTACTTGGTGAAGGAGTTCACCGTGGTCCGCAACGAGTTCGAGCAGGGGGAGAACAACCCGCAGTCGATCCTCTACCAGCGGATGCTGGCCACCGCCTTCGAGTGGCACAACTACGGAAAGAGCACGATCGGCAACCGGACCGACATCGAGCGGGTGCCGATCGACAACCTCCAGGCCTTCTACAAGAAGTACTACCGGCCGGACAACGCCATGCTCGTGGTCGCCGGCAAGTTCGACGCCGACAAGGCCCTCGCGCTGATCGCCAAGCACTTCGGCCCGCTCAAAAAGCCGTCCGACCCGCTCCCCAAGACGTACACCGAGGAGCCGCCGCAGGACGGCGAGCGGCTCGTCACCCTCCGCCGCGTCGGCACCGTCGGGGCGGTCGGGGCCGTCTACCACGTCCCGGCCGGGCCGGACCCCGCGTACCCCGCCGTCGCCGTCCTCGAAGGGGTGCTGACGACCGAGCCGGCCGGCCGGCTCTACAAGGCCCTGGTCGAGAGCAAGAAGGCGTCGAGCGTCGGCGGCGACGTGAACGCCACCCACGACCCCGGGGCCATGATCATCATCGCCCAGACGGAGCCGGCCAAGACGGAGGACGCCCGGGACACGATGCTCGACGTGCTGGAGAACCTCGCCAAGCAGCCGGTCACGGACGAGGAGGTCGAGCGGGTCAAGCGGGAGCTTCTCAAGGGGCGGGAGCAGCTCTTCGCCAACAGCCAGCGGCTGGCGGTGAACCTGAGCGAGTGGGCCGCGGCCGGGAGCTGGAAGCTCTTCTTCCTCTACCGCGACCGGCTCGAAAAGGTGACGGCCGCGGACGTGAACGCGGCCGCCGCCAAGTACCTCGTGCGGTCGAACCGGACGGTCGGCGTTTACGTGCCGACGAAGGCCGCCGAGCGGGCGGCCGTGCCCCCGGCCCCGGACGTGGCCGAGATGACGAAGGACTACAAGGGGCGGGAAGCCGTTGCCTCCGGAGAGGCCTTCGACCCGACGCCCGAGAACGTCGAGGCCCGGGTGAAGCGGGGCACCCTCGCCGGCGGGGTGAAGACGGCCCTCCTCCCCCGCAAGACCCGCGGCGAGACGGTGAACCTGAGCCTCAACCTCCGGTTCGGCAACGAGGACGCCCTCAAGGGCAAGGTGGTCGCCTCCGAGTTCCTCGGGTCGATGCTGACCCGCGGCACCAAGAACCGCACGCGGCAGCAGATCAAGGACGAGTTCGACAAGCTCAACGCCCGGGTGTCGGTCTCCTCCTCGGGCGGGCTCCTGAGCGTGGGCGTGCAGACGAAGAAGGCGAACCTCGCGGCCGTCCTCACACTTTTGGGGGAAGTCCTCCGCGAGCCGACGTTCCCCGACGCCGAGTTCGACCTGCTCCGGCGGGAACAGCTCGACGAATTGGAGAAGGCCAAGACCGAGCCGAACATCCTGGCGTCGCTCGCCCTGCGGCGGAAGTTCGCCCCGTACCCGGCCGACGACGTGCGGTACGTCTCGACGCTCGACGAGGAGGTTGCCAAGACGAAGGCGATGACGGCGGCCGACCTGCGGGCGATCTACGCCAAGATGGTCGGTGGGTCGGTCGGCGAGCTGGCCGTAGTCGGCGACTTCGACCCGGCCGACCTCAAGCCGCTCGACGCGGCCCTCACCGGGTGGGCGGCCGAGGTGCCGTACAAGCGGATCGAGATGACCGCCCCGACGGTGGCCGGCGGCAAAGAGACGATCAACACCCCGGACAAGGCGAACGCCATCTACCTGGCCGGGCTGGCCCTGTCGCTCAACGACACCGACCCGGACTACCCGGCCCTGACGGTCGGCAACTACCTGCTCGGGGCCGCCCCGCTGGCGAGCCGGCTGAGCAAGCGGGTCCGCGGCGAAGAGGGGTTGTCCTACGGCATCGGGTCGCAGGTCGGGGCCGGCACGCTCGACAAGGCCGGCCGGTTCGTGGTGTACGCCATCACCAACCCGGCGAACATGGGGAAGGTGGAAGCGGCGGTCGCCGAGGAGGTCAAGAAGTTCCTGGCCGACGGCACGAGTGCGACCGAGCTGGACGACGCCAAGAAGGCGTACCTCCAGGCCCAGAAGACGGCCCGGAGCAACGACAGCACGCTGGCGAGCCAGCTCTCGACCGCCCTGTTCGCGGGCCGAACCTTCACCTACTACGCCGACCTGGAGAAGTCGATCGACGCCCTCCAGCCGGGCGACGTGAAGCGGGCGTTCGACAAGCGCATCGACCCGAAGAAGCTGGTCATCATCGAGGCGGGCGACTTCGCCAAGCCGGCGACGCCGCCGGAGAAGAAGTGAGCCCGCGAACCCGACGGGGGCGGGGCGGGGTCCATTGAGTTACGAAAGCCCCGGGACGGCCGTCCCGGGGCTTTGTCTTCCTGGGTGACACGCCGATGACCGACCGCCCGGTGGACAACGCCCCGTACCAGAGCCTCACGCACGGCGGGCTGACCGTCGAGGGGTGGTCGCGGGCGGCCGTGCAGTCGTACTGGAGGGTGCCCGAACTCAAGGTCGGGTTCGACCTCGGGGCCCAGCCGTGGGACTTCATGGGCACCCCCACGTGGTTCCTCTCGCACACCCACCTCGACCACGTCACGGCCCTGCCGGTGTACGTCGCCCGCCGCCGCATGATGCGGATGGACCCGCCCACGATTTACGTCCCCGTGGAAGCCGTGGACGACTGCCGCCGGCTGCTCGCCGTGATGCAGCGGCTCGACCGCGGCCGGCAACTCGCCGACCTCCGCGGCGTCGAGCCGGGGCAGGAGATCGAGCTTTCCCGCGAGCACGTCGTCACGGTGTTCGACACGGTCCACACGATCCCCTCGCGGGGCTTCGTGGTGTGGGACCGGCGGAACAAGCTCAAGGACGAGTACGTCGGCCTGCCCGGCCACCAAATCCGCGACCTGAAGCTCTCCGGGGTCGAGATCACCCGCGAGGTGCGGCTGCCGCTCGTGGCGTACACCGGCGACACCGCCCCGCCGGGCCTGGACAACTGCCCGGCGGTGTTCGAGGCGAAAATCCTGATCACGGAAATGAGCTTCATCCGGGCCAACCACCGGCGGGAGAAGATCCACAAGTACGGCCACATGCACCTGGACGACTACATCGAGCGGGCCGACCGGTTCAAGAACGAACTGATCGTGGCCGCCCACCTCAGCACCCGCTACCACCCGAACGAGGTCCGCCGGTTGGTGGATGCGAAGCTGCCCGCGAGCCTCAAGGCGAAGATGCGGCTGTGGGTGTGAGGATGGTCCGGCGAGCGGGGGGCGTGAGCCCCCCGAGCCCCCGCACGAGCGAACTGTCATGCGTAACCTCGGGGGGCTCACGCCCCCCGCTCGCCGGCCCGCTCGCCGGCCCCGAAGTTCACCGTGACGGAGCCCCAGGTTTGACGTACTCGCTGACGACCATCTGGTACGAGCGGAACCGCTTCCTTCCCGCGATCTTCGCCGTCGCGTTCAGCGCCGTGCTGGTCGCCGTCCAGTGCGGGCTGGTCCTCGGGCTGCTGTCCATGATGTCGGTGCCGGTCGACCGCTCGGCCGCCGACGTGTGGGTCGGCTACCCCGGCGTGCAGAGCGTCGATCTCGGCCGGCCGATGCCCGAACGGTGGCTCGTGCGGCTCGCGGCGCAGCCCGAGATCGAGCGGGCCGAGCCGGTGGTACTGGGGTTCGCCCCGTGGACGCGCATGGGGACGCCGGACCGGCCGGCGGTGCCCGAAGTCTGCACCGTCGTCGACACCCGGCTCGACCCGGCGGCGATCGGCGTGGTCGAAGGCCTGCGGCTCCGCCCTGACATGCTCGCCCGGCTGGCGGAGCCGCGGTCGGTGGTGGTGGACGAGTCCGAACTCGGCCGGCTCGGCGTCCGCGGGGTCGGAGACCAGGCCGACATTTTCGGCAAGCGGGTGGTCGTCGTCGGGCTGGTCGAGGGGTACAAGAGCCTCGGCGGGCCGTACGTGTTTTGTTCCGTCGAGACGGCCCGCGAGGTGCTGCTGTACCAGAAGGACGAGGTGACGTACTACGTCGGCAAGTGCCACGACCCGGCCGACGCCGAGACGGTAACGCGGCGGATGGGCGGGTACTCGCAGCTCTCCGCGTTCACGGCCGACCAGTTCTCGACGCGGTCGCGGCTCCACTGGCTGACGACCACGAAGGCCGGCATCGCGGTCGGGTTCACGGCGCTGCTCGGGCTCCTCGTCGGGGCCGTGGTGACGAGTCAGACGCTCTTCGCGGCCACGGCGGCCAGCCAGCGGGAGTTCGCCACCCTGCGGGCGATGGGCATCCCCCGGTGGCGGCTGCAACTCACGGTCGTGGCCCAGTCGTTCTGGGTCGGGCTGTTCGGGCTGATCGTCGCCGCCCCGGTCACGGTCCTGCTCGCGGAGGGGGCGAACGAGATGGGCACGGCCGTGCGGCTGCACCCGGTCATCCTCGTCAACGCGGCCCTCGTCACGATCGGCATGGCCCTAGGGTCGGGGCTGGCGGCGCTGCGTTCTTTCCAGCGGGTCGACCCGGCACACAACCTCCGCTGACGGCGGGGAAGGGGACGGACGTGGCCGAAGGACGGCGGCTGCCCGGGGCGGGAATATTGACCGTGCTGCTGTTCATCGCGGCACCGATCGCGGGGACGGCGTGGTGGCTGTACCGCCCGGCCCCGTCCGGCCCGCCCCCCGGCCCCGGCCTCGATGCGGTGGACGTGGTGTGTTCGGGGCGGGTGGACGGCGAACTGCCGTCGGCGTCGCTCGACCCGCTCCGGCCGGGGCGAGTCGTTGCGGTCGCCGTCGCGGAAGGGGCCGAGGTCGCCGCCGGGCAGGAGTTGTTGCGGCTCGACGACACGCTGGCGAAGGACGAGGTGGACCGGGCCGCGCCGGCACTGGCGGCGGCGAACGCGGAACTCGACGCCGCGAGGGCCGACGCCAAACTTCAGCCCGTCCGCCTGTCGTCGGCGTCGGCCTTGGTGGCGGCCGCCGGCGAGCGCGTGAAGGCGGCCCGCCGGCTGCTCGACCAGCGGAAGACGCAGCAATCCTTCAGCGGCGTCACGGCCGCCGAACTGGCCGCCGCCGAGAGCGAGGTCCGCCAACTGGAACAGCTCGAAACGGCCGAGCAGGGCCGGCTCGACGAGTTGAAGGGGGCCGACCCCGAGATCAAGGTGCGGGTCGCCCAGGCCAGGGTGGCGGCGGCGACGGTGGCCGTGCGGGCGGCGTCGAAGGCGGTCGAGGACTGCGTCCTGAAGGCCCCATCGGCCGGCACCGTGCTGCGGGTCCAGGCGTCGGTGGGCGAGACGGTGTCGCCCGGCACGCCGCAGCCGCCCATCGTGTTCCGCCCCAAGGGCCAACTCGTGGTGCGGGCCGAGTTGGAGCAAGAGTACATCGGCCGGGTGAAGGCGGGCATGAAGGCGGTCATCCGGGACGAGACGCGGCCGCAGTCGCCGGAGTGGACGGGCCGCTTGAAGCGGGTGAGCGGGTGGGTGGCCCGGCGGCGGTCGATCGTGCTCGAACCCGGCGAGCTGAACGACGTGCGGACGGTCGAGTGCCTGGTCGAACTCGACCCGCCGAAGGAACCGCTCCTGGTCGGCCAGCGGGTGCGGGTGCGGTTCACCCGGGCCGACTGAGTCCGGTTGTGCGGGCGGTCGTTATGGCGGGTTCCGGGGTCGCTCGTTGAACGCCGGGCCGTCGGCGGATACAATCGCCCCAACGGCTCCCCCGGGGGGCCATCTCCCGACACGGCGGCCGCTCCCGCAACGGTGCGAGCGGCGCGAGGATGCGAGGTCTCCCGTGCAGGTGAAAGTCTCAGTCCGCCACGGGCATCTGTCCGACGAGATGCAGGCCGACATCCAGGGGCGGGCCGAAAAGCTCCTCCAGTTTTTCGACCGGCTCACGATGATCGAGGTGACGGTCGACCTCCACCAAGAGCGGACGGACGGGAGCCGCCGGGTGGAGATCATCGCCACGGCCGAGCACAAGCACGAGTTCGTGGCCCACGCGGACAACGGCGACGTGCTCCACGCCTACGGGCAGGCGGCCGACAAGGTGACGCAGCAGATCAAGCACTACAAGGAAAAGTTGCAGGACCACCGCCGGGACCCGTCCCACAACGGCGGCCACTGACGGCCGCCGCCCCGCCCCCCGGCCCGCCGCCGGACGCGGGGCGAACCGACCGGCCGCCTGGAGGACTCCTCGGCATGCGCATGTCGAACTTCGTGGTGCGGGACGCCATCGTCCCGGCCCTGACGGCGACGACGAAAGAGGGCGTCATCCGCGAGATGGTGCAGAGCCTCCACGCCGCCGGGTATTTCCGCGACGCCGACCTCGACGACATCGTCCGGGCCGTCATGCGGCGGGAACAACTCGGGACGACCGGGATCGGCAAGCACATTGCCATCCCCCACTCCCGCCACCCGGCCGTCGATCGGCTCATCGGCACCCTCGCCCTCTCCCCGCCCGGCGTCGCCTTCGACAGCCTCGACGGCGAACCGGTCCACGTCTTCGTCCTCCTCGTCTCTCCCCAAGACCGGCCCGGCGAACACCTCCGGGCGCTGGAAACGGTCGTCCGCAGCATGAGGGACGACGCCTTCGTGAAGGCCCTCCGGGCGGCCACCACCCGGGACGAAATCTGGGCCCTCCTGGACGGCAGCCCGGCGGGGTGGTAGCAGCGGCGAACGAACAGGCGTTGGCACGAAACGGAACCGGTGTCGAAATGATTCAACCGCCCACGAGCGCGGCCGACCCGCCCGCCGTGGCGGCCGACCCAGGCCCGCCGGCCCGCCCGTGCGGGGAAACGGACACGACATGCATGGCCGGCACCGGACCGATCCGGCGGACGATCCGCGTCGCCAACCCGCTCGGGTTGCACTTCCGACCCGCCCAGGTCTTCAGCGAGGCGGCCAAGAAGTGCGGGGCGGCCGTCACCGTCTGGCACGGCCCGAACAAGGCCGACGGTAAGAGCCTCGTCGACCTGATCCTGCTCGTCGCCCTGCCCGACAGCCAGCTCATTCTCGAAGTCGACGGCCCGGACGCCGGCGACTGCTTCGAGGGGTTAGCCGCCCTACTGGCCTCGCCGGGCGAATGACGACCCACCGCCCGTACCGCCCGCCTTCCGTCCAACCCTCCCGGTCGGCCGCCCGGTTCGGGATTCCGCACGCCCGCCGCCCCCGAGTCGCGCCGAATCGTCTCCCCTTTCATACTCTAATCGAGTCACTAACTCGCCGGCCCGGGACGCCCACCCGCCGCCCGCGGCTCCCTCGTACCCGGGCACATCCAACCCACGCGGCGAATGGAAATCAAGCGCGGCATTCCCGTCTCGCCCGGCGTGGCCATCGGCCCGGCCCTCGTTCTCGACACCGAGGGCGTCCGCATCCCCCAGCGGACGATCCACCCGGACCAGGTCGAGGCCGAGATCGTCCGCCTGCGCGCGGCCCTGGACCAGGCCGCGACCGCCGCCCGGGAGACCCGCGAGCGGATCACCGCCCGCCTCGGGTCGGCCCTCGGCGACATCTTCGGGGCCCACGCGTCGGTCGTGGAGGACAGCGGCCTGCGGTCGCCCATCGAGACGCTCATCCGCGCGCAGAATTACACCGCCGAGTACGCCGTCAGCCGGCACGTCCGCGAGATCGTCAAGCGGTTGGAGGAGGCCGGCCGGCGGCTCGGCGAGGGGGCCGGGATGGAGGCCCGCCGCCGGGCCATCGACCTGATCGACCTCGAAAAGCAAGTCCTCGGCAACCTCCTCGGGCAGCGGAAGGAGCCGATCGGCAAGGTCAGCGAGCCGGTCATCGTGCTGGCCAACGACCTGATGCCGAGCGACACCGCCGAGTTCAGCCCGCGGACCGTCTTCGCATTCGCCACCGAGAGTGGCGGGCACACCAGCCACACCGCCATCCTGGCCGGGGCCCTGGAAATACCCGCCGTCGTCGGCGTCGGCCGGTTCCTGACCGACGTGTCCGGCGGCGACCGGGTGATCGTGGACGGGCACAAGGGCCTGCTCATCATCGACCCGGACGACGACACCGTCGCCCGGTACGAGCAGATCCGCCTCGCCGACTCGACCCGCGTGGACCGCAACGAGTCGCTTCGGGATAAGCCGGCCACCACGCTCGACGGCACCCGGGTGGCCCTCCTCGGGAACATCGAGCTGAGCCAGGAGGCCGCCCACTGCCTCGACCGCGGGGCCGACGGGGTCGGCCTGTACCGGACCGAGTTCCTCTACCTGAACAAGACGACCGACCCGACGGAGGAGGAACACTACGAGGCGTACAAGGCCGTCATCCAGACGATCGGCCCGACGCTCCCGGTGGTGATCCGCACGCTCGACCTTGGGGCCGACAAGTTTTCGTCCCTCTCCGGCCTGATGTCGGTGGAGAAGAACCCGTTCCTGGGGATGCGGAGCGTCCGCCTCTGCCTGCGGAAGCTCGACCTGTTCCGCACCCAAATGCGGGCCATCCTGCGGGCCGCCGTCCACGGCAACGTCCGCATCATGTTCCCGATGATTACGACCGTCGAAGAGCTGCGGCAGTGCAAGACCCTCTTCAACGAGGTGAAGGATGATTTGGACGACGCCGGAATCCCCTTCAAACGGGACGTGCCGGTCGGTACGATGATCGAAGTCCCGTCGGCGGCCCTGCTGTCCGACGTGCTCGCCAAGGAAGCCGACTTCTTCTCGATCGGGACGAACGACCTCATTCAGTACACCCTGGCGGCGGACCGGAACAACGAGAACGTGGCCCACCTGTACAGTCCGGCCGACCCGGCCGTGCTGCGGCTCATCAAGATGGTGGTGGAGGCGGGCCGGCGAGAGCGGATCGACGTGAACGTGTGCGGGGAGATGAGCGGGGAACCGCTCTACGCCCTGTTGCTCGTGGGGCTCGGGCTGAGGCAACTCAGCGCGACCCCGCGTAAGGTGCCCGAGATCAAGCGGATCATCCGGCACGTGAGCGTGTCGGAGGCGGAGCGGATCGCCCAGCAGGTGCTGGGGATGGAGACCGCCCGCCAGGTGACGAACTACTTACGCGACCAACTACGACGTATCCTCCCCGAAGCGGTGGACTAGCCCCGAACCCCGGCACGCGAGCAGGTGCCGGCCCCGGCAACCCCGGGCGGTCGCGGTCCCCGGCGGGCGGGTCGAGACGACGAGGACCACCGAACCACGCCATGCCCCATCCGATTGCTACTGGGCACCGCGCCGGCCTCCGTCCGACCCTCCACGCAACTCGCGGGGGGGCCTGGAGGGGATAAGCCAGTTCCGAGTGCTGAGTGCTGAATTCGATACTCAGCCTCGGAACTGGCTCCGTGAAGGATGACCGGAGACAAGCTCCGCTTCCGCTTCGCCAAAAGCGGCGACCTGCGCCTGCTCAGCCACCACGACCTCATGCGGTGCCTGGAGCGGATGCTTCGTCGCGCCGCCGTCCCGTTCAAATCGACCGCCGGGTTCCACCCCACCCCCCGCCTCGTGTTCGCCCTCTCGCTCCCGCTCGGCGTCGTCGGGCTCGACGAAGTCGTTGAACTCGAACTCACCGAGCCGCACGACGCCGAGGCGATCCTGGCCCGGCTCAACGCCGCGGCCCCCATCGGGCTGCGGTTCCACCGCGTCTCGGTGGTGCCCATGAAGGCGACCGCCGTCCCCCGCCGCATGGCTTACCGATTGCCGCTGCCGACCGGGCGGTTTGAAGTGGTGCGGGGGCGGGCCGACGCCCTTCACTCGGAGCAGAAGGTGTGGGTCGAGCGGCTGAAGCCGAGTCCCCGGCGGCTCAACATCAGGCCGTTCCTACGCTCGATCCGCGTCGACGAGGGGGCTGTTACCTTCGACCTCTGGGTGACGCCGACGGGCACCGCCCGGGCCGACGAACTGGTGCGGCTCCTCGGCCTCGAAGACGTGGCCGACGCCGGGGCCGTGTTGGAACGTGTGAAGCTCGAGATTCACGACGAAACCCCGCCCGGGGACGCGGCCGACGGGCCGCCGACCGGGCCGGCCGAGTCGCGGCCGCTGGAGCCGGCCGCCCTCGCGGCGGCCGCCGGCCGCGACGACACGAACCAACCCGCCGCCGCCAGTTGGGGGGCTTCCCCCAACGGGCCGGTGGTGGAGTAAGGAGACACGCCCCCGCCGGCTTGCGGGGGCGTCCTGTTTTATCGCGGTCCGCCGCGGGGAAGGGTCGGGACGCCAGTCGGCGCCGCCCGCCGCCCCGCACGACCGCTCCCACTAACGGGGCTGCAAGCCCCCATTCCCACAAGGGAAGTGAGCCGATGAAAAAAGAAATGCTGATTAACGTCTCCCAGCCGGAGGAGTGCCGCATCGCCATCGTCGAGAACGGGGTGATGGAGGACCTGTACGTCGAGCGGGCCAGTCAGGAGACCTACGTCGGGAACATCTACAAGGGCCGGATCGTCAACATCGAGGCCGGCATCCAGGCCGCGTTCGTGGACTTCGGTATCGGCCGCAACGGCTTCCTGCACGTCTCGGACGTGGCCCCGGCGTACTACAAGCACCTCCTCTCGAAGGACGACCTGGCCGCCTACGAGGCCGAACTGGAGCGGGAGTTCACCGGCGGCCCGGACCCCGACCGGGACCGCGACCCGGAGGCGGACGCCGGCCGGCCCCGCGACCGCGGCCCGCGGAACGACCGCGGCGGCCGCGGCGACCGGGACCGGGGACCGCGTGACGGCGGGCGCGAGCGTGGCCCCCGCCCGCCGCAGGAGATGACGTCGTGGTTGCCGCCGGAAGCGGCCGCCGCCCCCGTTCCGGCGACCGACGAGGAGGCCGAGGCTTTCGCCGCCGACCTCCTCGATGATCCCGGCTTCGGGGCCGAAGGGGTCGAGCCGCCGCCGGCCCCGGTGGCCCGGCGGGAGCCACGGGCCGAGCGGCCGAGCCGGCGGTACGAGGAGACGCGGCCGGCCGAACCCGACGACGAGGCCGGCGACTTCGGGGCGGGACTCGTCGGGGACGAGGAGCCTCAAACGCCCGAAGAAACGCCCGTGGTGAGCGAGGCCGTTGAGGTCGAGGCGTTCGAAGTCGCGGCGGAAGCGGTCGAGGTCGAGGCGGTGGTCGAGGAGCCGGCCGCCGAGGAAGTCGCGGAGGCCGAGCCGAAGGCCCGCCGCCCGCGTGCCCCCCGGAAGGCGAAGGCGAAGGCCGAGGAGCCGGCCGCCGAGGCTGAGCCGGCGACCGAGCCGAAGGCGAAGGCCGCGAAGCCGCGCCGCAGCCGCAAGAAGGCCGACGCCGAGGACGCTTCCGAGGGCGACGGCGAAGACAAGCCGAAGTTCATGGGCGGGGCCGAGCGGCGCACGTCGGCCGGGGACGACGAGCCGGAAATCCGGCCGTTCTTTGACGACGCCGGTGGGTTCGACCCGGACGCCCCGAACGACCGCTTCGATAGCACCGCCGCGTCGAACGAGGACGCCCAACCGCTCGCCCAGTTCGGCGTGGAAGACGACGACGCCGGCCCGCCCGACAACTCCGACGAGGCCGTGGTCGAGGACGCCGAGGAAGAGACCGAGGAGTACGCCGCCCCGGCCGTCCGGCAGGGCCGTGGCGACGACGAGGGCGACGAGGACCGCCCCCCCCCCCGGAGCTACGCCGACCGCGGCGACCGGGATCGCGGCGAGCGGAACGACCGCGGCGGGCGTGGCGGGGATCGGGGCGACCGCCGGGGCGGCCCGAGCCGCGACCGCGACCGTGGGGGCGACCGTGGTGACCGCCGCGGCGGCCCAAGCGGCGACCGTGACCGCGGCCCGGGCGGTGATCGCGGCGGCGAGCGCCGCGGCGGGTTCGGCG
>JANPKP010000153.1:0-10656 GCA_031426095.1 Gemmataceae bacterium
CCCCCCGCGGGCCCCCCGGCGGCGCGCGGGCGTCGGGGGGCGGCCGACCCCCGGGGGTCGCGGTCGGGGTGGGCGCGGGCGGCCCCCGCGGCCACCCCCAGCCCGACCTCGTTCCCGGTGTCGGTCACGCCCACGCTCCATACGCCGGCGTTGCGGCCCTCCTCGATGTCGGCCACCGTGTCGCCCACCTTCACCACCGCCGCCGGGGGGAAGACGCCCGTCCGCCGCATCACCTCGAACACCATCCACGGGGCCGGCCGGCCGGCCGGGACCTCGTCGGCGCACACGCCCGCGTCCGGGGCGTACCCCTGGCGGGCGGCGGCCGCGTAGCAGCGCTCGGCGGCGGCCGCGAAGTAGCCCGTCGTTCCGCCCACCTTGATGCCCCGGGAGCGGAGGGCGGCGACGGCCTCGACCACGCCCGGGATCAGCCCCGCGTGCCGTTCGACGGCCGCGAGTTGGGCCGGCGTCACGTCGGCGTACAGGGCGTCCACGTCGGCCTCCGTCCAGGCCCGGCCGTGGGCGCTTTCCCAGCGGGACGCCACGGCCGGGAGCCGGAGCATCTCGCGGAGGTGGTCCTTCTTGTGGAGCCCCATCGGCCCCCGGGCCTCGGCGGGGCTGACCCCCACGCCGCGGGCCGCGAACGCCGCCACGAACGCCCCGAACGGGGCCAGGCAGCCGAAGTCGAGGGTGGTCCCGGCCCAGTCGAAGACGACCAGTCGGACCTCACGCGCGGTCGTCACCGGACGCCTCCGGGTGCGGGCGGGATTGGGCGGACAGGGCTTCGAGGTTTTTGAGCGTGGTCTCCGCGGTCACGGCGGGGCCCCCCCGTTGGCGTCCCACCACGCCGCCGCGGTGCCGAACGACAGCGTCATGCCGGCCCCCCCCGGGGCGGTGACCACGTGGCACCCCGGCTGCGGCTCGGCCGTCACGTACGACGCCGTCGGGTGCTTCACGTACACCCCGTGCCACCGGGCCGCGACGGTCCAGTCGGGCAGGCGGACCAGCCCGCGGAGGTAGGAGAGGATCAGGTCGTCGACGGCCGGGCTGTCGAACGGCGGGGCGTCCGCCCCGTACTCGTGCGAGTCGCCGATCACGACCTCGCCGAGGTGGTTCTGCGACGCCATGACGTGGACGCCGTACTTGGTGTGCTCGGGGTACCGGGCCGCGTGCCGCCGCTTGACGGCGGCCAGCGACGGGCACCCCTCGAACCCCTTGTAGTGGCCCAGGGTCAGCCCGCCGGCCACGTGCGGGCCGAGCCGCCAGCCGCCCGGCTGGGGGGCCGTCCGCATCATCTGGAGCTTGCACCGGACCACCCCGGCCGCCGCGTACACGTCGGGGAACAGCGTCTCGAAGTCGGCCCCGCCGCACACGAAGCAGCGGCCGACGTGCCACGCCTCGCCGCCGGCCGTCCGCACCCGGGGCATGTCGACGGCCGTGACCGCGACCCCGAACCGGGTCGTCACCCCGTGGGCCTCGCGGAGGAAGCCGGGCAGCGCCGCGACCGCCTGGCGGGGGTCGACGCACAGCTCGGCCGGCGAGTACAGCACGCCCTCGAGGCCGTCCGGCCGGAGGGCCGGGAAGCGCGTTACCGCGTCGGCCGCTTCGACGTACTCGCACGCCACGCCCAGGCCCGGGGCGGCGGCCGCGAACTCGCGGAGGACGGCGTCCTCGTCGGCCTCGTACACGGCGTGGACCGACCCGCACTCGGCCGCCCACACCCCGGCTCTCTCTCGCAGTTCGAGCCACCGCCCGCGGCTGACCAGCGCCCGCCGGTAGTCCTCGCCGGGCCGCTGTCCCACCGGCCACACCATGCCGAAGTTGCGGACCGACGCCCCCTTCGCCGTGCCGTCCCGCTCGAAGAGGACGACGGACTTGCCCCGGCGGGCCGCCTCCCAGGCGAACGCCAGCCCGACGATCCCGCCGCCGACCACCGCCACGTCCGCCCGCCGGTCCATTCGCACGCCCCCGTTACGCCCGCCGACACCCTGGCCGCCCTCCGAGTGCCCCCGGGCCCCATTCCGCCCCGGTTCCCGGCCCGGTGATCGAGGCGAAGCTCGCCTAATCCTACTTCAGCCCGAACGCGTCGAACGGCTGCCCCTCCTGGTCGAACGCCTTGCCCTCCAACGTCCCCCCGTGGACGGCGAAGTAGCAGCAGTGGAAGTCGATCCGCCCCTGTTTTTGAAGATCGCCGGCGTCGGCTACACGACCTCAAGAGCCCCCGCCGCCAGTGTTGATCTACGTTTGTTGATCTACGTTACGCCCGTCTTGCCCACCTTCTCCGCCCGCACCGGCCACGACCGTTCGTACCGGTGGATGTGACCGTTGAGCACCACGTCGACGTTGTGCATTTCGTACAGGGTCAACCACGACCGCGTGGTCAGTTTCTTCTTGGAGCCAAACCCGAAGGCCGCGACAAGGAAGCCGTCGTTGGCGAACGCGAAGGGGTGTATCGTCTCGCCCGGCGTGCTGGCGACAGTCAATGCCGTTCGCGGTGTCAGTGAGACGGGCATGTCCTCGTCGCCCAAGGCGCACGGCGGTGGGGAGTTACTTCTTGTCCGCGAAAAACTCTTTCGCCCATTCGGGGTCGATTACCCCAGTGACGGTCAAGTTCCGGTAGGTGTTGGTCGCGTTGCTTGCCGTCAAGATGAGCCGGCCCGCTGCCTTGCCGTCCGTCTTCTTCCCGCTCCGGTCCAGGGTGCCGGCAACCACCCCGACCTTCGTCTCGCTGATCGACCAGTTTTTCAACGGCATGGTGACCGCCCCGCCGACCGCGTTCACGCCCAACGGGCCGCCGGCAATGAACGTCTTGGCCGCACCACCAGACCTGACATCGACCACGGTCTGCCGCTGGCCGTTGGGTCCCACGAACAGGGCGTAACCCTCACTGGTCTGCACCGGCTCGCCCGGCGCACCGACCATCACCTCACACGCGACGGACAGGGTTACAAACTTCACCCGGTGCTGGAGCGAGTCGCCGCCTTTTACCGTCAGCACGCCCTTCAGGACGGTCGGTTTCACTTCGTCCGCGTACTCGAAATCTTTAAACTGCTTCGCGTCGGAAAAGTCGTAGGCCAGCTTCAACACGCCCGTTTTTGGGTCGAAGGTCGGACGGGTCTTGCCGGTGTTGAACTTCAGTTCCCACCCTTTCGGCATCGCAAACGGCTCGTCCTTCTTGGCCTCGGGTGCCGCCTCACCCTTGCCGACCTGCGCCAGCCGCTCCTCCAGGTCCTTGACGGCCGTGTCGAGCAGGGCTTGGTCGGCCCTGTCGTTGACCATAGCCCGTTTCTCCTTGAGCACCTTAATCGCGTTCTTGATGGCCTCCTCACCGGGCGTGTCGGCGGCGACGATGAAGGAGAGCATCCCGAAACAGATCAGGCTGGCGAGCAGGAACCGACGCATGATCGACCTCCCGTGTTCGAGGTAAACTAACCTCTGTGTAGTAAGCGAGTGCCGGCCCGTCGAAGGGGCCACACCGAGCCGCGGGCTTTGTCCCCAAGGTGTCGGCCGTCGTAAAGCCCGCGCGTTCCTGTCGGAGCGATCCGACAGACCGGTAAACGGCCAGCCCTGCCCCGGACAGGACGAACAGCGGCCGCAGGACGAAGCACACGATCGGGGTGGCGTAGACGACGGCGTTCCGCACCCCGCTCGACGCCCGGAAGATGACCCCGAGTGGCGGGTCTGGGGCAGCCTACTGCCTGTCCTCCCTTGGCCGGCGGTAGTTGTTCTCAACGCCCCCGACGGCGTCGGCGACCCGCCCGATGGTTAACGACTTCATCCCGCGTCTCCGGCAGTCTAAGCCCTGAAGCCACCTTCAGGGTCAAGGGTGATTTCGGTCGGTACGTCGCGATTTCATCCCCGTCGCTCGATCCGCACCACGAACGGCACGACCCCCACCCGCCCGCCCCGCTTGAGCCGGCCCCGGCCGACGGGTCGGTCGACTCGAACCGCCCGGCGGCCCGCCGGCCGGGCTTCACGCCCCCCGACGGTCACCTTCGCCGCCGGCCCGGCGCCGCCGACCGTGCCCGGCGCGTCGGGCGTGGGCGGCGGGCCGGGGCGGGGCACCCACACGACGGTACGCACCACGGCTCCTGGTCCGCCGGGCTACTTCCCGGCTTCCCTTTCGGCCCTGGCTTTCGCCGCCAATTCGTCGGCCTGGGCCCGCGTCTTGTCCGGGCCGGCCTCGGCCTTCCGCCCGCACCCCTTGCAGCAGACGAAGACGGGTCGGCCCTTGACGTCGAGTTTCACCGGCGGCCCCATCGAGCCGAGCCGCTCGCCGGTATTCGCGACGCACCACTCCTGGGATTCGACCAGGGCGCGGTCTGCGGGGTCGAGTTTGGCCCGCTCGGCGGCCACCTCGTCGGGCACGGCCCGCCCGGTCGGCGCGGCGGCCCGGGGCTTGTCCTTGTTCGCACCGCACCCCGGAACCGCCAGGGCGGCAAGGAGGGCGGTCGCGGCGGCGAGTCGGTATCGGCTCATCGGGTTCGCTCCAGTGGGTGACGGGGGCCTCACTTCCGGCGGTAGGACTCCGGTGGCCGGACCGCGTCCGGCGTTTCCTTGGCGAGGGCGACGAACTCGTCCACGCACGGCGGGCAGCAGAACTCGTAGGTCTGGCCGCCGATCACCCAGGAGAACTTCGGGTTGGCCTTGGTCATCGAGATCGGGCAGAGCTTATCGCCGGGCTGGGGCTTCACGTCGTGCTGGGCTTTGAGCCCCTTGAACTTCGCCGAGGCGGTGACGGCCCCGTTGGCCCTGATGTCGCCCTCGGTGTACTTGCCGCCGGGGGTCAGGTAGAGCGCCCGCTCGTCGGCGTCGGCCACCTTGGATGGCGGGCCGTGGTCGCCGGCGTCGGGCACCACCGTCCCGCCGTGGGCGGTCGGCTTGTGGCCGTGTGCCCCGTCCCCCTTCGGCGTTGCGGCGGGCGTGCCGGGGGCGGCGGGCTGTTTGTCGCCGGCCGACGACGCGGGGGCGGTGGCGGTGTCGGCGCAGCCGACGAGGAGCAGGGCCGTGCCGACGAGGGCACCGCCGAACGCGGCGAGACGCAGGGGACGGACCATGGCGGCCCTCCGTTCCAGAGGATGATCGCGCGGCGGCGGACGCCGGCGGTTGATGACCAACGAACACGTGTGTTGAGGGGCCGGGACGTTCCGCGGGGGACGCGACGACCCGGGTGGGTTCGGACGCGGGCGTGGCGACGCCGCAAACGGCCAGGGGGCCGGGGCGGACGCCGGTACGGCGTCGGGAAGGGGGTTCAGCAGCGGAGCAGGGAGTAGGCCGCGAGGAGGTCGCGGCCAGCGAGCTTGGGGCCGGGCGGGGAGGTGTCGGCGGAGGCCGACGTGGTCGGAGACGGGTCGAACGCGAAAGGGGCGAGGAGACCCACGACGGGGCCGTCGATCCACTTGAGTTGGGCGACGAGGTCCGCGTGCGTCTGGCCGCCCGGCGACAGGGTCTGCACTTGCTTACCGTGGTCGCACGGGCACTTCGCCGGCCGACCCGGCTCGGGAATCTGCTTGCCGGGCTCGCCGCAGGGCGGGGCTTCCCTCTGGCAGCACGCCTTGGCCCGGTTCCCCGTCGGAGCCGGCAGCCCGACCGCGGACGCGGTCGGTGCCGCGTGGGGCGAGGACGCGAACGAGCAGCAGCACACCCCCGACCCGAGAAGGGTCGTGACCGTGAACCACAGGGTCAATGCGAGGCGGCCCATACTGATACCATACCCTCGTTCGGTACGGAGTAAACCGCACTTCGCGAGATGCGCCCCCGCCGCAACGGCCCGAACCTCTGTCGCTTCGTCCGGGCTCAGGGCCGTCGCGAAACGACACTCAGGACTTTCCCACCTGGCACTTACCTGCCGGCTCGCCACCTCTCCGTACCCGGTGGTGGCGTAAGTGTCCGACTTGACCGTAAAGGGCCGGCGTCCGCGGCGGACTTGTTCCAGCTCGGACCGATGCCGCCGGGGGTTGTCTTCGCGAGTCGGGGCACGACACGGCTGGGGACGGGAGGGCGTCCGGTGACGAGGGAGCGGACCTCCACCACGCCCCGTGGTGCCGTTATGGGCTCACCCTACCGACGAAAACGCGACGGGCTTTCGTGCTCTTGGCTTCCGCACGGCACCGCCTCCGGTGCATCGGTCGTGCACCAGGAGGCGGGTTTTTCGGGCCTTCGACACTTCTTAAGTAACTGCGGCTGAGGAACTTGCGAGTCGCCACAAGAAATGAGAGCGGAGAGGGCGGGATTCGAACCCGCGGTGGGGTTTTACCCCCACGCCGCTTTAGCAAAGCGGTGCCGAGACGAATGCGGGACACGGCCTCGCTCCGCAAGTGCCGTGTCTAAAAAGGATTACAGGGTGCGATAGCAAGCTGTCCACCAAGTGTCCGGTTAAGGTGTAGCGGTAGGTGTAGCAGTTTCCACCGCTCATCAGCGATTTGCTCCGAGTCGCTCGCTGTGGACAAGGGGGTATGGTACGAGTGGTCCCGAACAACTCGTTCCAAACGCAGAAAACCCTGTTGTTGGGGGAAAACCGCCGCTTCCAATCATCCACATTCTAAAGGAAACGCACCGATGGGGCCATGTCGGATGTTTTTTGGTGCAAGTCGTGGTGCAAGTCCTGCGGTCGCAATTTGACGCGCTGGTAAGCTGAGGCAAGAAAGCGATCCGGAACCGTCACCCGGTACAGCCTCGCGCTCCAGGCCCGGTTCAGCCTCCGCCGCTTGGACGTCCTACTCCACGTCTGCACCCACGCCCACTACACCGTGATCGGCGTGGCGGTCGTCCGTTCGCAGACCGCAGCGGGATCCCGACATCTGGCAGTCACGAGCACCGGTCAAGAGCGCTAGCCACGCACCCGACGGCGATTCAATCACCACGTCGAGCAGGAAAAGGTGAGCCGCCGCGGCTGCAGCGGGTACTTGTTTAACAGACGAGATCGAAGCCCGACGGGAATCGCCTCATGCCCGCCACGCCCGCCGACGCCCTCGAGGGCTACTTCCGCCGCCTCCGCGACGGGGCCGCGCCGCAGGACGACACCGTGCTGCTCGAGCGGTTCGTCACGTCCCGCGACCGGGACGCGTTCGAACTGCTGATCGCCCGCCACGGCCCCATGGTGCTCGGGGCCGCCCGCCGAGCGGCCGGCAACGCCCACGACGCCGACGACGTGTTCCAGGCTGTCTTCCTCAGCCTGGCCCGCCTGGCGGGGACGATCCGGCGGGGGCGCACCCTCCCGGCGTGGCTCCACCAGACCACCCTTCGGGTCGCCGCCCGCTTGCGAACGAACCGACCCACCCCGTTCCCCGGTCCGCCGCCCGGGCGGGGCGGGTCGGCCGACCCGGCGGCCGACCTCGCCTGGCGGGAAGTCCGCCAGGCCCTCGACGAGGAGTTGCACCGCCTGCCCGAGCGGTTGCGGGCCCCGCTGGTGCTGTGCTACCTGTCCGGGCTGACCCGCGACGAGGCGGCCGTCCGGCTCGGCTGGTCGCTCGGGACGCTCAAGCGGCGGCTGGGGGAGGGCCGCGACCTCCTCCGCACGCGACTGGAGCGCCGGGGGCTCGCGGCCGTCGGACTCGCCCTCGCGGTCGCGAGCCCCGACTCGTTGCAAGCGGCCTTCGGCAGACCCCTCGTCGTGTCGGTCCTCGACCTGCTGACCGCCAAGGCCGCGCCCCCGAAGGTGTCGGCCCTCGTGCTCGGGTCCGCGATGGCCTCGGAAGGCCTTGCCGTGAAGTCCGCCCTCGCGGTCGCCGCCGCCGCCGCCGTGGCGATGGGCCTCTACGCGGCCGCGGGTCGGGCCGACCCGCCCGGACCCGCCGGGGGAGGAAATCCCGACACCAAGCCCGCCGCGGGGGGAGTGGCCGTGCCGCACGACGACCCGCTGCCGGCCGGCAGTGCGCTCCGCTTCGGCACGTCCCGGTTCCGGCTCGGCGTGCCCATCACCGCCATGGCCGTATCGGCCGACGGGACGACCGCGGTCGTCGCCAACGGCTCTCACTGGCTGGGGTCGGCCCGCGTCTTCGACCTCGCGTCCGGTCTCCCGAGGTACTCCCTGGACCGGGACGACCGACACCGGTCCCACATTGAGGCCGTCGCGATCTCGCCCGACGGCCGGACGATCGCGACCAAGCAGGACGCGGGCGAGTTGCGGCTGTGCCTGCGTGACGCCACGACCGGGCGGGAGATCCGGAGTGTGGCGTTGTCGCCCCCGGCGGGTGCCCGCAACGTCAACGAGATGCTAGCGTTCACGCCGGACGGTCGGGCGGTCGCCGCCACCTCGCGGGGGGAGACGGTTCACCTGGTCAACGCCGACAGCGGCGAGCCGGTCCGCGACTTCGTCCACGGCGGGACGGTCTTCGCCCTGACCTTCTCCCCTGACGGGAAGGTCTTGGCCACCGGGGCGAACGAGGAGGACGGGCGGCGGCCGTTCACGCGGCTCTGGGCGGTCCAAACCGGGCGGGAACTCCGCCGTCTCTGGCACGGGCCGGGCGGGTACGACCGGTGCCTGGCCTTCTCCCCGGACGCGACGGCCCTCGCGTGCGGGGGCGACGACGCCAGGCTCCGGGTCGTGGACGCGGGCTCGGGCAAGGAGAGGTTCGCCTGCCCGAAAGACGGGTACCGGATCAACGCCGTGGCCTTCACGCCCACGGCACGACGGTGGCGGCCGCCGGGGACTCAATCCGCCTGTACGACCCCGCCACGGGGAAGGAACGGCTCCGCATCCCGGAGCGGGCGGTCGGGATCCGGTTCACCGACGGCGGGCGGACGCTGACGGGGGCCGTCAAGGGGGCCATCTACCGCTGGGACGCGGCGAGCGGGAAGCCGCTGACGCCCGCGGCGGCCGGGGACAGCATCGTCGAACAGGTCCTCGCCACCGCCGACGGCCGGCGGGTGGTCACCCGCGGGCAGAACGGCGACGCCCACGTCTGGGACGGCACCGACGGGACGCACCTCCGCGCGATCAAGGCCGCCTGGCAGCGGGGCCTGGCGATGAGCCCGGACGGCCGATACCTCGTGTGGCCGGCGGCGGACGCGGGCATCGCGTTCACCCGCCCGCAATCCCCCGGCGTGCGATGGGAGGGCACGCGGATCCAGCTCTACGACGTCGCCGCCGACCGGCTCGAGGACCGGTTCCCCGGGTTCCAGGGGGACGCCCACGATCTGGCGTTCCTCGACGACGGTAAGAGGCTCGCCACCGTCGACCACGTGGACGGCGTGGTGCGGGTCTGGAACGCCGAAACCGGGCGGGAGGAGCGCAGTTTCCTCGCCGTGCCGGAGGTCCAGAAGGCCCAACACAATTCCGTACGGCGGACGATGCTTTCGCCCGACGGCAAGACCCTGGCCGTGGCGTACGACCAAAACGAAACCGGCGGCGGCGGGTTTCGACGCTTCGGTCCGCACCTCGTCCGGCTGTGGGACGTGGCCACGGGGAAGGAACGACACGTGCTCGACGGGCACCTGCACTACGTGCTCGACATGGCGTTTTCGCCCGACGGGCGGTTCCTCGTCACGGCGGGCGAGAGGGCGTCGGACGCGAACCGGATGGACTCGCCGGCCCGGTCGGTCAACCAGGTCTTCGTCTGGGAGGTAGCCGGCGGCACCCGGGTCGCCGCCCTTCCCGAGGGGCTGCCGATCGGGGCCGGGGCGGTCGCGTTCTCCCGCGACGGGCTACACCTCGCGACCGCGATCCCCGAGGGGGGGATCCGCCTCTGGGAGGTGGCGACCTGGACGCCGGTGACCGAGTTCCCGGGTCACCGCGACCGGGCAACGGCGCTGACGTTCTCGCCCGACGGCCGGTTGCTCTCGGGGGGCGTGGACACGACGGTGCTGGCCTGGACCGTCCGACCGCCGAGGGACACGGCCGGCCCCCTCGAGGCCGCCTGGGTCGGGCTCGCCAGCCGGGACGGCGGGGAGGCGTTCCGCGCCGCGGGGCGGTTCCTGGGCGAGCCGGCGGCGGCCCGCTTCCTGGCCGAACGGATCAAACCCGTGCCGGCGTGCGACGCGGCCCGCGTCCGGGCCCTGATCGCCGACCTCGACAGCCCCGACTTCCGGGCTCGCCAGGCCGCGTCGCGCGGCCTCGCCGGGCACGGCGATGCGGTGAAGCTCGCCCTGCAGGACTGTCAGACGACGACGCTTCCGCCGGAGGCCCGTCGCCGCGTCGGCGAGATCCTGAACGGGTTCCAGACCGTAACGCCCGAGCACCTCCGTCGCCAGCGGGCCGTGCGGGTGGTGGGTTGGGTCGGCGGTCCGGAAGCCGAGGCGCTGCTGAAGGCGTGGGCGGGCGGCGCGACGGGGGCGGCCCTGACGGAGCGGGCGGCGGCCATGCTCGAGCGGTTCGCGGTCGCTCCGCCCGGCCGGCCGTGAGCGGCGCCCACGTGTCCCGCCCTTCGGCGCGATTACACCGGCGTCCGGCCCGTAAGCGTGACGCACGCGGGGGCGGGCGGCCGCGGCTCGACCACACACCACTCGACTGGGGAGGGGCGATGACGCGGTTCTTGTACGCGGCCGTGTTGGCGATCCCGGCGGCCGCGGCCGCGGGCGACGACGCGGCCCTGAAGAAGGAGTTGAAGGTTTTCGAGGGGAGCTGGAAGGCGGTGGCCGCCGCGGCCGGCGGCAAGAACCTGCCGAAGTGCGACGTGCCGCCGGTCACGTTCGTCGTCCGGGCGGACGGGACCACGACCG
>JANPKP010000154.1:0-10588 GCA_031426095.1 Gemmataceae bacterium
CTGCTCCGCCGGCGGCGCGGCGTCGGGGTGATCCGGCACACGAGCGAGGTGATCGTGTACCAGCAGCGGCGGAACGCCCAGGCCGCCAAGTCGCATAAGAAGCGGCGGAATGCCTGTGTGCCCTAAACCCGCGCTGTAGTGATAGATACTCCGCCTCTGGCTCTCCGCGCCGATCTGCCGACCTTCCCCCACCGCCCCGTTTGTGGTTCGCTAACACGCATGGACTTCACGCAGGAAGACCTGATCGACGCCGTCGACCGGCTGCTCGCCGGCCTGCTGGAGCGGGCCGGGGTCGAGGAGCCGCCGGTCGATTGCCTCGGTATCGCCGCCGACCACCTCGGCATCCCTGTCGACTACGCGGAGCCGGAGGAGGACGAACGCGGCCGGCCGGTACGGGGCCGGACGAAGCGGCCGGCCGGCGGCGGCATCGTGCTCGCCCACGACATGACCGACGAGCAGCAGCAGGAGGCCGCCGCCCTCGGAATCGCCCGCTCGCTGATCGACGACGTGCTGCGCAAAATCGGCGTCCCGCCCGGGAGCGAGAACAAGGCGCTGGCCACGCACGTCCGCTCGCTGCTCGTCCACCGGCTGCTCGTGCCCACGAGGCTCCTGCGGGCCGAACTCCGGGCGTGCGGGTTCGACGTGCTGGCCCTCAAGGAGCGGTTCCGCACGGCGACGGTGGAGGTCGTGGCGCAACGGTTATTGGACCTCGACGACCCGTGCGTGATCGCCATCGCCGACGACGGGGTGGTGGCGCTGCGGAAGGGGAACCGCTTCCCGGCGACCCGCAAGCTGACGGCCGCCGAGCAGGCGTGCCTGGACCGGGTGATGAAGTTCGACCGGCCCGAGCGGGTGCGGCAGGACGAGTGGACGGTCCACGGCTGGCCGGTGCCCGACCGGCCTTTTCGCCGCGTCATTCTCCGCGGCGTCCCGGACGACCTATAATGGTCCCAACCCCGACCCCGGCGGCCCCGCCCCGTGCGGCCGCCGGGCGGTTTTTTGCGTTCGCGGTAGCCCGGCCGGCGACCGAATGCGGGAATCCTTCCCGCCGCCCGGCCCCTCGAAGACGCGGCCCCAACCCGGGAGTCGCCCAGGAGCGTCCGGCCATGGCAGACGACCGCGTCCCGATGACCCGGGAAGGGTACGACGAGCGGAAGGCGAAGCTCGACCACATGCGCAACCAGGAGATGATCGAGATCACCAAGCGGGTCGCCACCGCCCGGGAACTCGGCGACCTGAGCGAGAACGCCGAGTACCACGCCGCCCGCGAGGACCAGGGCATCCTCCAGGCCCGCATCAACCAGCTCGGCGACGAACTCGCCCGGGCCTTCATCATCGACCGCTCGACCCTGCCGAAGGACGTGGTCGCGTTCGGGGCCAAGGTCAAGGTCCTGGACGTGGACCTGGACGAGGAGGAGGAGTTCGAGCTGGTCGGCCCCGGGCAGGAGAACCCGGACAATGGCCGCATCCTCACCGGCAGCCCGATCGGCCAGGGGTTGATGGGCAAGAAGAAGGGGGAGACGGTCGAGATCGCCGTCCCGCGGGGCACGATCCGCTTCAAAATCCTCGACATTTCGGCCGCGTCCGGCATTTAACCCCGGCGGCCGACCCAAATTCCCCCTTTTATTTGCCCCGGCGGCCGGTTACAGCCAATACTTCTTGTGAGGCCGGCGCGCATTCCGCCCGGCCGGTCGATCCGGTCGCGACCGCCTTGACGGCGGCGCGGGAAGGGTCGAAACTGGCGGTGGGGACGCCCCGCGGCGTCGGTCGGCTCCGCTCCCCGGGCACTCCCGTGCCCCGGAGGTGCCCATGTCGGACCCCCGGTTGTTGAGCATCCACCTCGAAGGGCAGCCGCGGCGGGACCAGTTCCGCGCCGCCCGCGACGTGCTGCGCGGGGCCTGCGGGCTCGGCACCCTGGCCGGCGACGCCCGCCTCCTCGGCCCGGACGACCGCCTCGACGGGGCCACCCTCGACGCCCCGCCCGACCACTTCCCGCACCTCGGCGGCCTGCCCCTGACGGCCTACCTGAAGGACGGCGCGAACGTCTACCCGCTCCACCTGGGCATGAACAGCGTCGGCCGCCTCCCGGACAACGACGTGGTGATCCGCGACGACTGCGTCAGCCGCCGGCACTGTGCGGTGGTCGTCCACAGCGACTTCCGGTGCGAGCTGCACGACGTGGCCTCGAAGAACGGCACCCTGCTCAACGGGGCGAAGCTCAGCGGCCCGACCCGCCTCCAGTCCGGCGACCAGCTCCTCCTCTGCACCCGCAAGCTCACCTTCGTGGTCGCCGAGTCGGCCGCCAAGCCCGCCGCCGCCGGCTGACCGGGCGCTCCCGCTTTTTACCGCCCTTGCGACGTCACGATTGCCCCATCCCGCTCGGCGGTGGGCACTTCCGCACTCCGCTCCCGGGGTGGGCGGTCGAGCGAGAGCGTTGCCGGAATCGGGCCGTGCGGACGGGGTTTGGCAAGCGGAAGCGTGAAACGGACGGAGCCCACCCGCGGCCGCGGGTGGGCTTTCGAGAGTGGGCTCACTTCTTCCGCGTCGCCGTCAGGGTCATGAACGGCACCCACTTGCCGTCGTCGCCGAGCATCACCGAGGTCATCACCCGGTGGTCCTTGTCCTTCACTTCGAGTACGTCCTTCATCTTCACCAGCTTGGACGGGTCGGCCGGGCTGGGGGCCGTCGTCTCCAGCGTCAGCACCTTGCCGGCCGCGTCCACGGTGCCCTCGTAGTGGCACATCGCGTCGCACATCGAGCAGACCCAGGTGCCGACGTACTTGCCCTTGGCGGGGTCGAACCCGACCGTCATGAGGCCGGTGAACGGGGCACCCATGACGTCGCCCTTGTGCTCGCCGACGACCCAGAACGGGCCGACGACGCGGGTGGTCTCGGTCCCCTTCGACTTGACCGCCGGCTGGCCCGGCCCCATGACCATCTCGGCCTTGGTCTCCCACTCGCCGGCGAGCTGCTGGAGCCAGAGGTGTTCCTTCGTCGGGGCGGGCGGCTTCGGGGCCTCCTGGCCCGCGGCCGACCCCGCAACCAGCACCGCGACGAAACCGGACACGACGAACGACTTCATGGCACACTCCCGGGCACGGACGAAACGCGACCCGCCGCCACTGCGGCGGCGGCACCGCCCGGCGGGCACACGCCCGGCGACGCCGCGAAGGGCGTGGCGTGGGGGCGGGGGCGTCCCGTCGGGGGCGAGGCAAAATCGCACGCGGGCCGGCGGCTGCCAATGCCAGTTGCGGGAGACGTGTTCCGGGACTCACCCGTCGAGCGTCTGGCGGGCCTTCTGGGCCAGGGCGCGGGGGCTGAACGGCTTCTGGAGGAACGGGACCGGGCCGGCGAACGCCCCCTGGTGGGCCACCGCCGCCTCGCTGAACCCCGAGACGTAGAGCACCTTCAGGTCCCCCCGCTCGAGCCGGAGTTCGGCCGCCAACTCCAGGCCGCCCATGTTCGGCATTACCACGTCCGTCACCAGCAGGTGGATCGGCCCCGGGTGGGCGGCCGCGAGGGCCAGGGCCGCCCGGCCGTCGGCCGCCGTCAGCACCGCGTACCCGGCCCGCTCGAACACCATCCGGCCCAGTTCGCGGATCGCCGGCTCGTCCTCCACGAGCAGGATCGTCTCGCCGCCGCCCGCCGGCTCGACCGGGGCCGGGGCCGGCCGCCCCTTCGGCCGGGGGGCGTCGGCCGCCGGGAGGTAGACCGAGAACGTCGCCCCCGCCCCCGGCCGGCTCGCCACCTCGACGTGCCCGCCGCTCTGCTGGACGACGCCGTACACGATCGACAGCCCGAGCCCGGTCCCCAGGCCGAACGGCTTGGTGGTGAAGAACGGCTCGAACACCCGGGCCCGGGTCGCCTCGGCCATCCCCACCCCGGTGTCGGCCGCCGACAGGAGGACGTACTCGCCGGGCCGCACGTTCGGGTGCCCGGCCGTCCCCGGCCCGCCCAGCTCGACGTTCGCCGTCCGCACGGTGAACCGCCCGCCGCGGGGCATGGCGTCCCGGGCGTTGACGGCCAGGTTGATGAGGATTTGCTCGACCTGCACGGGGTCGGCCTCCACCGGCCGGAGGCCGTCGGCCGGCGCGACGACGACACCCACGCCGGCCCCGACGAGGCGGCGGAGGAGGGGGTCGAACTCGGCGAGCAGGGCGTTCAGGTCGAGGACCTTCGGGGCGAGCATCTGCTTACGGCCGAGGGCCAGGAGCTTGCGGGTGAGGATTGCCGCCCGCCCGCCGGCGTGGGCGATCAGGCGGACCGGCTCCCGGACCTCGGCGGGCAGGCGGGGGTGGCCGAGGAGGAGTTCGCCGTACCCGTTGATGACGGTCAGGAGGTTGTTGAAGTCGTGGGCCACGCCGGCGGCGAGGCCGGCCACGGCCTCCATCTTCTGGGACTGTCGGACCTGCTCTTCGAGCCGCCGCCGCTCCGAGATGTCGCGGGTGATCTGCGAGTACCCGATCAGCTTCCGGGTGCCGTCCTCCCGGACGGCGGCGATCACCACGTTCGCCACGAACCGCGTCCCGTCCTTGCGGACCTGCTGGCACTCGGTCTCGAACCGGCCGTCGAGGGTCGCCGCCCGCAGTTCGCGGTCCGGCTCCCCGGCGGCCACGTCCTCCGGGGTGAAGAACATGGCGTACGGGTGGCCGACGGCGTCCCCGTCGGGGTACCCGAACACCTTCTCGGCCCCGGTGTTCCAGCAGACGACCCGGCCGCCGGGGTCGAGCATGAAGATGGCGTAGTCGGTGACCCCCTGGACGAGCAGGCGGAACCGCTCGTCGCGGAGGGTCTGGTTGTCGTGCTCGCGGCCGGGGGCGTCGCGGACGACTTCGGGCGGCGGGGGGGGCGAGGGCATCGGGACCGCATCGTGGGGAACCGGGCGGATCGCCGCCCGCGGGGAACGGCCTTGGTCGCGGGGCCGCCGTCGGATGACTACGGGCCATTTTATGGCGGGGGGCGGTCCGGTGCGCCCATCAAGATCGGTTTGTCATTTGTGTCTACGCGGCCGGCCGTGGTCCGAACGGCCGCCCGCCTCAGCCCAACGATTTGAGCAGCTCCAGGAGGGTTTCCAGCGGCACCGGCTTGACGAAGTGGTGGTCGAACCCGGCCTGCTGGGGCCGCCGGCGGTCGGCCTCGCTCGGCGTGTACCCGGTCAGGGCGCACAGCGTCACCTTCGCCATCTGCGGGTCGGCCCGCAGGTGGCGGGCCACCTCGTACCCGTCCATGCCCGGCAGCCCGATGTCGATCAGGGCGAGGACGGGGTGGAACTTGCCGGCCAGCTCCAGGGCGCTCGGCCCGGTCCGGGCCAGCAGCACCTCGTGGCCGTAGAGCCGCAGGAGCATGCTCAGGCTGTCCCCGCCGTCGATGTTGTCCTCCACCACCAGCACCCGCAGCGGCTGCCCGGCCCGCACGCCCGGCTCCAGGCTGGTCGTCAGCTCGACACCGGCCCCGTTCTCCAGGACGGGCACCTTCACCGCGAACTCGCTCCCCTTCCCCAGCCCGCCGCTGCTCGCCGTCACCCGCCCGCCGTGCATTTCGACGAGGGTGCGGACCAGGGCCAGCCCGATCCCCAGCCCGCCGTGCGACCGGCTCAGGGACGTGTCGACCTGGGTGAACAGGTCGAAGATGCGCGGGAGCACCTCCGGCGGGATGCCGACGCCGTTGTCCAGCACCCGGACCACGGCGTCGTCCCCGTCGCGGGCCACCGTCATGCGGACGAGGCCGCCGGTGTCGGTGTACTTGGCCGCGTTCGTCAGGAGGTTGACGCCGATCTGTTCGAGCCGGCCGGCGTCGCCTTCCACCCACAGCGGCTCGGTCGGCAGGAGCAGGGAGAACTCGTGCCGGCGGGCGTCGAGCAGCGGGCGGGCGGCGTCGGCCGCGTGGTTCATCACGGCCCGCAGGTCCACCCGCTCCTTGGTCAGCCGCAGCTTGCCCTTGGTGATGCGGCTGATGTCGAGCAGGTCGTCCACCAGGCGGACCATCTGCTTGACCTGCCGGCCGATGATGCCGCTGGCCTGCTGGATGATGGGGTCGTTGGTCCGCATCCGCTGGAGGATGCCGAGGGCGTTGAGGATGGGCGAGAGGGGGTTGCGGAGTTCGTGGGAGAGCATGGCCATGAACTCCTCCTTCCCCCGGTTGGCCGCGGCCAGGTCGTCGGCCCGGAGCTTCTGGGCGTCCTGCTCTTGGCCGGCCGTCAGGTCGTGCATGACCCGGGCGAAGGACGTGACCTGCTTCGTCTCGTTGTAAAGGGCGGTGACGGTGGCCTTGCACCAGAACCGCGACCCGTCCTTGCGGACCTGCCAGCGGATGCCGTCCACCCGGCCGTCCTCGCGGGCCTTTTTCAACTCGTACTCGGGCTGGCCGCTCCGCACGTCCTCGGGGGAGAAGAAGCGGGAGAAGTGCTGGCCCACGGCCTCGTCGGTGCGGTAACCGAAGAGCCGCTCGGCCCCGAGGTTCCAGCAGACGAGCTTGCCGTCCACGTCGGTCAGGAACAGGGCGTATTCGGTGGCGTCGGCCGCCAGCAGGTCGAACCGCTGGGCCAGTTCGTCGGGCGAGGCGGTGGGGGCGTCGTGCGGGGTCATGGCCCGTCCTCCGTGGCGGATCGGCACCCCGCACCCCCGCCGGTGGCGGGGACTCGACGGGACGGCGGGACGGGTGGGTGGGGTGACGGCCCCGAGGCGGGGGGGGGTCAGGTCCGAAGGGAGGCCATCCGGCTAACCGTGACGTTAACCGGACGGGCGGGCCGACGCAAGGACGAAAGGGAATCCCCGGGGCGGCGTCCCGAAGACTTCACGCCGCCCCGCCGAGTTCGTCTTGCAGTTCGAGCCAGCGTTCCTCGGCCGGGGTGAGCTGCTCCGTGAGCGCGGCGACCTCGTTGTGCAGCCGCATCGCCTCGGCCGAGTTCGACGTCTCCATCAGCTTCGCGCTCAGCTCGCGGCGCTGGCCGTCGAGCTGGGCGATCGTCTTCTCCAGCGTCTTGATCTCCTTCTTCACCGCACGCTCGTCCCGGGCCGGGCGGGGGGCGTGCTTGGCCGGCTTCGCCACCTCCGCGGGGAGCTTCGTCTTGGTCGCGGCCAGCTCCCGCTCGCCCTCCTCGATCTCCTTGTTGACCCGGTACAGGTAGTTCTCGTACTTGCCGCTGTACGTCGTCACCCGGCCGTCGCGGACCTCGATCACCCCCGTCGCCACCCGCCCCGTGAAGTGCCGGTCGTGGCTCGTGAAGATCACCGTCCCCTCGTAGGTCGTCAGCGCCTCCATCAGCGACTCGACCGTGTCCACGTCGAGGTGGTTGCCCGGCTCGTCGAGGATCAGGATGTTGTGCTTGCTGAGCATGAGGCCGGCGAGGCAGAGGCGGGCCCGCTCGCCGCCGGAGAGGACCGACACCGGCTTGTTGACGTGCGACCCGCGGAACAGGAACGCCCCCGCGGTGCCGAGGATTTCCTGCTCCTTCACCCCGCCCACCGCCTTCCGCCGGAGGTAATCGACCACCGTGTCCTTCTCCGGCAGGCTGGTGTAGACGTGCTGGGCGTACACCCCGACGTTGCACCCGTGCCCCCAGCGGACCTCGCCGGCGATCGGCTTCAGCGAGTCGACCAGCGTGCGGAGGAAGGTCGTCTTCCCCTGGCCGTTGTCGCCGACGATGGCGGCCCGCGAGCCGTGGTCGATTTCGAGTTCCACTTCGGACGCGATCTGGCGGTCCGGGTAGCCGATGGCCAGGCCCTTGCAGCGGAGGGCGACGCCCTTGCGGGGCTCGACCCGCGGCGGGCGGATGTTGGCCGTCGGCTCGTCGCCGACGATGGTCGTCAGCTCCAGCTTTTCGAGCTGCTTGGCCTTCGACTGGGCGAGCGCCGCCGTGCTGGCCCGGGCCTTGTTGCGGGCGATGAACTCTTCGAGGTGCTTCCGCTTGGCCAGGATGGCGTCGTTCGACCGCTCCTCCTGCACCCGCCGCTCCTTCTGGAACTCCAGGTACGCGTCCACCTTGCCGGGGAAGGACGTGAGCTTGCCCCGCGACAGGTCGAGCGTGTGGGTGCAGGTGGCCCCGAGGAAGGCCCGGTCGTGGGAGACGATGAGGCACGCCCCGCGGTGGTTCTGGAGGAAGTGTTCGAGGAGGATTTGCGTCCGCAGGTCGAGGAAGTTCGTCGGCTCGTCGAGCATCAGGAGGTTCGGCTCGTGGAGCAGCAGGGCGGCGAGCTTGAGCCGCGTCTGCCAGCCGCCGGAGAGGCTGGCCACGGGGCCGTTGAGGTACGCCCCCTTGACCTCGAACTCGCCGGCGACCTCGCCGCACTTCCAGTCGGGCTGGCCGCTGTCCCGCATGAGGTAGTCGAGGGCCGTCTCGCCGGGCAGGAACGGGTCGTGCTGGCGGAGGTACCCGAGGCGGAGGCTGCGGTGGCGGATGACCTCGCCGCTGTCGAGCTCCTCCTCGCCGAGGAGGATGCGGAGGAGGGTGCTCTTGCCGGCCCCGTTGCGGCCGACGAACCCGTACTTGACGTTCTCGCTGAGGGTGGCGTCGGCCTCGTCGAGGAGGACCTGGTCGCCGTAGTGCTTGGAGGCTTTCGCGATTTGGAGCAGGCTGGCCATCGGGGGCGGAACCTTCGGGAACGGGGAGGCACGAACGCAGGGGCGGGGAGGGCCGACCCACGGGACAAACCGTTAACTTATTTGCGGGCGGCCGCGGATGCAAGCTCACCGGGACGTGCGGGGCGTGAGCGTTGCGTGAAGGCGTGAGCGTTCCGGGAAAACCGGGGCGGCGTGACGGCCGGGTGTCACGCCCGGCGCAAGTCGGGCCGCCGGCCGCGTCAGGGGTGGTGCGGCCCCCGGTCCGCGTCCCGCCCCGGTCCGAGCGGCCGCCGTTGCGTCGGCCGGGGCGGATGGTATGCTGGCCGTTGCCGCCGGTTGGCCCCTAAAGGGTTTCGCGCATGCCGCCCCACCGCCTCCTCGCCGCCCTCCTCGGGGGGGCGATCGCCGCCGCCGCCGCCGCCCAGGCCCCGCCCGGGGCCGGCCCGGTGCCCCCGCCCGGCGGCAAGGACGACATGAGCAAGTCGAAGACCACCATCGACTGGCCGACGCAGATCGGCGGGCGGGACGTGGCCTCCTACGTCAAAGACTTCACCCACCCCGACCCGACGGCCCGGCTGTCGGCCGTCCAGACGATCCCGGCGTTCGGCCCGGACGCCCGCAAGGCGGCCGGCAAGGCCCTGGTCGATCGGCTGAAGATCGAGGTCGGTCTCAGCGGCGACCCGACGGTGGCGGCCGGGATCATCGACACCATCGGGGGGCTCGGGCTCGACGACGCCGACATGCCGGCCGGGGCCGCCGCCCTCGGGCTGATCGTGCAGAACGGGGCCAACGGCGGCCTCCTCCGCCAGCACGCCGTCCCGGTCCTCGCGTCGTTCGGGCCGAAGGCCCCCCAGGTCCTGTTCCGCCTGACCGACGCGAACGTGATCCAGGACCGGTCGTTCGAAACCCGCCGGCTGACCGCCGCCGCCCTGGCCCGCGTCGGGATGGACGAGCACCAGGGGCCGGACGTCCGGGCCTTGAACGTGCTCACCCTGACCATGATCAAGGACGCGTCGGCGGCCGTCCGGATGGAGGCCTTCCAGACGCTCCTCGCCCTCGGCCCGCCGTGGAAGCCGCGGAAGGTCGGCGACCCCACCCCGCCGGCGGTCGACACGCCGAACCTGGCCAAGTACGTCGCCCCCATGAAGGCCCGGCTGGGGGTGAACGGGGAGAAGGAGAAGCAGATCGAGGTGTGGTGCCGGCTGGCCGTCATGCGGTTCGACAAGGACGAGGTGAACGACGCCAACCTGACGGCCCTCGCCAACCTGGTCGCCACCGGCGCCGACGCGGCGGTCAAAATCCACGCCCTGAACGCGCTGGCCATGCTCGGCGAGTTCGCCGCCCCGAAGATCGAGAAGGTGAAGGACGCCCTGCGGGCGGGCGAGCCGGGGGTGGTGGACGCGGCCGTGAAGGCACTGGTGGCGATGGGGCCGAAGGGCAAGCCGGCCATCCCGGCGATCAAGGAGGCCCTGGCCGGCCGGACGGAGGAGTACTTCAAGAAGCTGAGCGAGGACGCGGTGAAGGCCCTCGAGGCGGCCAAGGGCCCCGAGCCCGGCGGCCCGCCGGGGCCGCCCCCGGTGCCGCCGAAGAAGTGACCCGGCGGATGTCACGGCGGCGGCCGCGGATCGGGCCGCGTCACGCCACCGGCTCGACGGTCACGCCGAGCGGCTGGGCCCCGCGCTTCTTCTGCGACGGGTCGGGGCCGCACGAGTGGACCTGGTCGGCCTTCAACTCCGCCACTTCTCTCGCCCCGACCCACAGCACGCTGCGGCCCTCCTCGTGGGCCTCCATCGTGTGGTCGATGGCCTTCTCGAGCGGGAACCCGAACACCTTGCGGATCACCGCGACCACGAAATCGACGGTGTTCACGTCGTCGTTGTGCAGCACCACCGCGTACGGCGGCTGGCGGCGGGTCGTCGCCTCGGCGTCGGTGTCGAGGTCCGGCAGCGGGGTCGCGGTGGCCACGGCTAGTCCCCCTTGGGCAACGTGATTGTGACCGGGGCCGCCGGGTCGACCGGGCGGTCGAAGA
>JANPKP010000155.1:0-7956 GCA_031426095.1 Gemmataceae bacterium
GGGCCGCCCCGTGCCTGTTCGGCCTGTACGCGTTCGTCGCTGTCCTGTACAACACGCTGCCCGCGGCCAAGCGCTCCGGGGCCGTGTTCTGGCCCGGGAAGGACGCGGTCACGTTCTCCGATGCCCTGACGGCGGTCCGCCGGCGGATTTGGGCCGAAGGAGTTTTCCGAGAGGCCGAGGTAGACGGGGCCATCGCGGAACTCCCTCGGCAAGTGCAGGACCACTTGCGATCCGGTTTGGCCCCGGCCCCATGAACTACACAAGTCGAGATTAGTGCCTGGCGGCCACAACGTCGGCGGCGACGGGGAGGACGGGGGCCGACTCCCGCACGCCCGAGCGGCCGGCCTGCAGGCCGGGGAGCGCCGCGACGGCCGGCGGCACCTACTCCTCGGCGACGGCCCACTTGAACATCCGGCGGACGCGGCCGACGCGGCGGTTGACGAGCTTGCGGCAGAACCCGGCGGCGACCAGGGTGCCGCGGACGGCCTTGAGGGCGACGGGGCCGAAGTCCTTCGCCGGGGTGGTGCCGTAGAGTTCGCGGACGCACTTCACGCACTGGCGGGTACTCGCCGAGTTCGCGGGTGGGCTTGCCGTCCGGGTCGCGGTAACGAGTGTCGGCGTGGCGGACGAACGCCAGCAGGACTTCGTTCACGCTCGGGTCGCGGGCGGTCAGCGGGGACGGCACCACGGCCCGGGGACGCCCGGATTTCGGCCACGAGGCGGGCGTAAGCCTCCTTACGAGGCGGGGGAGTTGTGAAGCCCGAGGTAAACGTCCGTCCGGCCGCCGCCAGGGGTGGGGACGGAGGCGACGGCCTGGCCGGTCGGCTTGTGGCGGCGGTACTTGAGGACGGGGCTTCACGGACGGAGCATAGCCGACACCCTTTCGTTTTGCGGTAGTACTACCGCGAAACCAGGGTCCTCGCCGTCTCCCCGGAACGCCCGGGGGTAAGCGTAAGTGCTTCGGCTGACAGAACTTGTTCGAGTGGGCAGTCCCGGGGTTGAACCGGGGACCTAGCGATTTTCAGTCCCCGCCTTCTGATCTACAAACCTCTGTGAACAAAGCACTTCCGCACAACCTCCCCGCCGGGTGCAGTGCCGGGTGTAGTGACCAACAAAGCGAAGGGGGTACCCCCGACGGCGGCCTGGCCGCGCTCGTGGCCGCGTGGCCGACGCTGCCCGAACCGATCAAGGCCGGCATCCTGGCGATGGTGCGGGCAGCAACCCCGTGAGCCGCGCGTTCCGGTGTGTCGACGTCTACCAAACCCCGCTCCCGAGTCGGAGAGCTCCCGTGGTCCGCATCCGCTACCCCGGCCGGGTCCCGCGGTCCAAGCCCCCGGTCCCGACCACCAAGACCTGCCCGAACTGCGAGGCCCCGGACGCCGTGGGCGTCCGGACCGGGAGCCCCTTCACGCGGTTCTGGTACTGCGGCCGCGGGTGCGGGTGGGCGTGCTGGCGGCCGCCGTGCCCGGCCCCGTGCCCGGCGTGCGGCCGCCCCACGGTCTGGGCGTGCTCCCGCAAGTCGTTCGCCTGCGTCCGGTGTGGCCGCCGGGTCGCCCTGCGTGCGGTTATGACACACTAACTTGGCAGCCCCACACGCCACAAACCCGGCCGCGAACAGGGCCGGTACGGCACCCCCATCGGGGCCGGGGGTACGCCGCCCCCCGGCGGGCGGCCCCGCACGGCCGCCCCCGACCCGCGGGCCGGGTCGGTCGCCCGGCTCGGGTTCGCCCCGGAGGTGCGCCAGCTTGAGCAGCGGCGGCTCGCCCGGGCCGACCGGCGGGGCGGGCGGCGAGGCGGGGCGGGGCCGAATCGTGTCACACGCGGCGGGGCGGGCGGCCCTATCCGGGGGTGTCCCTGTACCCCGGACCGGATCCGCCATGACCCCCGCCGAACCGCCCCGCCCGCCGAAGCTCCTCGACCGCCTCCGCGACGCCTGCCGGGTCCGGAACCTCTCCCCCCGGACGGCCGACGCCTACGCCGGGTGGGCCGAGCGGTTCATCCGCTTCCACGGCATCCGCCACCCGGACACGATGGGCGAACCCGAGGTGAACGCCTTCCTCACCCAGCTGGCGGTCGCCCGGCACGTCGCGGCCAGCACCCAGAACCAGGCCCTGGCGGCCCTCCTGTTCCTCTACGGCCCGGTCCTCGGCCGCCCCCTCGACCACCTGGCGGTCGTCCGGGCCAAGCGGCCCCACCGCCTGCCGGTCGTCCTGTCGCGGGCCGAGGTCGGCCGGGTGCTGGCCGAGCTCGACGGCGTCCCGTGGCTGGTGTCGGCCCTGCTCTACGGGGCCGGGCTGCGGGTGGTCGAGGCCCTGGCCGCCCGGGTCCGGGACGTGGACCTCGACCGGGGGGAGCTGACGGTCCGGGACGGGAAGGGGTGGAAGGACCGGGTGACCGTCCTCCCGGCCGCCCTGGCCGACCCCCTGCGGGCCCAGCTCGGGCGGGCCCGGGCGGCCCACGCGGCCGACCTGGCGGCCGGGTGCGGGCGGGTGTCGCTGCCGCACGCCTTGGCCCGCAAGTACCCGGGGGCCGACCGGGAGTGGGGGTGGCAGTACATATTTCCGGCGTCCGGCCGGTGCGTCGACCCCCGGGACGGGGCCGAGAAGCGGCACCACCAGCACGAGTCGGTCATCCAGCGGGCGGTCAAGGCGGCCGTCGGGCGGGCCGGGGTGGCCAAGCACGCCACCCCGCACACGTTCCGGCACGCGTTCGCCACCCACCTGCTGGAGGACGGGTACGACATCCGGACGGTGCAGGAGCTGCTCGGGCACGACGACGTGAGCACGACGATGATCTACTGCCACGCCCTCAACCGCGGCGGGCGGGGGGTGCGAAGTCCGCTCGACGGCCCGGCCGCCCGGGGCTTGCCGCCCGGCCCGGCCCCGGTTAGGCTGCTGACGGGCGCCGGCTAATACGGGCGCCCGGGCGGGCGATCCCGCCCGGGGTCCAGGCCCGGCCGGTGGTTACGGCCGGCGTACAGGCGCCGCGTATCCGTGATATGCGGCGCGGGCGGTGGGGCGAACGGGATTCGCCGGCGCACGTCGCGCCGCCGAATACAAAGTTAGGCCACAGAAGGCGCATTGATTCGCGAAGCGGTGACCGTTGTCCCGGCGTTCGCTGTCGGGTAACATTTCCGGGTTGTTCTTCCCCATCCGCAATCGGGGTAGGCGATGTTCCGACTCGTGGCGCTCGTGCTGGCGGTGTCGGGGCTGACGTTGCTCCTTACCTCTGCGGGGTGCGCACGCAAACAGGACACCGAGGAAAAGGCCGTCGCGCTCGTGGAGCGGCTCGGCGGGAAGGTCACCCGCGACCAAGAGGCAGCCGGCAAACCGGTCGTCAATGTGAACCTGAACGGCACGAAGGTGACGGACGCGGAGGTGAAGGAACTTGCCGCACTCAAAAACCTCACTTATCTATCCCTCGATGGCACGCCGGTGGTGGGCGCGGGACTCAAGGAACTGGCCCCACTGAAGAACCTCACCGCCCTCGACCTGGGCCGCACCTCAGTGGGGGACGCGGGGCTAAAAAATCTGGCCCCACTCACAAACCTCACCTACCTCGACTTGTGGCGCACGCAGGTGACGGACGTGGGGCTGAAGGAACTGGCTGCACTCACGAACCTCAAGACGCTTAAACTGTCCGGCACGCAGGTGACGGGCGCGGGGCTGAAGGAACTGGCCGCACTCACGAACCTCACCACACTCAAACTGGACAGTACGCAGGTGACAGACGAGGGGCTAAAAGATCTGGCCCCACTCACGAACATCACCTACCTCGACTTGGAGGGCACGAAGGTGACGGCCGCAGGGGGTAAGGATCTGGCCGCACTCACGAACCTTACCACTCTCAACCTGCGCTGGTCGCGGGTGACGGGCGAGGGTCTGAAGGACCTCTCCGCACTCAAGAACCTTACCTACCTCTCCCTCGACAACACGGAGGTGACGGACGCGGGTGTGAAGGACCTGGCGGCCCTCAAAAGCCTCACCACGCTCTACGTGACCAACTGTTCCAATGTGACGGACGCGGGAGTCAAAGAATTGGCCGCCCTCACGAACCTCACCACCCTCGGCCTCAGCAACACAAAGGGAAGCGACGCGGGTGTGAAGGAACTGGCCGCCCTCAAGAACCTCACCAAGCTCAGCCTGTGGGGCACCAAGGTGACGGACGCGGGTATGAGGGACTTGGCAGCCCTCAAGAGCCTCACCGATCTCAGCTTGGGCAACACGGAGGTGGGGAACGCGGGTGTGAAGGAACTGGCGGCCCTCACGAGCCTCAGAGAACTCCAGCTGTTCGGCACAAAAGTGACGGACGCGGGGATCAAGGAACTCCAGAAAGCACTGCCGAGCTGCGAGATCAGCAAGTGATCCCCCGGCCCGTCTGCCACTCTGCGCATCGTTCGGCGATGGCACCGAGTCATCCGCGAAAAGCACCGAGTTAACTGGGGGAGGCAACGGGTCGTTCGGGATAGCTGCAAAGGCATGCCGAACCAGGTAGCGTGTTGTCAAGTGGCGATTCGTGACGCGAACGCGGGGTCGAACGGCGAGCGGTTCTTGAGCACCCTGTAGCAGATCATCACCAGCTTCCGCATGCACGCCCCGACCGCCTGCATCTTGGCGTTAACCACAACTAACGCCATCAGACCCTCGGGCAACGAATCGCCGACGGTGCGCCTCGTGTCGCCAAGCCGGAAAAGCCAAGTGATCGCGCCTCATCGGCAATCCCGCGTAAAGGTTATGATGGGAGGCAGCCCCGCGGGACGGCCGCCGGGAGTTGGCGAAACCCAATTGATTTAGGCAAAATGCGAGGTGGCAATGGGCGGCCCCGGTAGCGGCAACTGGTATCGCTCGCTCGGAAGCAAATCGACGGTTGAAGGCTCGCTAACCGTTGCCGTGCGAGACATCCGCAATCGGCTCCACCACGGGTCGAGCGGCACCTTCTCATGGACTTGGCGGGGCGGTCACACGTCGTCCATCGGGTACTTCGTCACTCGGACCTTCGACGTACCGACCGTGACCTTGCACTACCGCTGGGGCGGCAAGGAAGTCGTGCGGGTTCCGGTCCGCATGACGACGACCCCCACGCAGTTCGGCGGCCGGCGGTGGTGGTTCACCTGCCCGCTGTCCGTCCGGGGGGTGCCGTGTAACCGGCGGGTGGGCAAACTCCACCTGCCGTCCGGGGCTCGCCTATTCGGCTGCCGGCGGTGTCACAACCTGACGTACCGAAGCTGTCAGGAGTCGCACCAGGCCGAGCGGGTGTTCGGACGTCTTTTGGGCTGCGACGCCGAAACGGCCCGACTCATCGGGTCACGTTGGGGCCGGAAGGGGCGGTGACAGCGGGGCCGGCCCCTGCCGACCTTCCGGGGGCGAGCGCCCGCGCGGTAACTTGATCGTGACGGGACGGCCCGCCGGGTTGCAAACCGGCGGGCCAAGCGGCCGGGGCTGGCGTGGGGGTTACTCGCCTTTCACCCACCCCGCCCCGGCCGGCCCGGAACGAAAGGCGAACCGATGGCGGACACGCTCCCGCCGGACGGCCCCAACGGCCGAGCCGATCACTCGGCTTGCGATCACATTCGGGAGTTGAGCGAATTCGTCCCACTGGTCGAGAACCCACTTCCATACCAACCCAAGCCGCCGCCCGACGGGACAAATCCCTACCTCGTTCTGCGCCACGTTCTCAACGAGCTGTACTGGCTGGCGACACTCGCCCGACAGGGTCACGACGTTCGCGCCCACATCAACCCGACGACCCGCCCGTGGGAGGCCGCGGAATCGCGGGCACGTGCCCGTAGCACGGGGTGGGGCTTCCCGTTCGCGACGTTCGATTCGGTCATCACCGCCGCGAAGAAAACCTCGCGAAACCTGGTACAAGTCGCGGCGGGGAACAGGTCTGCTCCGTTCACCGAAGCCGCTCCCCGTTGCATCCTGCTCGAAGAACGCCTCCTAGAACTGGCAAACTCAGTGCCCGCCGGGGACGCGACGCCGGCCGACGCCCCGCCGGTCAGCGCGGGCGACTACATCGCACGCCAGCTGGCCGGTCCGACCGGCCCGGAACTGATGCCCCGCGACCTGTCGTTTCTCGAAGCCCATCAGGAGCCACCGTCTTCACCGGCCGCCGTCCAGCAGGAGCAGGCCGCGACCGGCAAACGAGATACTAACCCGAGTCGGGACAAGCTGCTTCGGGTTCATGGTTTCAACCGGCGGTCGCGACAGATCGAAACCGTCGACGAGCTGGTGTCCAAGTTCTACGTCGATCTGCCCCGCGGTCTGGACCCTGAATTGGCCGATGCGTTCTCCGCCGTGGCCACCGGCATCCGGGAGTGTACCCGCCTCGTGGCGTCCGTCCCGCATCTGTGGGCGGACGAGGGCGAGTACCGCCGCCTGGCCGCGTGCGTGGCCGACGCGGCAACGGCCGCACGCACCGCCTATCTGACCGTGGACATCCGCCTTCGACGGGCGGGCGGGCCGAACCCGGTGGTCGAGGCCCTCAACGACGTGCTGACGGTACAAGGCCGCGCCCCAGTGGACCCGAACGGAATTCCCGGCGGGCTGAACGCCATCCTCGTGAATCTGTACACGAAGCGGGCGGAGTTGTTCCGCAGGGTTGAAGGGCGGGGGTGCATCGACCGCATGCTCGACCAGTTGGCCCGCGTTCCACCGGCAACGAACACCGCCCCCGCCGCGGCCGACCCGCCCTCGGCCGCGTCCGCTCCCCTGCCCACTGGGACGCTTCAAGGCGAAGGGGGGAAGCCGAAGCCGAACGCGACGACAGAAGCGATTCTGCCCGCGCTACTCTCCGCATCCGACATCGCCGCTCGCATCCGGCGGAAGCGAGAATCCGTGACTTCGTTCCTGACGAGGTTCGCCGAGAAGCACCCTGACTGCCGTGTCGAGAACCCATCGAAGCGAAGGAACGAGCCTGGCTACTTGTACCGGACCGGCGACGTATGGCCGGCGCTCGAAAAGTGGATGAAGGAGCACCGGGGAGGGCTGAAACACGACTGAAACGCGAGGACCTTTTCCCGCTCACCGCTCCCCGGCATTCCTACCGTTTACCGTGTTTCATTTGAAACGCGCCTGCAGGACCACAACACGCCCGATTCCATGCCGCGTACAGTCCGGGCATGGATACGACACCTCTCACGCTCCGACTCGACCAGATGCCGCTATGGCGGTTGCTGGTCGCGCTGTCTGACGCCGAGCGCGTTGCCGGCTCGAGCTCTCCGACCGCCCGCGCCCTGGCCCGCGAAATCAATCGTCGACTGGCTGGCCCGATCCCCGCCGACACCGCCGAAGACACGGCGGAGGGGGGCCGTCCCAATGGCTGACATCATCCCCCTTCGCGCCCTCGTTCCCGATCCGCACGCCGACCCCGCCGGCGCGCCCCTCGTGGTCGATGCGCGCCGCCTGGCCGCGATGCTCTGCGCCGGCGTCCGCACGGTGCGGACGTGGGACGCCGCCGGCAAACTCCCGAAGCCCGTCCGCATTGGGGGCCGCGTGGTCTGGCGGGTTGACGAGATTCACGTCTGGCTAGCCGCCGGCGCCCCAACCCGTGACGAGTGGGAGGCACGCCGCGCCGGCCGGGCGAAGTAACAACCCGTGACACGAACCCACCAACGCAACCAGGCCGGGCGCCACCCGCGACAGCGCGCCCGGCACGATCGGAGAAACCTATGGGCAGTTTATTCGACGATTGGCTCGACGGGGAGTCCCGAAAGTGGGCCGCCCACCGGCACCTGGAGGCGCAGCGGCAGCGGCCGGCCCGCGACGCCCGCCGGGCGATGCCTCGCCGGCTCCTCGACCACGGGACCGCGACCGCCGAGAACCTGCGGGCCGCGGTCCCGGTCCCGCCCGGGGTGAACCCGAAGGCGTTCGGGGCCGTCCCCGGCCCGCTCGCCCTGGCCCGGATCATCCGGTCCGACGGGCTCGTCCGCCCCGGCCGCCCGGTCGTGCGTGCCCG
>JANPKP010000156.1:0-2580 GCA_031426095.1 Gemmataceae bacterium
GGGGGCGACCCCCCCCTGAGGCCACGGCCCCGCCCCCGCCCCCCGCCACCCCGGGGGGGGCTCCCCCCCCCCCCGCCCCGACAGCTCGTTGGGGTTCAGAATCAGCACCACCGTGCCGTCGCCGAGTACGGTCGCCCCGCCCACCCCGCGGTTCGCCCGGACGTGGGTGCCGAGCGACTTCACCACCACCTCGCGGCCGCCCAGAACCTTGTCCACCACCAGCCCCACACGCCCGTCGCCGGCGTTGAGGACCAGCACCGGCGGCCGGGCCACCGCCTCGTCGGCCACGGGCGGCAGGCCGAGGACGGCCGCCAGCGGGACGAGCGGCACGAGGGCGTCGCCGACCCGCAGGACCGGGTTCCCCCCGACCACGTCCGGCTCGCCGTCCGGCCGCAGGATTTGCTCGACGGCTTGCAGCGGCACAGCGAACGTCTGCCCGTTCGCCTTCACCAGCAGCGCCCGGGTGACGGCCAGCGTCAGCGGCAGGCGGATGGTGAACGTCGTCCCCCGGCCCGGCTCGGACGCCACCGCGATCGTGCCTTTGAGCTTCCGCACCTTCGCCTGCACCACGTCGAGCCCGACCCCGCGGCCCGAGATGTCGGTCACCTCGCGGGCCGTGCTGAACCCGGGCACGAACAGGAAGCGGGCCAGCTCGTCGGCCCCAAGCCCCTCGGCTTCGCGAGCCGACACCAGGCCCTGTGACACCGCCTTGTCGCGGACGGCGGCGGGGTCGATGCCGGCCCCGTCGTCGGACACGCGGAGGACGACCTGCGCGCCCTCCTGGAAGGCGTGCAGCCGGACGGTGCCGCGGGCCGGCTTCCCGGTACGTTCGCGGGCCGCCGGGGCTTCGAGCCCGTGGTCGACGGCATTGCGGAGGAGGTGCAGGAGCGACTCGGCCATCTCCTCCAGCACCGTCTTGTCGAGTTCCGTCGCCTCCCCCTCGGTGACGAGGACGGCCTGCTTGCCGCGGCCGGCGGCGACGGTGCGGACGGTGCGGTGGAGTTGCGTGGCGATGGTGGCGAGCGGGAGCATCCGCACCCGCATGAGCTTGTCCTGGACCTCGCTCGTGAGGCGGGCCTTGCGGGTGAGCAGGCCGTCGAGGTCGCCGTGGACGACGGCCAGCTCGTTCCCCACCGTCTGCACGTCGGTGGTCGCCTCGGACAGCTCGCGGCTCAGCAGGTGGAACTCGGTGTAGCGGTCGAATTCGAGGTCGTCGAACCCGTGGTCGCGGTACGCCACGGGGGCCGACCCGCCGCCGCCCCCGCCCCCGGCGAAGGCCATCCGGCCGGCCCCGGCGAACGACGACCGGCCCCCCAGGGCGCGGGCCTCGTATTCGGTTTCGAGCTTGTTCGAGCAGCGGGTGAGCCGGCCGGACGTGAGCCGCACCTCGTCCACGAGGCGGGCGTAGTCGGCCATCTTCAGCTCGAACCCGGTGCGGGCGATGACCAGCTCGCTGACCAGCTTCGTGAGTTCGTCCAGCCGCTCGATCGGCACGCGGACGAACTGGCTGCTCCGCCGGGCGGCGGCCGCCATCCGGGCCGCCACCTCGGCGTCGTCGGCCGTCACCTCGCGTGGCACCGCCGCCACGCCGGCGGTCGCTTGCAGCGCCTTCATCGCCAGGTCGTACTCGGCGAACAGCCCCTTGTGCCCGCTCGCGTCGGCCGTGCCGGCGGCGAGGTCGCCCAGGGCGTCGGCCGTGCGGAAGAGGAGCGACAGCACGGTGTCACTGACCGCGGCCGTCGACTCGTACAGGTGGTCGAGAACGTCTTCCATCCGGTGGGCAAGGCGGGTGATCGACCCGAACCCGACCATGCCCGCCGCCCCCTTGAGCGTGTGGGCGGACCGCCGGACGACCTGCAAAAGCTCCTTGTTCGCCGGTTCGTCCTTCACCTGCGGCAGGGTCGCGGCGATGGTCCTCAGGTGCTCGTCGGCCTCGAGTGCGAACACCTCCAGCAGCTCGGGCGGCACCTCGTCGTCGGCCGGCGCGTCCGACTCGACCGCGGCGACGGTCGGCGGTGCGGCGGGCTTCTCGCTCGCCCCAGAACGTGAGGGCAGTTCGTTGTAAAGCTGATCCGCGGCGGCCGACAGCTCGGCCGGATCGAACGCCTCGCCCGTGAGCCCGGCGACGTAGAGTTCGAGGAGGGAAACGGATTCTTCCACGACGACCTGCACGGTCTCGGTCCACGCCAAGCGGCCGGCGAGGACGTCGTCGCACAGGTCTTCGAGGCGGCCCCCGAGGCGGCCGAGGTCGTCGAACCCGACGAGGGCGGCCGACCCCTTGAGGCTGTGGGCGTGCCGCAGGACGAGTTCGCGGGCGGCCGGGTCGCCGGCGGCGCACCCGGGGAGGGCGGCCCGCATCGGCGGGAGGTAGCCGGTCGCCTCGTCCACGAAGCAGGCGAGCAGGTCCGGGTCGACGTTCGAGAGCATCGGCGGCCCCAGCGGGTCAGGTGCGAATGGCGGTCACGGACCGGGGGGGGCGCCCGTGCGCCCCCCCCCCCCCAGCACCGCGGCACCCCAGGACGTGGTGGGCCCTCCCGGTCGCCCGCCCCGTCACGGGGGCGGTGGCGGAACCCGTTTGGG
>JANPKP010000157.1:0-1854 GCA_031426095.1 Gemmataceae bacterium
CTCCCGCGGGGCGATGATCTCGGTGATCGCGGCCGGGGCGTGGATTTTCATCCGCAGCCGGCACAAGCGCGTCCTGTTCGTCCTGTACGGGCTGGCCTTCGTGTTCATCGTGGCCACGGCCGGGAAGGAGGTCCAGGCCCGGTTCATGTCGATCTCCAAGGCCGACGCCGACGAGAGCATGCAGAGCCGGACCACGACGTGGAAGATCGCCATCCGTATGGCCACCGAGCAGCCCCTCTTCGGGTTCGGTATCCGCAACTCGAACCTGTACACCCGGCGCTACGGGGCCGACATCGAGGGCCGCTCGATCCACAGCCAGTACCTCCAGACGGCGGCCGACAGCGGGTTCGTCGCCCTCGCCCTTTACCTCGGGTTCATCGGCTCGGCCGTGGCCGGCCTCTGGCGGGTGCGGCGCATCCTCCGGCCGTGGAACGACCCCGAGACGGAACGGACCCGGGCCCTGGCGTCCGGCGTGGAGTGCGGCCTCGTCTGCTTCGTCGTGGGGGCCTTCCTCCTGTCTCTCGAACACTTCGAGATGCCGTACATCCTGCTCCTGCTGGCGACCCAGCTACACGCCATCGCCCGGACGGTGGAAGCCAAGCTCGGCCTCCCCGTGCCGAACGCGACGGCCGGTGCCCGCCCGGCCTACCCCGTCCCCGCGGCGGTCCCGTCGTGACGCGGCCGCTCCGCGTGGGGTTCGTCCTCCACGTCATGCAGGTGGCCGGGGCCGAGGTCCTGACCCGCGAAATGGTCCGCCGCCTCGCCGGCCGCGTCCGCCCCACCGTCATTTGCCTCGACGCCGTCGGCCGCATCGGCGAGGAGATGCGGGCCGCCGGCACCGACGTGGTCTGCCTGAACCGCCGCCCCGGGAAGGACTGGCGTGTGGCCGGCCGGCTGGCCGCCCTCGCGGCCGACCGCGGGCTTGACGTGGTCCACGCCCACCAGTACACCCCGTTCTTCTACGCGGCGCTGGCGAAGGCCCGCGGCCCCCGCCGCCCGCGGCTGATCCTGACGGAACACGGCCGCCACTACCCGGACTACGTCTCGCCGCTGCGGCGGGCGGTCAACCGGCTGGCCCTCGCCCCCCTGGCCGACGCACTCACCGCTTGCTGCCGCTTCAGCGCCGACGGCCTGAGCAAAGTGGACGGCTTCCCCGGCGGCCGCATCGAGGTGATCGAGAACGGGATCGAGGTGGACCAGTACGGCCCGCCCGCCGACAAGGCGGCCGCCCGCAACGCGGTAGGCCTCGACCCCGCCCGGCGTTACCTGATCCACGTCGCCCGCCACCACCCGGTGAAGGACCAGCCGACGCTGATTCGCGGGTTCGCGGCGGCCGCCCCGGACCTGCCCGATGTCGACCTCGTGATGGCCGGCGACGGCCCCCTGCGGGGCGACCTCGAAGCCCTGGCGGCGTCCCTCGGCGTGGGGGAGCGGGTGAAGTTCCTCGGCATCCGGGCCGACATCGCCGACCTGATGCGGGCGGCCGACGCCTTCGCCCTCACGTCGGTCAGTGAGGCCGCGTCGCTGACGCTTCTGGAGGCGATGGCGAGCGGCCTGCCGGCGGTCGTAACGGCGGTCGGCGGCAACGGCGAGATCGTCCGGCACGAGCGGGAAGGACTGCTCTTCCCGCGCGGCGACGCCGAAGGATGTGCGTCGGCTCTGCGAAGGCTGTTCAGCGACCCGCGGTTCGCGGCCGCCCTCGGGGCCGCCGGGCGAAAGCGGGCCGACGAGCGCTACCGCCTCGACCGCACGGTTGGGCACTGGACGTAAGGCTTGTTCACCTTCGAGAACTTCAGCAGGAGCTTCGTCTTCTCGCACTTCGGGCACTCGTTCTGCGTCGGCAACGCCGTGACG
>JANPKP010000158.1:0-2421 GCA_031426095.1 Gemmataceae bacterium
CCCGGGGGCCGCCGCCCACCCCCGTGCCGACCACGATGTCGCCGAAGTCGTCGCCGTTCAGGTCCCCGACGGCCACGTTCACCCCGCCACCGTACTGCGGCTCGTAGGCGTAGAAGTCGGCGAACGCCACCCCCGTCTTGCCGTCGTACACGACCACCCGGGGGCCGCCCCCGCGGCTGGCCCCGACGGCGACGTCGTCGACCCCGTCGCCGGTCACGTCCCCGGTCGCCACGCTCGTCCCGCCGGTCCACCCGGCCCCGTACGGGAAGCGGGTGAACCGGAGCGACCCGTCCGGGTTGTAGACGTTCACCGCCCCGCCCCCCGGCCCCTGGCCGACGGCCAGGTGGCGGATTTGCGGGACGACGGCGAGGGCGAGGGGGGCGCTCGGGCCGCCCGTCAGGCCCGCGTCCCCGGCGTAGACGGCGGTGACCGCCCGGGTACCGATCGGCAGGGCCGACGTGGTGAGGGACGCCGCCCCGCCGGCCAGGGTGCGGACCCCCAGGCTCGTCGCCCCGTCGAAGAACTCGACCGTCCCGGTCGGGGTGCCGGCCCCCGGGGCGACCGGGGCGACGGTGACGAAGACGGTAACGGGTTGGCCGAACAGGACCGGGTTCGCCGACGCCGCGACGGCCACGGCGGTCGATGCCTTCGAGACGGAGAGGGTGCCGGCCGCGAAAGTGACCGCATAGTTCGCGGGGGCGGCGAGAGTCCCCTGGGTGATCGCGTAGTCCCCGACCGGGCTCACGGCGGTCGCCGCGGTCGCGGGGGAACCGGAGAGGGTGTCGGACCCGACCAGCGCCCCGGCCGTGACGGCGAACGTCAGCGGCGGGACGGCCGCCCCGAACACCTTCGCCCGGTCGTCGGCCGTCACGGTGATCGCCCGGGGGGCCACGGCGAGGGAGCCGGCGACCGGCCCGCTCGCCGCGAACGCCCCGCCCGCCGTCGGGGTGTAGGTGGCGGAGAGGGCGTAGCTCCCGGCGGCGAGCACGCCCAGGTCGAACGTGAAGGCCCCGCCGGCCAGCGTCCCGGTCCCGAATGTCGCCCCGCCGACGGCGAGAGTGACGGTCCCGTCCGGGGTACCGCCGGCCGACGACACGGCCACCGCGACCAGCCCGTTCGCCCCGTAAGTCACGCCCGGGGCCGTCACCGTGGTGGTGGTGGCGGCCGGGTTCACGGCGAACGTCCCGCTGGTGCCGGTCGCCCCGCCCCCGGTCGCCGTGAGGGTCGTGCCCGCCTGGGCCGACGTGACGGTCACGCTCTGGCCGAGCAACTCTCCGGCGACGAACGCGGCCGTCGTCACCGGCGACCCGTTCAGCGTGCCGGTGCTCGTCAGCTCGGCCGCCCCGGTGAACCCGGTGGCCGTGTTCCCGAAGGCGTCCCGGGCCGTCAGATCGACGGCGAACGCGATCCCGGCCGTCTGCGCGCCGATGGCCCCGCCGCCGGCCGCCGTCACCGCGAACGTGGCGAGTGCCCCGGGGGTGACGACGAACGTCCCGCTCGTCCCGCTCTTGCCCCCGCCGGTCGCCGTGAGCGTGGTCCCGGCCTGGGCCGACGTGATCGTCACCGGCTGGGCCGCCAGCACCCCGGCCGTGAACGCGGCCGTCGTCACCGGCGACCCGGTCAGCGTGCCGTTGCTCGTCAGCACGGCCGCCCCGGTGAAGGCCGTGACTGTGTTCCCGTACTGGTCCTGGGCCGCGAGGTCGACGGCGAACTCGGCACCAGCCGTCTGCGCCCCCGGGGTCGAAACCGCGAAGCGGTCGAGGGCCCCCGGGCTGACGGTGAACCCGCTGCTGGTGCCGGTCGCCCCGCCCCCGGTCGCCGTGAGGGTCGTGCCCGCCTGGGCCGACGTGACGGTCACGCTCTGGCCGAGCAACTCTCCGGCGACGAATGCCGCCGTCGTGATCGGGCCGCCGGCCAGGGTGCCGCTGCTCGTCAGGGTGGCCGTCCCGTTGAACCCGGTGACCTGGTTGCCGAAGGCGTCCCGGGCCGTCAGGTCGACGGCGAACGCGGTCCCGGCCGTTTGGGTCGCGGGCGTCGTGAGGGCGAAGGAGGCGACGGCCCCTGGGTTCACGGCGAACGTCCCGCTGGTGCCGGCCTTCCCGCCGGCCGTCGCCGTCAGGGTCGTGCCCGCCTGGGCCGACGTGATCGTGACCGACTGGTTCGCCAGGACGCCGGCCGTGAACGCGGCCGTCGCGACCGGCGACCCGCTCAGCGTCGCGTTGCTCGTCAGGGTGGCCGTCCCGGTGAACCCGGTGGCGGTGTTCCCGAACGCGTCCTGGGCGACCAGCCGGACGCCGAACGCGGTGCCGGCCGTCTGCGTCCCCACCGCCCCGCCGCCGACGGCCGACACCGCGAAGCGGTCGAGCGCCCCGGGCGTGACCGTGAGGCCCGCCGTCCCACTCGTCAGCCCGTTCGCCGACG
>JANPKP010000159.1:0-3120 GCA_031426095.1 Gemmataceae bacterium
TGGCATCCGAGGTCGAAGAACGCCGGTGGTCGGGCCGCCATCTGGTTCCCGAGGTCAGGGCCTCTGGCGCTGCATGCGGTTGACCCCGACCACCGGGCGTCGCCTCATCGGCTCAAGTACGGTAACATGTGAGGCGCTGCAGCGGACACCGGGGGCGTGACGGGTTCTTAGCGGTTCGGTGGCCCTCGCGCCCCCGGTGCGGCTGAGCTGTGTCGTTCGGCCACAGAGGTGGCCAGCATGGGCGGCCGTGAGGATGAGCCGCGGGAGTTGAGCCGGGCGGAGGTTCTCTCCCTCCCCTGGCCGTCCGCCGACCAGCAGGCCGCGTTCGCCGCCCACGTGTGCGGGGCGCACAGTTGGTACAAGCACCTGCCCCTCGCAACCGGTGCCGAGGTCGTCGTCTTCCTGGCTGCGGACGCCGGGGCCGGTTACACGGAGGCGGCCCCCCGGCTGCACTACGGGTGGAAGACGACCGCCGAGTACCGGACACGATTCGGTCACTTGGACTTCCAGTGGCGGCTGAGCCCGCCGGAACCGTTCAATCGGGATGCCGCACCGGCCGTCCAGCTCCCGCCCGATCTCGTGGCGGCGGCCGGGCTGACCCTGTTCCCGTTCGCCTCGACCGACCTCAACGCTCTGGATGCCTGGGAGTGGGACATCCACGCCGAGGGGCTCGCGCGGCTCCGCGCCGGTGGCACGCACCCGGCGGGCGGGCTGGTCCTGGCATGGCAGGAGAGCCGGGTGGCGGTGGACGTACTGTGGTGCGGGCTCACCCGCGACGAGAAGGAACTGGCGGTGCGGCTCTGGCGGCCTCAGTCGGAGGGCGTTACAGAGCCTCTCCCACCGGCGGCGGCCAAGTTCCTTCGGGTCGCGGCGCTCGCGGACTCCGTGTACGCTGGGTTGCAGCGGGCCGAGGAGGCGAAGGTGCTCGGAGCCATTGGTGCCTTGGCGGCGATCCTGCTACGGTGGGCGGCCGAGGGGACAGGGCAAAGTGCGGCCGAACCCGTCGCTGCACCGGACCGCGGCGTCTAGGCGTTTCGGGACCATAGCGCACCTGAGCCGTCGCGGCCGGTGAGCGGGTCGTTCGGCCGCCGGAGGCGCGTGGATGACGGAAGCCGACGTTGTCCGCATCGAAGCGGAACTCGGGGTAGCGGTCCCGGCCCACTACCGGGAATACGTGTTGGCTTACACGCAGCGGTTGCGCGATGCCAAGTTCGACTACAGCGGAGAAGCCGCGTCCGACGGGTTCCTGTTCGACGACCCGCAGCAGGTGATCGATTACAACAGGGGCATCCGTGAGCCGGGTCTGCAGGTCACGGACGGCGAGACGGGGGAGTGGCCCGACGAGTTCCTCATCATCGGGGTGGATGCGGCGGGCAACCACTGGTGCGCCAAAATGGGCGACCCGAGCCTGGCTGTGTGGTTCTTCGAACATGAGGAGGGCGTGTTCGAGGTCCAGAACCAGTCTCTCCCAGACCACGAGCGGTGGGTGCTGCAGTTCATCGAGGAGTTCAACCGCGGTGAGTAGCCAAGGCAGGCCGAACCAGGTAGCGTGTTGTCAAGTGGCGATTCGTGACCCCCACGCGGGGTCGAACGGGGCGCGGTTCTTGAGTACCCCGTAGCAGATCATCACCAGCTTCCGCAGGCACGCCCCGATGGCTTGCATCTTCGGCTTGCCGGCCGCGCCGTACAATCCGCCTCGTCCACTTTCCCCACGAGGCCCGCCGATGAGCCGCCGCCTGCTCGCCGCCTTCGCGCTCGCACTGACACCGTCACTGCTCCCCGCCGCCGAGCCGCCGAAGGACTTCCTCGTCCAGCCCGGCGACCGGGTCCTGTTCCTCGGCGACAGCATCACCGAGCAGTTCCAGTACTCGTCCGACATCGAACTCTACCTCACCACCCGCTTCCCCAAGGCGAACCTCACGTTCCTCAACGCCGGCATCAGCGGCGACACGGCCGGCGGTGGGGCCGGGCGGTTCCAGCAGCACGTCCTGGCCGAGAAGCCGACCGTCGTCACCATCGACTTCGGGATGAACGACGGCGGGTACGGCACCTTCAACCCGGGCCCGGCCAAGACCTACGCGGGCAAGACCGAGGCCATGCTGGAGGCGGCCAAGAAGGCCGGCGTGAAGGTCGCCCTGATCTCCCCGAACGCGGTCGACCGGCGGGTGAAGCCGAAGGACAACCCGGACAAGTTCAAGGTCTACGTGGAGACCCAGAAGCAGTTCTACGCCCCGCTCAAGGAGCTGGCGGACAAGCACAGGGTGCCGTTCGTGGACCAGTACGCCGTCACCCGGGCGGCCCTCGAACGGATGGAGGCCGACCCGAACGGGAAGGCGGCCAACCCGTTCCCGGACGCCGTCCACACGAACGGCCAGGGCGGGCTCCTGATGGCCCACACCATCCTCGTCGGCCTCAAGGCCCCGGCGCTCGTGAGCAACGCCGTGATCGACGCCGCGGCGGGCACCACCGACGCCGGCGGCTGCACGGTGGCGGACGTGACGCCGGCCGCCGGGGGGGTGTCGTTCACCCGCACCGACGAGGCCCTGCCGCTGCCCGTCCAGAAGGACTGGCTGCCGATCCTCCCCTACGTCAACCACCTGAACGACCTGAACGTCTACGGGCTGGCGGTGAAGGGGCTCAAGGACGGGGCTTACGCGGTGCTGATCGACGGCAAGCAGGTCGGCCAGTATTCGGCGAAGGAGCTGGCCGGCGGGGTGAACCTCGGGATCACGACGGCCGGCCCGATCTGGGAGCAGGGGAACGCGGTCCTCCAGGCGATCAACGCGAAGAACGACGTGGTCCACAACCGCTTCCGCGGGGTGGTGATGTTCAACCCCCCCGACTGGCTGGCCGACGCGGCGAAGGAGCGGAAGCCGGCGGAGCTGGCCAGGCGGGCCGAGCAGATCGCCGCCCTCCAGGCGAAGGTGTACGAGCTGGCCGCGCCGAAGCCGCACAAGTTCGAGGTGTTGCCGGCGAAGTGAGGAGGCAGGACACGGGATGTAAAAAGCGGAGTTCTTCGGCCCCAACGGGGCCACCGAGAATAGCCAGGGCCGTCAGGCCCTGGACCCACGGCGACGTAAACGAAATGTAGCCCCAACGGGGCGACCCGGGAGCGACCCG
>JANPKP010000160.1:0-3811 GCA_031426095.1 Gemmataceae bacterium
CGAGCGGCTGCTTCCCGCGGGTGAACGGACGGGGCCCAACCAGTCGCGCTACGGTGAAGAGCATCTGCGCCGTGCCCGCATTCCCCTCGGTGAGTTGCGCATCGGAGACGCTGAGCGTGGGCGGGGGCCTCACCCCCTCGCTGACGCTTCGGGTTGGTGGGGATGACTCACCGCCGTTGGAACAAATCCGACAGCACCAGCGTTTCGACCACGTCCGCCAGCCGGTAGTCCTTCGCCTTCGCCGCCGCCGTCACCTTCGCCAGCTCGTCGCGGTCGGCCGTCGATGTCGTGCGCCGCAGCGCGAACGTCGCCAGCTTGTCCACGAACGCCCCGGCGAACTTGTCGGCGTCGGCCAGCAGCAGCTTCTTGAACGCCTCCGGGCCGGCGAACGCCCGGCCGTCGGGGAGGGTGCCGCTCGCGTCCACCTTCGGGTTGTCGCCGCTGCCGTCGCGGACCACTTCCTCGGTCCGCCAGCGGCCGATGGCGTCGTAATTGTCGAAGGCCAGCCCGAGGGGGTCGATCTTGCGGTGACACGAGGCGCAATTCGCGTCGCTCTTGTGGGCGTCGAGTTTCATGCGGATGGTCGCCTTCGCCTGCGTGGCCGGGGTCGGCTCGATCGGCTTCACGTTCGCGGGCGGCGGCGGCGGCGACTTGCCGAGGACCGACTCCAGCACCCACTTGCCGCGGTGGACCGGCCGGTGCCGGGTGCCGTCGGACGTGAGCGACAGCACCGCGGCCTGCGTGAGCAGCCCGCCCCGGTGGCTGCCCGGAGGCAGCGGCACCCGGCGGAAGTCGCTCCCGTCCACGGCCGGGAAGCCGTAGTGGTCCGCGAGCCGGGCGTTGGCCATCGTCCAGTCCGAGTCGAGGAACTCGCGGAGGCTCAGGTTCCTGTCGAGGACTTCGCGGAAGAACGCCGTCGTCTCGCCGATCATGCTCTTCTGCAGGTGGTCGTCGTAGGCGGGGTAGAGCTTCTTGTCGGGCGGGAACATGCCGACCATCCGCAGTTGCAGCCACTGGCGGGGGAACGCCTCGGCGAAGCGGGCCGCCTTCGGGTCGCGGAGCATCCGGGCCGTCTGCCCCTTCAACACCGCCGGGGCGTGCAGGGTGCCGGCCTTCGCCGCCGCGAACAGGTCGGCGTCCGGCATCGTGCCCCACAGGAAGTACGACAGCCGGCTCGCCAGTTCGTAGTCGGTGAGCTTGTCGCGGGCGGCGTCCGCCGAGCCTTCCACGACGTAAATGAAGTCCTTCGAGCAGAGGACCGCCACCAGCCCCGTCTTGAACGCCGCCGCGAACGGCTCGCCGCTCTTCGCCTCACTCTCCACGAGCTTGGCGTAACGCTCCACTTCCGCCGGCGTCGCCGGCCGGCGGAAGGCCCGCTCCGCGAACTTGGTGAGGCACGCCCGAAGCTCGACCGCGTTCCCCTTCTCCTTCGGCAGGTACTCGCGCTGGGCGAACGACGGCCCGGCGTCGCGGACGGGGCCTTCCCACTCGACCCAGTCGACGATGAGGAACGGCAGGATCGGCTCGCCGGCTTCGCCCGTGAGTTTGATCTGCCACGGCTCGCGGCCGTCCTTCGTGCTGAAGAACGGCTTGCTCCCCGAGCGGCCGGACCGCGGCAGGTTCGACGGCCCGGGCACGTCGTTCGTCAGCCGATAGTTGTGGTTGCCCGCCGGCAGGTGGGCCGCGAACTCGACCACGACGGGCTCGTCCTCGGCCGCCACCACGTCCTGCTCGTGCAACATGCGGTCGAGGTTGACGGCGTAGAAGGTGAGGTGCGGGGCCCGCCCGCCGGCCGGCTTCAGCCCGCTGAGCTGGACGCGGACCTTGTACGTCCCGGCGGCCGGCAGCGCCCCCGGCCCGGGCCGCCCGCCCTGGATGTCGGCCCCAGGCCACAGCTCGACGCGGACCTTGTCGGCCTTGTCGCCCAGCACCGCCCGGGCGGCCGGGTTGCCGCGCAACTCCAGCCCGGAGCGGCGGCGGACGAACGGCTCGACCGCCTTGTCGGGGAAGGCTTCGGCGAGCACGGTTTCGGCGGCCGCGAAGTACTTCTCGACGTGCGACGGGGAGAGCGACAGGACGGACCCGATCCGCTCGAACCCGTGCCACTCGGGGTCGTCCGGCAGCCCCGTCGGGTCGGCCGCGTCGAACGGGACGCCGAGCAGGTCGCGGACGGTGGCCGCGTACTCGTCCCGCGTCAGCCGGTGGAACGACACCCGCTCCCGCTTGGCGAGCCGGGCCGCCTCCCCCTCGCGGAGCTTGCCGGCGAGGAACTCGACCACCCGGGCGGATTCCTCCGCCGTCGGCTTCTTCTCCCCCGGCGGCGGCATCTCCCCGGAGCTGACCCGCTCCACCACCTCGGCCCACTTGGCGGCCGACCCGCCGGCGGCGTAGTCCCGCGAGAGCATGTCGAGCCGGAGGTCGCCCTTCGTCTTGGCGGCGTCGTGGCAGCGGACGCAGTGGGCGTCGAGGTACGGCTTCACGGCCGCGTCGAACTCGGCCGGCGGCGGGGCGGCGAGCGCGGGGGTGCCGCTGATTGCGAGCGCGACGAGGGAGAGGCGGAAGGCACTCATCGGGGCTCCCCGGCCGGGCCGGCGGGCGGGACGCGAAGGGGATTCGAAAGGCGGGCGGAAGGCGGGAGCGGGCGGGATTCGGCGGGCGAGTGTGAGTATACCCGACGGCCGGGGTGCCCGCCAAAGGGTTTTTCCGAACGGCTGCGTTACCCGATTTTACCGCAAAAACGCGGTCGGGTTCGCCCGATCACACGGCCCGCGAACGGGATGGGGAAACCGCTCCCACGTTGCCCGGTAAAGTCGGAGCGTCGCCGGATTCCGCCCGCCGGCGGTTGACTTCCCCGGGCCGTCGTTAGGGTTTGGCTGGCGGCGGGGCGGGCCACGTCCGCCGCGGGAGTTGCCACACCTGGATCGTCCCGCCCCCGGTCAGGACGGCGACCGCCTTTCCGTCCGGGGCGAGGACGAGCCGCCGGACATCGTCCCCGAACCCCTGGAGTTGCCGCCCGCCCTTGATGTCCCACAGCCGCACCCCGTGTTTGCCGGCGGCGAGCAGGGCGTTCCCGTCCTGCAGGTAGCGCAGGGCGACGAGTTCCACGCCGGCCTTGAATTGGCTCTCGGAGGCCCGCCCGCGGGCCACGTCCCAGAACCACAGCCGCTCCGACGGCCACCCGCCGCCGAAGGCGGCGATGGTCGTGCCGTCCGGAGACCATGCCACCGCCTGGACCGGTTCATTCGGGACGGGAAAGCCGCCGACGTTCTTCGGCCAGACGCGAAGGTAGTCGGTCACCTTGCCGGTCGCCACGTCCCAGGTGAGTGGCCCCGTGAGGTTCGTCAGGCCCAGCTCGGGCACACGGAGTTCGGCCGGGGCCGTCAGCCGCGTACCGTCCGTGCTGAACGACACGCCCCGGTCGGACTGGAAACCGCCGCCGACGCGGGTGTGACGGCGGTTCCCCCCGATCTGGAACTCGCCGCCGTGGGTGAACGTGGACCGCACCCTGGCGGCCTTCCAGTCCCAAACGTCCCACACCTCCCCCCACCACACCCCGCGACCCTTCCCACCTTTCGGGGCCGCCGGAGGCGGTTCTTTGCGGGTGACGAGCAGGGCCGTCCGGTCGGGGGTGGTGGCGAACGCGACCCCGCCCATCGCGTCCGGCGGGCGGACTAGTGCAGGCTCACGGCTGAGGATTCGGTAATGCGGGGTGGGTCGGACAGCCGTAGTAGTCGCACACCCGCTGCCGCAACTCCTCGGCCGTGAGCTTCCGGTCCGGTTCGGCCACGGCCCGCTTGCCGTGGACCCACTT
>JANPKP010000161.1:0-4893 GCA_031426095.1 Gemmataceae bacterium
GGACGCCATGAAGGAGTTCGACGGCGTCTTCTTCCTGTACGCCGGCGAGCGGGTGCAGACCAGCCGCGGCAGCCTCTACTGGCCGCACCGGGCCACCCTCACCCACGGCGGCAAGCGGTGGCCGTACTTCATCGTCCAGGAGGGCGGCCCGAGGATGACCGACATCAGCGTCTTCTGCCACGAGTTCGGCCACATGCTGGGCCTGCCCGACCTGTACGCCCGGCCGGAAAACCCCGGCTCGGAGGGGGCCGGCGTGTGGTGCGCCATGTCGAATCAGACCGGCGGCGGCCGGCCGCAGCACTTCTCGGCCTGGAGCAAGGAGCAACTCGGCTGGGTCAAGCCGGTGGTGGTCGACCCCCGCGTGAAGCAGAAGATCGTCCTGTCGCCGGTCGAGACCGACCCCACGCAGGTGGTCAAGGTGATGGTCCGGGCGGACGGGTCGGAATACTTCCTCCTGGAGAACCGCCGCAAGACGGGGTGGGACGCGAGCCTGCCCGGCGAGGGGCTGCTGATCTGGCGGGTGGTGAACAACCGGCCGATCCTGGAGGAGTCGCACGGGGTCGAGGGGCCGGCCGGGCCGCGGGTGTACCTGGGGGCGGTGCCGTACCCGAGCCCGGCGAACGACTCGTTCACCCCACTCACGACGCCGTCGAGCAAGGGCCAGCTCGGCGGCGGGCTGCCAGTGTTCGTCACCAACGTCCGCCGGCTGCCCGACGGGCGGGTGGCCTTCCACCTCGGGTACGAGTACCAGTGAGCGGGCGGGCGTTACCGGATTCTCCCGCTTTTTTCGCACGCGGTCGTCGGATGCCGTTGGGACGGAGCGGGTTGCGATTCCCTTACCAAATTTTGCGGTAACGCGGGAGCGGCGGGCGATTCCGGCCGCCGCCGCTTGACTCCTGAGGAATCGTTCGGCCTCACGGCCCCTTCGACGGGGCCGGCTCGGGCTTCGCCCCGGGGGCCGGCATTGCCTTCCACAGCCGGCCGACCGGCACCGCGTCCGGCGGGGCCCCCTTCGGGTCGGTCACGAACAGGCCGTAGTCGCGGACGTAAATCCCGATCAGCCCGTCGCCGTCCTCGAAGAGTTGGAGCCACGCCCCGACCGGGAGGGTGCCGCCGTCGGTCACCACCGGCGAGACGGACACGCCGCCGGCCACCCGCACCGTCACGTCCAGCCCGGCGTCCCGCTTGAACACCTCTACCGCGTCGGCCCACTTCACCTCCTTGCCCCTCGGCCCGAGCGTGACCGGCTTGTCGAGGGCCGCCCGGACCCGCTCCGCGACGCCCCCGCCCTGCCCCGGCCCGGGGTGCCACAGGCGGACGGCCTGGCGCTCGGCCTCGCGGGCGGCGGTCAGAACGTCTACGGCCTGGCGGGCCGTCGTGGCCGGCGGGGCGTCGGGTCGGCCGGCGGGGCCGGGCGGGGGTATGGGGGCCGCCGTGGGGGGGTTCGCGGGCGGCGGGGGTTCGACCGCCGTCAGCGCCCGCCACTCGGCCTCCAGGCGGGCGAGCGACGCCAGGGCCGTCTCCCGCCGGGCCTGCATGGCCCCCAATGCGGGCCCCGAAGGGGCACCCCCCTTCACCAGCTCGACCGCGGCTTCGACCTCCCGCCTCTGGTCCTGGATGGCGGCCCGCAGGGCGACGACCTTTTGCGCGACCTGGAGCCGCGCCTTGCCCATCTCGGCTTCCGCGAGTTGGAGCTTGGCCCGGGCGATGCGGACGTCCGGGTCGGTCCGGAGGGCGGCCGCGATGGTCAGCTCGACCGGCTCGGCGAACGGGTCGGTCGGCGGCTTCGGGGCGGCGGGCCTGGTGTTCAACTCGATCTCGATGCCCGGCGGCTGCGGGGCGGCCGGGGCCTTCGGGGCGGTTGGCGGCTTCGGGGCGGCCGGCGGGGCTTGGCCGGCAGCGGGCGCGAGTAACAGCACGACGCCGAGAACGGCCCCCCAAAACATGGAAAGCCGCGGGTCATCAGGCGGATGGTTCCGGAACACCCCTTCACCCGTCGCGCTTGGTCGCATCACTCTTCTCCTTGAAGGCCGCGTTCTTGAGGGACGCCAGGAGCCACGAGTCGGCGGCCGTGGGGGTCAGCCCGGCGTCGCCGGCCCGGGCCAAGAAGAGGCGGTAACAGCGGGCCGCATTCGCGTAGTCGTCGCGGTCGGCCAGGTAGCGGTCGCCGGCCGTGCGGTACAGGCGGGCGGCCTCCGCCGGGTCGTCCGCCAACTCGGCCTTCACCTCCGCGTCGGCCGCCGACGGGACCGCCGCAACCGGCCCGGGGCTCGACGGCACCGCGGCCGGCACCGGCACCGGGACGAAGACCGTGACCACCACGGGATCGGGAGCCCGAACGACGGGCGATGCGGGGACCGGGCGGGCAACCCACCCGGCCGCCCCGCCGGCGAGGAAGACGGCCCCGACGCCGGCCGCGACCGCGACCCGCCGGCCCCACCGGCGGGCGGCCAGCGTGCGGCGGGTGCGGCGGAACAGGGCGTCGCGGAACGCCGCGTCGGCGGCCGCGGGCGGCCGGGGGGCGAGGAGGGCGTCGAGGTCGTCGTCGGTCATGGGTGAATCCCGCATGGCACGCGGACGACGCCGATCAGGACGCGGATCAAAGCCGGGATCAAACCGGGGATTTGATTTCAAATCCAATCCTGCCTCTCTGATCCTCTTCATCCGCGTCTTTGATCCGCGTCGTCCGCGTGCCATTCCTTCTTGAACGCCTCCCGGGCCCGCGTCAGGAGCGACTCGACCGCCTTCGCCGTCGCCCCGGTGTCGGCCGCGATCTGCCCCACGCTCAGGCGGTCGAGGTACTTCGCCCGTAGCACTGACTCGTAGTGGTCCGGCAGGGCCGCGAGGGCGGCCGCCACCCGCCCGCCGTCGAACGCTTCCGCCCCCACGTCCGGGACACTGGGATCGGGGTCAGTGGCGAGCGGGCCGACCCGGCGGGCGTAACGCCTGCGGCCGCGGACGGCGTTGCGGGCGGCGTTCGCGGCGAGCCCGCAGAGCCAGCCGAAGAACGGCCCGCGGGCGGGGTCGAACTGTCGCAGCCGCCGCACCGCCGTCAGCCACGTCTCCTGAATCACGTCGTCGGCGAGGTCGGGGAGGCCGCCGCACCGCCAGCGGACGTACCCGGCGAGGCGGTCGAAGTGGTCGTCGTACCACTGACGCCACGCGGCCGCATCGCCGGCCAGGACGGCGTCCCGGCGCTGTCGGTCCCGCCCGCCGTCCTGGCCCATGTGCCGGCCCCACGCCCTTCGGACAGGGGGGTATTGTCCGCCCCCGGGCAGAATCCTTCGAGTGCGGGCCCGGAAAGCCGGGTCCGGGCGGCACGGGCGGCTCGCCCGCCCGGACCCGGAGGGCGACCGGGTCACACGATCTTGTGGCCCGGGCGTCCGGGCCCGGGGTCTCGCGTGGGAACTAACCCCGGGCCCGGATGCCCGGGCCACAGGAGGTTCTGTCCCCATGCCACCCCTGAGGGTTGTGCGGAATTTGCAGGTCGCCTCAAGTGCCCACCGCCCGCCGGCCGATACCCCGAGGTCCGTTCTCGCGCGACCGAACCGGGGGATGCCGCTTGCTCTCCACTCCCACCCCGACCGCTGGCGGGAAGCCGTTCTTCGGCCGCGTCGAGTCCGTCCGCGGGCTCGGGGCGCTGGCCGTGGCCGGCTTCCACTTCTCCCTCTGCCTCGTCCACGGGGCCGAACTGATCCCGCACGCCGCAGCGGCCGACGCCGGGTGGGTGGAGGCCGCCGTCTCGCGCGTCGCCCGGGTGCTGCTCACCGGGCAGCCGGCGGTGGTGGCCTTCTTCGTCATCAGCGGGCTGGTGCTCCGCGTGTCGCTCGAAAACGGCCCCCGGCCGGCGGGAACGGCGTCCGCCAAGTTCGTCCTCGCCCGGCTCTTCCGCTTCCTCCCGATCGCGGCCGTCGGGGTGGTGGTCACGACGGCCATGCTCGCGCTCGGCGTCCCCCCCTGGCCGGGCACGCCGATGCCGGACACTCGCCTCTTCCTCGCCAACCTCTTCCTCCTCGACACCACGCTCCTGAGCCAGCTCTGGACGATGCAGGTGGAACTGCTCGCGGCCCCGTTCATCCTGGCCGCGTACTTCGCCGAGCGGCGGTGGGGGGCGTGGGTGGCCCCGGCGGCGGCGCTGGCGGCCACCGGGCTGTCGTTCAGCCCCCACTGGGCGTTGTGGAAGCCGCTGTCGGTCAACCTGTTCGCGTTCCTCGTGGGCATGGCCCTGCCGACCGCGGGGCGGACGTTCGCGGCCGGCCTCTCCCGGCGGACGGCGGGCCTCGCGGCGGCGGGGGCGGCGGTCGCCGTGCTGGCGGCCGGCCCGTGCTTCGGCGTCTACTCCCGGTTCGCCGCCATCGTGGAGGTGTACGCGGTGGGCGTGGGCCTGAGCGTGGCGGCGTACCGGCCGGACGTGCGGGTGCTGAAGTGGCTCGACGCCCGCCCGCTCCGCCTCCTGGGGTCGTCGTCCGGAAGCTACTACGTCCTGCACATGGCGACGGCCCCGCTGCTGGTCGCACTCGCGTCGGCCGTGGTGCCGGCGGCGTCCGCCTGGCGGGGCGTGATCGGGGCCGCCCTGGTGGCCGCGTGGCTGGTGGTGATCGCCCCGCCGATGGTGGTCGTGTACCGGGCCGTGGAAGTGCCGGGCATCGCCGCCGGCCGCCGCCTCGCCCGCTCACTCGGGCTCGACCGCCGGCCGCCCGTGGGAGCCGTCGCCCCGCCGACGGCCGTACCCGTCCACCGGGCGGCCGCTTGACCGCGACGGTGGCGACCCGGTCGAATGGCGAGTGACGATGTAGAAGGCCCGCGACCTCCCGGGCCGGGGGCGTAACGGCGGCGTTCTTATAACCCCGATGGGGCGTCCGAGGATAGCCAGGGGTGGAGCGCAGCGGAACC
>JANPKP010000162.1:0-21143 GCA_031426095.1 Gemmataceae bacterium
ACGGCCGCCGCTCCGCGGCTTAAGGCGGGCCGCCGATCCTGTTCTTCGCCGCGTCATCCGCGTTCACTTGCTTTCTTGTTGCGCCGCACGCCCATTCGCGCTCTACCCTTTATCGGACCCGCCGGTCGCGGTTGACACCCCGGCGGGCGGCGGGTACACACTCCACCTTCGTTCAACCGTCTCGTCAGTAAGGGTTCGCGTCATGGGCGTCTTCGGCCTGCTCCGCTTCGCACTCGGCAACCCCGGACTCTCCGCCGCCCCCGCTACGGACGCCGACGACGCGGCCGCCCGGTTCGCCCGCGAGTACCCGGCCGCCCTCGCCGACCGGCTCGACTTCCTCGAACGCAAGCTCGACCTGCCCCGCGAGCGGATGCTCCGGCTGGCCGGGGCCCCGGCCCGGTTCGCGGCCGACGCGGCCGTGGCCCGGGAGGCGTGGGCGGCGCTCGTGACGCAGCAGTCGGCCGCCCACCGCGACCAACTCACCGGCCTCGAAGAGACGCTCGCCGACTACCTGAGCGAGTTCAACCACGACTGGCACGCGGCCGCCGCCTACCTCCGCGACCGCCGCACCGACGCGGCCCCCGACGACGCCCGGGACGACGAGCTGCTCGCCCTCCTCGACGACGGGACCGGGTGGGACTTCTTCGACCTGATGACCGAGTTCCTGACCCGGCGGGCCGCCTGACGGCGGCCGGCCCGGTGGTGGTGTTCGGGCGGAACCAAAAGCCGCCGAGTCAACCGATCCGCGGCGATTTCGCCGCCTCTCCCGCAAACTTTACCGCCCTCGCCGTAAGTCGTTCCCGCCGCGAGACGTGCGACGACGCCACGCGCAATAAGCGGTAAAATGCGGTAACGCTCATCCCGCCAGCGCCCCCGCCACCTCTGCCGCCAGCCCCGCGTTCGCCACGATCAGTGCCCGGTTCGCCGCCAGCGTCCGGCCGTCGGTCAGTTCCGCCAGCCGCTTCAGGAGGAACGGCGTCACCCGCGGCCCTCGCACCCCGGCGGCGAACGCCTCCCCCTCCGCCCGCTTCAGCGCCGCGTCGAACTCGTCGGCCGGCACCGCCACGGCTTCGGGGCAGGGGTGTGCCAGCACCGCCCCGAAGCCGCCGAGCCGGACGTGCGCCGCGAACAGGGCCGCCGCGTCGGCCGCGGTGTCCACCCTCGCCGACACGGGGAGCGGCACGGCGGACGCGCGGACGTAGAACGGCGGGAAGGCGTCGGTCCGGTAGCCGACCACGGGCACGCCCAGGGTTTCGAGGAGTTCGAGCGTCCGCGGCAGGTCGAGGAGGCTCTTGGCCCCGGAGCAGACGACCAGCACCGGCGTGCGTGCCAACTCCGACAGGTCGGCCGACAGGTCGAACGGGTCGCCGGGGTGGCCGGCGTCCTTGTGGGCCCCGCCGAGGCCGCCGGTGGCGAACACCCGCACGCCCGCCAGGTGGGCGAGGGCCATCGTCGCCGACACGGTGGTGGCCGCCAGCCGCTTCAGGGCCACCGCCGCCCCCAGGTCGCGGCGGCCGGCTTTGAAAACGCCGTCGGCCCTCGCCAGCTCGTCGATCTGTTCGCCGCACAGGCCCACGGTGGGCGTGCCGTGCCACACCGCGATTGTGGCGGGGACGGCCCCGGCGGCGCGGACGGCGGCCTCGGCGGCGCGGGCCGTGTCGCGGTTGGCCGGCCACGGCAGGCCGTGGGCGACGAGGGTCGATTCGAGGGCGACGACCGGCCGGCCGGCGGCCACGGCGGCGGCGACTTCGGGCGAGACGGCGGGGCCGGGGGGCGTCATGCACGGGTTCTCGCAAGGAAGGGGGGCCGGCCGGACGCCGCACGGGCTGTTCTAGCGGCCGGCCGGCAGACGGCCGTTGAAGCGGCGCGACAGTTGCTCTAATGTTGCTAGAGGTCGCCCCGCCCCCGCTTTTGACACCTCGGGAGCGCCCATGCACCCCGGACCCGGCGGGCCGCCCACCGTCCTCCACGTCGACGACAACGCCGACGCCCGCGAGTCGCTCTCCTTCCTCCTCGGGCACCACGGGTTCCAGGTGTGGGAGGCCGGCACCGCCCGCGAGGCGTTCGCCCTGGCCGCCCGCGGGCCGGACCTCGTCCTCCTCGACGTGCATTTGCCCGACGGCAGCGGCATCGACGTGTGCCGCCGGCTCAAGGCCGACCCGGTCACGGGCGGCACGCCCGTCCTCCTCCTCTCCGGCCTGGCCGTCGCCCCGACCGAACAGGTCGCCGGGCTCGACGGCGGGGCCGACGGATACCTGACCAAGCCGGCCGACCCGGGCCTGGTGGTCGCCCACCTGCGGGCGCTGCTCCGGGTGAGGCGGGCCGAGGAAGCTTTGCGGGACCGGGAGGCGCTGATCCGCGGGGTGGTGGCCAACATCCCCGGCGGCGTCTTCTGGAAGGACCGGGCCGGCGTCTTCCTCGGGTGCAACGAGAAGTTCGCCCGCGACAACGGGCGGGCCACCCCGGGCGAGGTCGTCGGCCGGACCGACCGCGATCTCGGCTACCCGGCGGAGCAGCTCGCGGCCTTCGCGGCGGCCGACCGGCGGGTGCTGGAAACCGGGGAGCCGGTGTTCAACGTGGAAGCGCCGCTCGCCCAGGCCGACGGGTCGGCCGGGACCGCGCTGGTGAGCAAGGCCCCGCTCCGGGACGCGGCCGGGGCGGTGGTCGGCGTCCTCGGCGTCTACCAGGACGTGACCGAGGCGAAGCGGCTGGCCGACCAGCTCCGGCAGGCCCAGAAGATGGAGGCCGTCGGCCGCCTCGCCGGCGGCATCGCCCACGAGTTCAACAACCTCCTCACCGTCATCAACGGGTACACGGACCTCTGGCTCAACGCCCCCCCGTCCGCCGCCGACGCCCGCCCGATCGTCGAGGCCGTCCACCGGGCCGGCGGGCGGGCGGCGGAACTGACGCGACAGCTGCTGGCCTTCGGCCGCAAGCAGATCCTCCGGCCGCGGGACTTCGACCTCAACGCCCTGGTCGGCGACGCGGCCCTCCTCCTCGGCCGCGTCCTCGGCGGGGACGTGTCGGTCGCCACCGACCTGGCCCCCGGCCCCCTCCCCGTGCGGGCCGACCCGGCCGAGGTCGAGCAGGTGGTGATGAACCTCGCCCTCAACGCCCGCGACGCGATGCCGGGCGGGGGCCGGGTGACGATGCGGACGCGGGCCGAGGACGTGGCCGGGCCGGGCGGGTGGGCGGCCGACGGCGACGAGGTCCGGCCCGGCCGGTACGCCCGCCTGAGCGTGTCCGACACCGGGCACGGGATGGACGACCGGGCGCTGGCCCGGGTGTGGGAGCCGTTCTTCACCACCAAGCCGGTCGGCAAGGGGACGGGGCTCGGGCTGGCGACCGTGTACGGCATCGTGAAGGCCCACGGCGGGCACGTCCGCGTCGAGTCGGCCCCGGGGAAGGGGTCGACCTTCCACGTCCTCCTGCCGGCGACCGCCGCGGCCGCCGCGCCCGGCCCCGCCCCGGCCCCCGCCGACGCCCCCGGCGGGTCCGAGGCGGGCCTGCTGGTGGAGGACGACGCCGCGGTGCGGGCGTTCGCCGCCGCCGTCCTCCGCGGCCTCGGGTACGCCGTCGAGCAGGCGGCCGGGGGCGAGGAAGCCGTCGCGGCTTCGGCGAGGCCCGGGGCGGCGTTCGACCTCCTGCTGACGGACGTGGTCATGCCCGGGATGGCCGGGTCGGAGGTCGCCGCCCGGCTGACCGCCGTCCGCCCGGGCCTGCGGGTGGTGTTCATGTCCGGGCACGCGGACGACGGGGCGGTCCGCCGCGGGGTGACGCGGGCCGGCGCCCACTTCCTCCCCAAGCCGTTCACGCCCGCCGCCCTGGCGAAGAAGGTCCGCGAGGCCCTCGACGCCCCGGGGTGAACGGCCCGGCACGACGGCCTCCGGGGGCGGGAAGCGGGCGTGCCGCCTCGCACGGCGGCTCACCCCCCACGCCCTTCCCGCCGGCCGGCCGCACGACCCGCTTTCCGGACGCCCCGTCAGAAGTGGGGGCCACGCTGCCGGAGGGTTCGAAACCCTCCCGTCCCGCTTCTCGCCCGGCTTTCTTGCCGGTCGAGTCGGGTCGGCCGACGGCCGTTTTCGCCGCGGCCGACGGTTGGCCGCTTTTTCCGTAGCAATGTCCACCACAATGTTATAACTTCCCCGAAAGTGACGGGCGGGCCGCACCCGCCGGGCAACGTCGCCCGGCCCCGGTCGGCCGCTGTCTCCCAATGGTCGGGACATGATCGAATACCAGCAAGCCCGCTCCGTCGCCACCATGCTCGCGGCCATCGGGGAGCCGACCCGCCTGCGGATCCTCTACCGGCTGGCGGCCGCCCCCCACAACGTCGGCCAACTGGCCAAGGCCGTCGGCATCCCGATGGTCAACATGTCGCACCACCTGGGCGTCATGCGGCAGGCCGGGCTGCTCGAAGACGAGAAGGACGGCCGGCGGGTCGTCTACCGCTTCCGGCCGGAGTTGTTCACCCCCGGCGGGAACGGGCCCGACGCCCTCGGCACCCTGAGCATCGGGACTTACCGGATGGTCCTCCACCGGGTGCCCGAGAAGCCGGCCCGCCGGCCGCGGGCGGCCAAGAAGGTCGGGGCGTAGGCCGGGGTTCGTGCGGGCCCCCCGGCGGGCCGTATCAAGTCCCCATGACCCCGCCCCCCCTCGGTACGGACACCGACCCCCCCGGCCCCCCGGACGCCGACGCCCCGCCGTCGTTCGACGTGCCGGCCCCGACTCCCGCCGCCGGCCCCCTCGCCGGCGGCCGGCCGGCGTGGCGGCTGGTCCTCGCCCTCGCCCTCCCGGCCCTCGCCCAGCAGTACCTCCACCTCGTCGTCCGCCTGTCCGACCAGTACCTCGCCGGCCACCTCCCGGTCCCCGACACCGAGCGGCCGTTCTACCAGTCGGCCATCACCACCGCCGGCTACCTGTACTGGTTCGTCTCCAGCTACACCACCCTCGTGAGCGTCGGGGCCACGGCCCTGGTCGCCCGCTTCGTCGGGGCCGGCGACCGCCCGCTGGCGAACCGCGCCGCCGGGCAGGCGGTGGTGCTGGCCGTCGCCTTCGGGCTGCTCGGGTCCGCCGCCGCCCTCGTCGGCCTGCCGGCCCTCGTGTCGGCCGTCCGGCTCGACGGCCAGGCGGCCGCCCACGCCGTCGACTTCCTCACCCCGCTGGCCGTCCTGCTCGCCTTCCAGATCACCGAGTCCGCCTGCGTGGCGGCCCTGGCCGGGGCCGGCGACACCGTCACCGGGCTCCGCGTCCTCGGGGCCGTGGCCGTCCTCAACGTCCCGCTCGCCTGGGGATTGTGCTTCGGCGTCGGCCCGATCCCGGGGATGGGCTTCACCGGCATCGCGCTCGGCACCGGGCTGGCCCACGCCGTCGGCTGCGTCACCGTTCTCACGATCCTCGCCCGCGGCCGGTCCGGGCTGAAGCTGCGTCTCGACACCCTCGTGCCCGACCGCGCCCTCATTTACCGCCTCCTGCGGGTGAGCGTGCCGGCGGCCGTCGACTCGCTCTCGGTCGGCGTCTGCCAGCTCTGGTTCCTGAGCCTGGTGAACCGCCTCGGCGACGTGGCCGCGGCCGCCCACGGGGTGGCCCTCCAGTGGGAGGGTCTCGGGTACGTGGCCGGCGGGGCGTTCGGGACGGCGGCGATGACGCTCGTGGGCCAGAACCTGGGGGCCAACGACCCCCGGCGGGCGGCGAAGGGCGGGTGGACGGCGTTCGCCCTCGGCTGCGGCGTGATGTGCCTGATGGGGGTGCTGTTCCTCACGCTGGCCGGCCCGATGTTCCGCGTCTTCTGCCCGGACGCGGCCCAGCAACCCATTGCGGACGAGGGCATCCCGGTCCTGCGGCTGGTGGCCTACGCGATGCCGGCGCTGGCGAGCGCGATCGTCTTCACGTCGGCCCTGCGGGGGGCCGGCGACACGCGGGTGCCGGTCCTGTTCACCTGGGTCGGCTTCCTCGGCGTCCGCCTGCCGCTGGCGTACCTGCTGACCCGCCCGTCGGTCGATCTCGGCCCGGTCACGCTCCCGGGCTACGACCTGGGCCTGTACGGGGCGTGGGTGGCGATGGTGGCCGACATCTGGGTCCGCGGCACCTTCTTCGCCGCCCGCTTCGCCGGCGGCAAGTGGAAGCGGGTGACGGTCTGACGGGCCGCCCGTTACCCGATTTTACCGCACAAACGCGATTCGCCCGGCCCGATCTCTCGTGCCGGTCACGACATCCGAATCCCGCTCCCACATTTCCCGGTAACGCGGGAGCGTCGGGAAAGTTCGCGCGGAATCGCGGCTCCGAGCTTGCTCTCGCCTTGAGCCCCTCGACGCGGCCGGCGACACCGGGCGGGGGCTTCGTCCCGCTTTGGGCGAAGACGCACCACCAACCGCGAACGCCCCACCGGCGTCTGGCACACGAAAGCCCCGCGGCGTGTGGCCGGCCCCGCTCGGACACGCGGCCGTGCCGACCCCGACAACCACCCGCCATCTGCGGGACCAGTGCGGCCGCGGGGTGCGAAGCCCACGCGACGCGGACCCGGCGCAAGGTTCGAGTGAGTGGGATAGGTTGCGGGGGCGCGATGTTGTCCGCTCGGGCGAACGTCAGACGTTCGGCCCCAACCCCTTGCGGGACTGTTGGCCGTGCGTTACATTCGAACCAGCCGACGAACGGGATAGGTTGCGCCGTTGCAGGACAAGTGTGTCCGGCGGCGCAAGCTAATAACAAGTTCGGCGGCGGAGGCACGGGTGGGTCACGAGGTCATCGTCTTCGGCTACATCCACGGGGCCGACACCGACCGGCTGCACGCGCTGAACGCGGCCGCTCTGGCCGACCTGCCGGCCGAGGACGAGTGGCCGTTCCTGGTGCGGGGGATGTTCGCCCTGCCGGAGCGGTGGCCGCTCGGCACCTACCGGGCTCGCGTGATCCACTTCGGGGCGTCGCTCAAGGAAGAGCCGCAGGACCCCGCGGTCTGGGACGGGTGGCTGGGCAAATTCGAGGCGGTGCTGCGGCGGCTGTACTGGTGGTCGGCGACTCTCCACCTCCGCCCGGAGTCCGGGCCGGACCGGGTGTACGAGTGGCTGCCGACTGTGGCCGCGATCGACCGAGCTTGCGGCGACACGCCACAGCCCGTGCGGGAGTGGGAGCGGTCGGTGAACATCTCGCCCGCAAGGCGGGCCGAACCCGCCGCTGCACCGGACCGCGGCGGCATCGAGTAATTCACGATTGTTTGCTCCCTGCGCCGCCGCGGCCGGTGAGCTGGTCGTTCGGCCACCGGAGGTCTTCGGGTGGGGGAGCCGCTGATGGCCGTCGATGAGGTAGTCCGCATCCGCGGCAAGCCGCTGGTCGTACTCGGCAAGCTGACCGGCGGCCCGGTGACGTTTGGGCAGGCACTCATGCTGCGGTCGGCCGGTGCGGAGTTGGCCGCCGAGGTGGCCTGGGTCAGCCTGGGCTTCGACAAATTGCCGCCGCAGCGGGCCGAGGTCGGCGACAACGTGGTGCTCGGGTTGCGGGGCGAGTCCCTGGAGCAGGTCGAGGGCGGGTGGCTGGTGTTCGCGGAGGCCTCAGACGCCCAACCCAACGCTGCAGCAGACGGCGGGGCATGAATCGTTTCTGCGACCCACGGCTCACTCAGCCCCGCCGCTGCTGAGCTATATGTTCGGCACGCGGAGGGCTTCAGCAACTGTGGACCGAGGTGCTATGGACGACGGGAGCGAGCACTGCTTCTCCGCGAAGGTCACCGAAATGGACTTCGGCCGGATGGTGTACGCGGTCGTCTACCTCCCGGCGGCGGTCCGGCAGGGGTTGACCACCGGGTCGCGGGCGCGGGTCATCGGCACGGTCGGCGGGGCACCGTTTCGGGGGGGCGTGCTGCCGGCCGGCGGCGGGCGGCAGTACCTGCTGCTGTCGAAGAAGTTCCTCAAGTCCGCCGGGCTGGCTGTCGGGCATACGGCGGCGGTCCGCGTGCGGCTGGACGACCCGGACGCCGTGGAGCTGGTGCCCGAGTTCGAGCGGTCCCTGGACGCCCACCCGACGGCGTCGCGGGTGTGGCGGCGGTTGACCCCGGGTGCCCGCCGGGGCTTCGCCCACCGGGTCGCGTCGGCCAGGCAGGCCGTAACCCGGCGCGCCCGGATCGAGGAGTGCATCGACGCGCTGTGCCGGATGGCGGGCGACGTGTAGCCCGAGACTCGACTCGGCCGGGACGCGCGGCCGGGGTCCGCGACGGCACGCCGAACCAGATGGCATGTTGTCAACGGGTGATTTTTGAAGACCACGCCGGATCGAACGGCTGACGGTTCTTGAGCACCCCGAAGCCGATCATCACCGGCTTCCGCATGCACGCGCCCGCCGCCTGCATCTTCGCCATCCCGGCCGCGACTCCGCCCAGGCGACCAGGGCGGCGTGCTCGGCCGGGGCGTTGGCAACCGCTTGGCCGTGGCCCGTCCGGCCCCAGCACGGCAACGTCCAGGGTGTCCTTGCTGACGTCGATCCCGACGAAGTGCGTCACGGCGGTGGCACGGCGTCTCTCCCCTCAAGCTCACGGATGCGGGGTCGGCCCGGAGTGGGTCGCCCGCGGGGTAGCGTCCGAGGTCGAGGAGCGCCGGCGGGCGGGCCGCCACCGGGTTCGCGAGGTCGGTGCCTCATCCGCGGCATGCGGTTGTTCCGCCCGCCGGGCTCGTCCCCTACACCGCCTCACGGTAACATGTGAAGGCGCTGCGGCTGACGGCGGGGGCCGGTAGGTTCTCTGGGATGAATAGCTCGCCGTGGCCCCCGCCGCCGCTGAGCGGGGTCGTTCGGCGGCGGAGTCCGAAAAGGTGGGTCGGACGCGGGAACACCCGATGAGCGACGTGGACACCACCGACGATACCGGCACGAAGGCCACAGACGCGGAGACGCTGGAGCTGGAGCGTTACGAGGTTTTGCAGCGGTTGGAGGCGTGGCTAGAAACCCCAATGGTGGTGCTCGCCTTCGTCTGGCTGGCGCTGCTGATCGCGGAGCTGACTTGGGGGGAGGGCGTCGGGTTTGAGATCAGACGAGGTCAGCGCGTTGCGCGATGACGTCCGCGCTCTGTCGCGTCAACCGCCGGGGCCGTGAAACGTACTCGGGGCGTCGGCCAGACGCCGACCCAAGTGCCGCGGCAGACCGGGGCCGCACGTTCGCTTTTCGCGGGTCGGTGTCGTTCGGCGGCCCCGGCTGCTGAGCGGGGTCGTTCGGCGGCGGAGGGCCGACTCATTCGTGCGGGACAACTCATCCGGGTGGATTGGGTGGCCGGAGCCGCCGCGGGCGTGCTGGTTCTAGCCCTACACGGATGGCTCACCGAACTGTACCAACTGCCCCGCGCGTTGGTGCTGATCGTCGGGTTCGCAAACCTCGCGTACGCCTGCGTGTCCTTCACGCTCGCTCGGCTACGCAGTGGTGACCGGGTTCCGTTCCTCCGGGTGGTGGCGGTCGCGAACGTGCTCTGGGCGGCGGGGTGCGTGGTCCTGGCCGCGGTGTGGGCCGGCCGTGCGAGCGTGTTCGGGGTGGGCCAATTGATCGGCGAGGCCGTCTTCGTGGGCTGGCTGGGGGTGCTGGAGTGGCGGGCCGCCGGGCGGTCGCCGGACGCCGCAGCCGACCGGGGCCGCACGTAGCGGTTCCGGGGTTCGTAGCCCACTCGGCCCCCGCCGCCGCTGAGCTTGTTCGTTCGGCCGCGAGAAGGGGTCCGCCATGTCTTCGGTCCTTCGCGTCGTTGTGGGGTTGGCGTTGTGCCTCGACTGCGTGCCGGCGGCGGCGGACGGGCCGGACGGGAAGCCGCGAGCGAAGGTCGAGGTCCGGCGCGCGGAGACCGAGCCGGGGGAGGGGCTGACCGAAGCCGCCGTCGTCGGCACGACGGACAAGGCCTACCTCCACGCGTCGCCCGACGCGACCGGCGAACACGTGGCCGAGGCCCGCGCGACCGAGGACGACGCGGGGCACCCCGCCATCGAGGTCACCTTTACCAAGGAAGGCGCGAAGAAGATGGCGGCGCTCTCCGAGGCGCACAGGGGCCGGCCGGTCGCCCTCGTGGTGGGCGGGACGGTCGTCAGTGCGCCGCGCGTGGCCGGGGCGTTCTCGGGTAAGGGGGTGTTCGTGGGACGGTTCACGAAGCAGGAGGCGGAGGGGTTCGTGAAGGTCATCAACGGCAAGTGAGCCGGGCCCGACCCGGCCGCCGGGCCGAACGACCCCGCTCGGCGGCAGGAGACAAGCGGAGTGGTGGAGGTCCGTCGAGGTGACGTGTTCTGGGTCGCACCGGAGGGGATTCCGGGGGGTGGCGTACCGCACCCCCACGTCGTCGTACAGGACGACGTGTTCAATCGCTCGCGGATCCCCACCGTGGTCGTGTGCGCACTGACCAGCAACCTCCGCCGCGTCAGCGAACCGGGTAACGTCCTGCTCGACCCCGGCGAGGCGAACCTGACACGGCGGAGTGTCATCGTGGTGTCACAGGTGTCGGTCGTCCTGAAGGGACAACTCGGGGCGTACATCGGGACGCTGTCGGCGGAACGGGTCGAGAGTATCTTGGCCGGTCTGAGGTTTCAGCAGGCGTCGTTCTTGCGGAGCGGGGATCGCGGCGACGCGGCCGAACCCGGTGCCGCACCGGACCCGGCCACGTAGTTCGTCATCTGCGGCTCACCTCGTTTGGCGTAGGCCGGTTGCGGTCCCGGCCGGGCCGGTGAGCGGGTTCGTTCGGCCTCGATAACCAAGGAGTCAATCGTGCGTGCCTCGCTATTCGCCGTGGTGGTTTTCACGCCCTTCGTGTGGGGGCAAGACCTGCCGAAGGTTGAGGGGACCAAGGGCTACGTCTTCCGGCCGCCCGTGGGTCAGGGGCCGAGCGAGTACATCCAGATGAGCCGGCCCGGGGAGTACAAGGTGCGGCCGGGGGACGTGATCGAGATCGACTACCGATTCGCCCAGGCGAACCCCAACCCGGCGGAGGTGGCGAAGAAGGTCTCCGCCCAAGTCACGAAGGGCGGGGCTGTGACGGAGTCGGACGCGGGCGTTCGGGTGGTGGACGACGGCGCGACGGCGATGGGGAAGCTGGTCTTCGCGTTCGAGGCGAAGGCCGCCGGCAAGGACACCGTGACCGTGGTCATCGACGGGAAGAAGTACGAGTACAAGTTCGAGGTGCTGAACGGCGGGAAGAAGTAAGGCCGACCCAGACGCCGCAGCGGACGGCGGGGCATGATTCGTTTCCACGATTCCAAGTTCACCGGCGCCCCGCCGAGCCGGTGAGCGGGGTCGTTCGGCGGCAGGAGGGACGCGATGCGCGGACGGCTCGGGTGCGGGTTCGTGTTCCTCGCGTTAGGGACGGCACCTGCGTTGGTCGTTCTCGGGGACGTGCGGGTCTACGCCCCGCCGCCCTCGGTCGTCCTCCCCGGCGTGAGCGCTGTAGGCCGGCCGCCACCCCCGCCCGTTATCGTGCCGGCTTGGCAGATCACGACCTCGGGTCTATCGGCCGTTGGGGTCCCGCTGGCCGTCCTGGGTGCCGTGATCGGGCTGCTGGACCGCCGGACCGTGTGGGGGAGAGTCGCGGGCCTCGGCGGGCTGGTAGCCGTGCTACTCAACCTTGGGGCGCTCGCCCTTGAGTACGGCCGAGGGATGGCAGGGCTCGGGGCGGCCGGCTGACCAAGACGAAGGCACGCGGAGCCCGAGACGCCGACCCGGGCGCGGCAGCAGGCGGCGGGGCACGATTCGTTTCTGCGACCCATCGCTCGCCGGCGCCCCGCCGCTGCCGGGCGGGGTCGTTCGGCACCATCGAGAGAGCGACAAGCGGGTGTCGGCACGGGCGGTTCCGTCGGGGAGCCGGAGGCGTTCGGCCCGGCCGGTACGGCGGGTCCAGCGGGGTTCGTGCGGGTGCGACGGGTCTGCGGCCGGGCGGCCCGTCGTCCGCCCGCGGGCTCAGCTCGACAGCCGCAGGTAGAACACCGCATCGACCACCGCGAGCGAAACGGCCGAGGCCAGGACGCCCCAGCCGAACCCCTTGACGAGGGGCTTGGTTCGCGTGGTCAGGTAGATGCCGGTGGGCAGGTAGACGAGTTGCAGGAGTAAGTTGATCCCGAGCACCCCGCGCAACGCGTCCGGGGGCATCGGCTCCTGGAGCAGGGACGGCCACACGATGAGCCCGTCGAGGAGGCCCCACAGTCCGAGCATCAGCCAGAAACCGCGAGCCGAGTCGCGCGGTCGGGAAAACAAGGCCACCGTGGCAGCGCCGAGCGAGACGAGTGCGACCACGAATATCGAGGCGACGAGCTGTTGGTGGATCATGGGACTCCGGTTGTCGAGGGGGGGGCGAATACCTAGCACAACCGCCACACGACTCGTCGGCACAACGGTACACGCGTGTTCGATCGCCGGCGGGCGACGTCTCGACCGCCGCCGACGGCGGTGCGGAATCAACGGTTCCTCGTCGCGACGCCCAACCCGTCGCGGCACCGGACGGCCCCGCAATGACGGGGCTGCCGCCGAGTTGGGTCGTTCGGCCCCGGAAGCCGAGGTGCCGTCGAGCCGCAAGGGGCGAAGGGGGTGGCGGCGTGGAAGTGATGTTCATCATCGTGCCGGCCATCATCATCATCTCCAGCTTGGTGGCGGTCTTCTCGCCACGTACAGCTTGGTACTTCCAGGAGGGGTGGAAGTATAAGAACGTCGAGCCCTCCGACGGGGCGCTGATCGTGGTCCGGATCGGTGGAGTCGTCGGGGTGATCGGTGGGATCGTATTCATCATCGTGAGCCAGAGTATGTTCCAAGGGCGGCCGGCTGGTTTCCCGTGAACAAGGCGGGCCGAACCAGACGCTCGCTCCGGCCGCCGGCGGGGCATGATTCGTTTCCGGGACTCCAAACTCACCGATGCCCCGCCGCCGAGCGGGGTCGTTCGGCGGCGGAAGGCGAGGAGGATTGCCGTGGACGGCGCGCCCATCCGCGAGATCAAACCCGTCGTGGTCCCGGCCCAGTTTTTCGTCTGGGGGCCGCCGATCGCGGGCTTCATCTCGATCTTCCCGGGGGCCTTCACGTTCGGCATTAGCCAGATGGTTGGCGACCCATTCGAGCGGTTGGGGCGTGGCCCTGATCCGACCTACGGCCTGGTTGTGTTCGGGCTGTCGTTCGTCGTCTGCGTCGGGCTGCTGTGGGTCAAGTGCTTCAAGGAACCGGGGCGGACCACTTACAGCATCTTTCCGAATCGGGTCGAGTATGACGAGGGACTGTGGAACCGACACCGGCGGACGGTGGTCTTTGACCAGGTGATCGACGTGGAGTTGACGGAAGGCGTTCTGCAGCAGACGCGGCAAGCGGGGACCGTGACGCTGGTGACTCAGCAGTTGGTGAGCGGCCAGGGTGGGGAACTCTCGAACCGCCGGATCGCCCTGCAGAACGTCCCGCAACCGCGTGAGGTGTACGAGTTGGTGCGGTCGCTAGCCCTGACGAAGTAACTCGCCGGACCGGGCGCTGCGGCAGACGGCGGGGGCACGTAGGCTTTCCGCGACGTGTCGCCCAGCGGCAGACGGCGGGGGCACGTAGGCTTTCCGCGACGTGTCGCCCACTCGGCCCCCGCCGCCGCCGAGCGGGGGCGTTCGGCGAGCCGAGGGCACAGCCGGAAGGCTCGCGGGGGGTCCGATGGTCACCCTTGGGTCGAGGAGCGTCGGGCGATGGAAGAGAAAGATCAGGACTCACGAGCCGATACCGGGACGGACTCCTCCCACCAGGCCGCCGTGGCACGCGCGGCTGTGGTCGGGGGTCTGATCGGGTTCGCGGCCTTTGCGGCGCTACTCGCGGGGTTGTATTTTGGCCTCGGCGTCGCCACCCGCTTCCCCCAGACCGGACCGCCTCCCACCGTGTACTTTGTATTGGCGCTCACCCTCATCACCTCCGTCGGCGGTGGGGCCGTCTTGGGGGCCAAGATCGCGCTGAGCCGGAGTAGGCAGCCGCCACGGCCGTAGTGGTCGCGCCGAACCCGGCGCCGCAGCAGACGGCGGGGGCGTGTCGGCTTTTCGTGACGTGTCGCCCACTCGGCCCCCGCCGCCGAGCGGGGGCGTTCGCCGGCGGCGGGGGGAGGACGTTCGCAGATGTGCGGAACTCGGCTTCGCCGGCGGCGCTGGTACGCCCTCCTCGGCCTTTCACTCCTCATCCATGTTCTGGCACCCGGGGCTTCCGCCCGTGCCCAGCAAAAGGCCGAGAAGGTCGTCGGTCGCTACGACGCGGCGTCCCTCGAAGGCGGCCGTATTGCGCTGATCGACACGACGACGGGGGCGTGTTGGTTGAACCGTCCTGCCACGGGCGACGACCGCGACCCCAGCGGGTGGGTGGATCTGGACTTCCCGGTCAAAGACACCAAGGTCGGCACCGGAGCGGTCGGACGCTTCCGCTTCGGGACGAGATCCCAGAAGGACGCCGTCGTGGTGGTCGTCTGGGATACGGCGGACGGCCGTTGCTGGTCCCGCGGTATCGACGGAGCGGGCCAAGGGAAGGACTGGATCGGCATCGATCCCCCCTGGTCGAAATGATCCGGTGGCCGCCCGGAGGAAAAATCGTCGCGGCCGGCTTGACGGCGAGGCCGAGACCGGTACTAGATTCATTATTGAGACTCGGTCTCAGTAACTAACCGCCGGCCAGCTCCGCCAACTGAGTGGCGTACCCCGCCACAGTCAGCAATGCGGCCCAACCGCTTTTCACGGGAGTGCCGCCGTGCGTAGCCGCGTCCGAACCGCGTTCACGCTGATCGAGCTGCTCGTCGTCATCGCCATCATCGCCGTCCTGATCGGCCTGCTCCTGCCGGCCGTCCAGAAGGTCCGCGCCGCCGCCGCCCGCATGCAGAGTCTGAACAACCTCAAGCAGATCGGCCTCGGCCTGCACAACTACCACGACGCGAACCACGCACTCCCGCCCGGCGTGGTCGCGCAAGTGAACGCGGGTTGGTCCTACAACGCGTCGGGGTCCACCAACCAAGCCGCCCCGGACGCCGCTACGTCTCCGGGCTGGAGTTTCTTCGCCCAGATCCTGCCGCACATCGAGCAGGAGAACTTGTTCCGCTCGATCCGCCTCGACCTCCCGGTGTCCGACCCGCTCAACCGGGCGGCTCGCGAAACGATCGTGAAAGGGTACGTCGATCCGGGCGACCTCCCGGCCCGGTTGGTCGACGTGACGACCTCGGGCTCGTTGGTCCACCCGAGTACGATCGCCGGCGGTGCCCCGCTCACCCCCATGGCGGATTCGGCGGGGAACCCCATCCGGGTGGCGGTGTGCAGCTACGTCGGGGTCCTCGGGGGCGGCCTGACGCCGGCGGCCAACCCCGTCGGGGCTTACGAGTTCGAACAGTTCAACGGCGTCTTCCACCGCAACAGCCGGGTGCGGTTGACCGACATCACCGACGGCACGAGCACCACGGTCGGGGTCGGCGAGCGAATGAGCCGACACGTTCGGAGCGGGTGGGCCGGCATGGTCCAGGTCGGGACCACCCAGCAGACGGTGGTCCACGCGCCCGAGTCTCGGCGGACGGGATACAGTGCGGCCGAACCCAGTTTCGAGGCCCGCCCGCCGATCTGCTCGGTCCTGGTCCACGTCCGCGGCGGATCCCCGAATGTGACCGGGAGCAGCCCCGGCGGGTTCATCGGGCCGCACACATCGGGAACGCAGTTTTTGAACATGGACGGGTCGTGCCGGTTGATTACCGAGGCGACCCCGATCGAAGTGTTCCGCGCCCTCGCCACCCGGAACGTCGGCGAAGTCGTCAACCTGGACTGACCGCGCGGCGGGCTCCAACAGTCGCGGGCCGAGTCGCCCGGGGGTGCCGAACCGGGTGGCGTGCCGTCACGTGGCGATTCGTGACCCCCGGGCGGGGTCGAACGGGGCGCGGTTCCGGAACACCCCGTAGCCGACCACGACGAGCTTCCGCGTGCCCGCCCCGACGGCCGCCATCTTCGCCTTCCCGGCGGCGACGGGGCGGTCGGAGACCCCCTTGAGGGCCGGGTCGAATCGGACCGCCGTGGGGGGCGGCAGGTCCGCGGGAGGGCGCTCGGTGGCGGCTTGTACGCAGTGCGGCAAATCGTTGTCGTGGTTCCAGCGGGTGGGCGGCGGGCTTTGCTCGGACTGTCGCGCCGGGCACGAGCGGACCCGGGCAGAAGCGAACCGGGCGGCCGCAGCGGAGGCGGCGGCGCGAGAAGCCTCGGCCGCCGCGGAGGCCGCCGCCGCGCGGCAGCAGCGAGCGGAGTTACGTGGCCGATGTCCCGTGTGCGGCGGACGCGACCTCATCGCCGGCACGGTGCCCGGCGGAAGGGAGCCGGGCATGATCGGCTACGTCCGCAACCCGTTGCGATTCGAGTCGGGCGAGACGTCCGCCGAGTTACAGGCGCTGGCGTGCCGTCGCTGCGGGCACGTGAGGCTTTTCCTGCCGGACTGGTGAACGCCACCGCGTCGGGTAGCGCGGACGCCGAAGCAGGCGCTGCAGCAGAGCGTGGGCAGTTCGCCTTTCTGGATTCGTAGCTCACTCGGCCCCCGCCGCTGAACGGTGTCGGTCGGCGGCAGCCACCCGTGCGCCCGTGCGTGTCGGCCACGGGAACGTCCCCGAGTTCAACCCCGCGATGACTCGAGGACGTTCGCCGCCCCCGCGGTCGGGGCCGAACGCGGGTCAGTCGTTGGACATGAACCGGTAGGTCCACTCGGAGAAACCGTCCTTGAAGAAGTTATAGGTCTGCTTCTTCGTCTCCTTCTTGACCGTGCCGTCGGTGAAGGTGCGTGTAATTTCGACTTCGAGGCGCACGGGGTAGACGGTGGTGTCGGTGTTGGCCGGGGTACCGTCGGTGCGGTAGTTGCCCTTGCGGGGCGTGCCGTACTTGAAGGAGGCGTAGGTGTAGGCGTGCTTGGTGCCGCCTTGCTGCGGCGGCGCCCACATGCCCTTTTCGAGCATGGCCTTGACCGTCGTTTCGACCGGGCCGTCGACCGGGGGGTCGACGGCCTTCGCCGCCGGCGTCCAGGCGAGTGCGAATGTCGCGAGCAGAAGGCCGCAGAGCACGTTCGGGATTGTCCTCATCACCAGTCCTCGGTCGGGCGGGCCGAATGGCGCCGCGGTGGAGGGAACGAGTCTTGCCGCGATCGGGGCACGGTGAAAGCGGCAACGAGAGAAAGGATATCGAAACGTCACCCGACGGACTCATTTTTTGGCAAACGTTGTTGTGGCGGGAAGGGCGCTGCGGGCGGATGACATCCGATCACGGCACGGTAGAACAAATATCGACGGTCGATTGTTTGTCGCGGCAGCTAAAGTTTAAGGCGTGCGACGGACTGGTTGCACGGCCGTTCTGGGGGACCGGGCAACCCGGCATCGGCCCGTCCGCCGGACCCCTGTAAGTGTCCCTATTCACGGCGTAGGTTGCTGGGAGTTCACGCTCTCCGGTGCCTTGCCACTGCCGAGCGGGGTCGTTCGGCGGCCGGAGGGCGTCGGGGTGGCGAAGCGGTCAGCGAAGCCACCCGAGGAGCTGACACCCGAGGAGGTGCTCTGGGCGTTCTTCCGCGACTACCGGCAATTACCCGCGATCTCAACCGGGAAGACCGGGCGGCCGGCCGCGCCCAACGCGAGCTGGATTACGGACCTTTCGAGGAGCGGCTACGGGGTATCCTGGCCGAGCACTGCACCCCACGGCCGCGGCCCCAAAGCGAGGTGCTGGGGTGGGGCTCGCCGGTGTACGATCCGAAGGCCGAGGAGTTGACCCGGGTCGTGTACGAGTCCCCCCGGCGGGCCGCGGTGTACACCAGGAACTCGGCCTGGGATGAGGAGTGGGTCTTCGTCCTGCTCCGGCAGGGCGGGCGGTGGTTGCTCGACAGCCGGAAGGTCCAGTACGGCCGGAAGTGGGAGCGGGTCTGCCTGTAGCATGCCGCCGGACCGGGCGATACGGCAGACCGGCGAGGCGTGTAGGTTTTCTTGAGTTCATCATTCCCCGCGCCCGGCCGCCGGTGATCTCGGCCGCCCGGCCGCGGAGACACTTCGATGACTCGGCGCGCTGTCCGAGGCGGCCGGCGAGGCGAGGTCGTGCGGAAGCGCGTCCGGCCGCTGGGAATCCTCTTGCTGGCCGCGGTCGCGGGGCCGGCCGGGGCGGACGACAAGGAGGACGCGGCGGTTAAGGTGTTCGCCGGTCTCGACGAGCGGCCCTCGAGGGTGCCCTCCCCGGTTGTCAGCTTACTGCGGTGCCTCACTGGGAATTCCCGAGGTACGTCCCGGCGATGAAGTGAGGCCGGCCGAACCACCCGCCGAAGCCGGCCCCGGCCGTGTGGAGGCTTTCTGCGATCCCAAGCCCTGAGGTGCGGCCGCCGCCGGGCGGGGTCGTTCGGCCGCAAGTGTGATCTGGACCCGGCACCGGAAATGCGGCTCGCTGGGGAGACCGACAACTCCCAGGAGATTCGCCATGGCGGACGAACGGAACGTGGCCCACGACAAGAAGGTGGCCGCCGACAAGGCCAAGGCGGCCGGCGACGGGGTCGGCAAGGACTCGGCCGCCAACGTGGACGGGGACGGCCGGTACACCACCGAGCCGCACAAGAAGCACCCGCCGAAGCCGGGCCTCAAGTCCCCCCAGGGCGACGACGACGCGGCCCAGGAGGAGTAACTCACGGGGCGTCTGGAAACCGGTTATAAGCTCGGTTACCTTTGCCGGGCGCGAGCCGCGACTGCCGACCCCCGCGGGGTCGCGGGGGTCGGCAGTCGCGGCGTGTTTCCCTTTCACCACCTAGCGTCCACCGACCAGTTGCGGACCTGGGACTCGAACCCAGTAGCCAGGCTTATGAGACCCGGCCGAGCGCCCGCCCGCCCGCAATGTTTCGCCGCCCCCGGCGAGTGACCCGTGGGGGACTCGAACCCCCGTTACCGCCGTGAGAGGGCGGCGTCCTGAACCGCTGGACGAACGGGCCGCGAACCGCAGTGCGCCGGGTCGGGATCGAACCGACGTTGCGCCCGGAGACGCACCCGCTTTACAGGCGGGCCGGCGGACCACCGCCAACCGACGCGCACTTCCCCCGTCAGCGCCCCCGGCGGGATTCGAACCCGCGACCTCCACCGTGACAGGATGGCGAGCACTCCGGGCTGCTCCACGAGGGCATCGTCGTTCACAGAGCGCCCAGTGGGAGTCGAACCCACTCGTCCGCCATGGCGAGGCGGCAGGCCGCCGGTACATCATGGGCGCGGCACGATCATCGGTCAGAGCATCCGGTGGGAGTCGAACCCACGCCTCCACGTCGGGACCGTGGAACGCCACCGTTACGCCACGGACGCGAGGTCGGTCGTACAGGCAGCCCGTAGGGGAGTCGAACCCCTTCCCCCGGCGTGAAAAGCCGGTGTCCTCCCGGGTAGACTAACGGGCCGTCACGTCGGTTCTCCCCCGTAAACGAAGCCGGCCGGGGGTTCACCACCCCCGGCCGGCCGCTGAGTCGTGCTCAGGGTGCGGGGGGCTATTCGTCCGCCTCCCGGCCGCCCCGTTCGCCGGCCGGCAGGTCGAGGTTCGGGCTGTGATAAAGGTCGTACATGGTCGTGTGAGGTTCGCGTTCTCGGGGTTGTGTCTTCGCGTCGTACACTGATGGAGACGCGCGACGCGAAAGGGGGTTCGCCCCGAATCGTGATTTCTTTCCGCCGCCCGCCCGGAGCCCGGCGTGAGCCCCGACCCCGCGACGCTCGAACGGTGGATGCGGCACGCCCTCGCGTTGGCCGCGAACGGACGGGGGCACGTCGAACCCAATCCGATGGTCGGGGCCGTCGTCCTCGACGCGGCCGGGGAACTCGTCGGTGAGGGGTGGCACCGTAGGTACGGCGTGGCCCACGCCGAGGTGAACGCCTTCGCGGCGGCCGGGGGCGCGGCCCGGGGCGGCACCCTCGTCGTCACCCTGGAGCCGTGCTGCCACCACGGGAAGACGCCGCCGTGTACCGACGCGGTGCTGCGGTCCGGCGTCCGCCGCGTCGTGGCGGCGACGGCCGACCCGTTCCCGAAGGTCGCCGGCGGCGGGCTCGGGCTGCTCCGCGACGCCGGGTTGGACGTGACCGTCGGCGTGTGCGAGGCCGAGGCCCGCGCGTTGAACGCCCCGTACCTCAAGCTCCTCCGCACCGGCCGGCCGTGGGTCCACGTGAAGTGGGCCATGACGCTCGACGGCCGCATCGCCACCCGCACCGGCGACTCGAAGTGGATCAGCGGCGGAGTGTCCCGCGGGATCGTCCACGAACTCCGGGGGCGAATGGACGCCGTCCTCGTCGGCCGCGGCACGGTGGTCGCCGACGACCCGCTCCTGACGGCCCGCCCGCCGGGGCCGCGTCTGGCGGCCCGGGTGGTCGTCACCGCCTCCGCGAACTTGCCCGAGCGCTGCCACCTGCGGGCCACCGCCGGCGAGTCGCCCGTTCTCGTATTCACGGCGGCGGAGAACGTCGGGAAGCTGGCCGGCTGGCGGGCCGACGGCGTCGAAGTGGTCGGCCTGCCGGCGCGGGACGGCCGGCTGGCGTTCCCCGACGTGCTGGACGACCTGGGCCGGCGGCGGATGACGAACGTGCTGGTGGAGGGCGGGGCCGGCCTGCTCGGCAGCGTCCTCGACGCCGGGGCGGCGGACGAGGCCCACGTCTTCGTCGCCCCCAAGCTCGTCGGCGGGGGCGGGGCGCTCCCGCCGGTGGGCGGCACCGGCGTGGCGAGGATCGCCGAAGCGCTGACACTCGACGGGCTCCGGGCGACGCCGGTCGCGGGGGGGGACGTGTACCTGCGGGGGCGGATGACCCGAGCGACTACGTGAAGTCCGTGGCGTTGTCGGTGAATTCGATCACCTCGCTGTCGGCGGACTCGGTTTCCGTGGAACCGTATTTCGGCTCGTCGTCTCCGGCCGGCGCGATGATGCCTGGTGGCTTCCTGCCATTGCCGCCCGCGCCCGAGGTCGCGGTGATTGGCTCTGGGGCGTCGTCGGCGTCGGTCGAGGTAATCATGGGCGGGCCGTCGGGTCGTAGGGTGCGTCAAGGTCGGCTCGGCGACCGCAGACGCACTTCGGGGGGCCGTGCCAAAGAATGGATTGCGAACGCCTCACGCGGTGCGGGCGCGGCCGAAGCCGCCGAGACGCCACCGACACCAAACCAAAACCACGCGGACGGCCCCCCCCACAAACCGCAAGCGGCCGGCCGCCCCCACCCCCCCACCCCGGCGAGA
>JANPKP010000163.1:0-8993 GCA_031426095.1 Gemmataceae bacterium
GCGGGCCGTTCCTCCGCACGAACGTCATCGGCACGTGTCCTGCTCGACGCCGCCCGCGAGGCCAAGGTCGGGAAGTACGTGCAGGTCAGCACCGACGAGGTGTACGGCAGCCTCGGCCCGACCGGCCTGTTCACGGAAACGACGCCGCTCGACCCGAGCAGCCCGTACTCGGCGTCGAAAGCCGCGTCGGACCTGCTCGTGAAGGCGTACCACCACACCTTCGGTTTACCGGCCGTCGTCACCCGCTGCTCGAACAACTACGGCCCGTACCAGTTTCCCGAGAAGCTGATCCCGCTGTTCATCACCAACCTGCTCAACGACCAGCCGGTGCCGGTGTACGGCGACGGGATGCAAATCCGCGACTGGATTCACGTCCTCGACCACGCGAGCGGCGTCGAGGCGGCGTGGCGGAGCGGGAACGTCGGCGAGGTGTACAACTTCGGCGGCCGCTGCGAGAAGCCGAACCTCGAACTGACGCACACGCTGCTCGACCTGCTCGGCAAGCCCAAGACACTGATCCGCTACGTGAAAGACCGCCCCGGCCACGACCGCCGTTACGCCATCGACTGCTCGAAGGCCGAGCGCGAGCTGGGGTGGGCCCCGAAGATGACGTTCGACCGCGGCCTGAAGGACACCATCGACTGGTACAAGGCGAACCAGCCGTGGGTCGAGACGATCAAGTCGGGGGCGTACCTGAAGTATTACGAGACGCAGTACGGGAAACTTTCCTGAGTCGTCAGGTCATCAAGTCCTCAAGTCATCACGTCGAAAGCCGGCGGTCGAGGATTCCCGACCTGACGACTTGACGACTTGACGACTTGACGACTCGGAGGTTCGGTCATGGCGATCCGAGGCGTGATCCTGGCCGGCGGGAAGGGCACCCGCATGGGCGAGCTGACCCGGGTGACGAACAAGCACCTGCTCCCGGTCGGCCCGTGGCCGATGGTCTACCACCCGCTCAAAAAGCTCGTCGGGGCCGGTCTGCAGGAAATCCTGCTCGTGTCCGGCACCGACCACATGGGCGATTTCGTGGAGCTGCTCGGGTCGGGCAAGGACCACAACTGCCGGCTCACCTACCGCGTCCAGGACGAGGCCGGCGGCATCGCCCAGGCGCTCGGTCTGGCCGAGCACTTCTGCATGGGCAGCCGGTCGTGCGTCCTGCTCGGCGACAACATCTTCCGGGCCCCGCTCGTGCCGCTCCTGGAGAAGGCGAACACACGCCCCGACTGGGCCTGGATCGGCCTCCAACAAGTCCCCGACCCCGGCCGCTACGGGGTGGCCGAACTCGACGGCGACAAGGTGGTCGGCATCGAGGAGAAGCCGACGAACCCGAAGAGCGACCTAGCCGTGGTCGGCATCTACATCTACCCGCCGGACGTGTTCGGCCTGATCAAGACGCTCAAGCCGAGCCGCCGCGGCGAGCTCGAGATCACGGACGTGAACAACTACTACATCCAGCAGGGCCGCATGGGTTACAGCACCCTCGAAGGCTACTGGACCGACGCCGGCACCCTCGACTCGCTCGACTTCGCCAACGAACTCGTGCGGAAAGACCCGCCGCGATTCTAAAGTGGTCAGCCGTCAGCCGTCAGCGGTCATTTAGAATATGTTTTGGCTGACCGCTGACCGCTGACCGCACTCACAGGTGCCCGTGGTGCCCGAGCCACCGCTCGGCGTCGAGGGCGGCCATGCAGCCGGTGCCGGCCGCGCTGATCGCCTGCCGGTAGTAGTCGTCGGCCACGTCGCCGGCGGCGAACACGCCGTCCACGCTCGTGTACGTCCGCCCCACCGTCGTCCACTTCAGGTAGCCGCCCGGGTTCAGCTCCACCTGACAGTTGAGGAAGCCGACGTTCGGGGTGTGGCCGATGGCGAGGAACAGGCCGGCCGCCTCCACGTCCTGCGTCTCGTTCGTCTTGTTGTTCTTCACCCGCACGGCCGTCACCCCGGCCTTGTCCTCGCCGATCACCTCGTCCACCTCGCTGAACCAGCGGATGTCGATCTTGTCGTTCGTCGCCGCCCGCTCGGCCATGATCTTACTCGCCCGCAGCTTGTCCCGCCGCACGAGGAGGTGGACCTTGCTGGCGAACTTGGTGAGGTACGCGGCCTCCTCGACGGCCGTGTCGCCGCCGCCGACGACCACGATCGGCTTGTTGCGGAAGCGGGGGAGGAACCCGTCGCAGACGGCGCACGCGCTCACGCCCTTGTTCTTGAAGCGGTCCTCGCTCGGCAGCCCGAGGTAGTTCGCCCGGGCCCCGGTCGACACGATGAGCGTGCGCGCCTCCACCGACTCGCCGTCGTGGAGCGTCACCTTAAAGGGCGAGCCCTTCGACAGGTCGACGGCCGTCACGTCCTTCGACTCGACGCGGGTGCCGAAGTTGCGGGCCTGCTGCCGCATCAGGGCCATCAGCTCGGGGCCGTTGATCCCGTGCGTCGGCTGCGGCTTGTCGGACGCCACCCAGTACGGGAAGTCGGGGTCGTCGGCCGACAGGGCGGACTTGAGGTACGCCCGGGTGTCGCCGTTGGGCCAGCTCGGGAAGTTCTCGACCTCCGTCGTGAGGGCGAGCTGGCCGAGGGGCAGGGTGCCGTTCTGGCGGTTCTTGTCGTCGTACGGGTTGCCCTGGAAGACGAGCGGGTTGAGGGTCGCCCGGGCGGCGTAAATGGCGGCCGTCCAGGCGGCCGGGCCGGAGCCGATGATGACGACGTTCTCGGGCATGGGGGCGACTCCGGGTCGGTGTGCGATTCGTTCGGTGTAATGTACTCGCGGCCCGGGGGAAGGCTCACACGGCCGTGCCATCGCGGGGCAGAGGCCGGGCCTATCGTCGGGGCGGGGCGTCGTCGTATTCTAGGAACGTCCGACCCCCGACGGCAGACCCCGGGCCCTTGCGATGCACGAACGGCTGACGCACTTCCGCGAAATCCTCCGCTACGTCCCCCGGTTCCGCGACCGGGTGTTCGTCATCGCCGTGGACGGGGCGGTGGTCGAGGACGAGAACTTCCAGAACCTCCTGCTGGACATCTCGCTCCTGCGGAGCCTGAGCATCCGCGTCGCCCTCGTCCACGGGGCGGCGTTCCAGGTCCAGCGGCACGCCCGGCTCGTCGGCGTCATCCCGTCGGACACCGACGGGACCGGGGTGACGAACGCCGAGACGCTCCAGGTCGCGCTCACGGCCGCCAATCGGGTGACGCACGAAATCCTCGAAGGGCTCTCGGCCAACGACCTCCGGGCGGCCTGCCCGAACGCCCTGGTGGCCCACCCGGCCGGCATCCTCGGCGGGGTCGACCACCTGTTCACCGGCCGCATCGAGCGGGTCGATGCCATCCTCCTGCAAACGCTCCTCGAACACGACATCGTGCCCGTCGTCCCGCCCGTGGGCATGGACGGCCTCGGCCGCAGTTATCGGCTGAACTCGGACGCGGTGGCCGTGGAGGTGGCCAAGACGCTGCGGGCGGTGAAGCTCATCTACCTCTCCACCGAGGGCGGGGTGCGGGCGGCCGACGGCGAGATCGTCCGCCAGCTCACGATCGAGGAGGCCGACGCCTTCCTCAAGAAGTCGAAGGGCGAACTCAGCCCCGAGAGCGCCACCAAGCTGACGCACGCCGTGCGGGCCGGCAAGGACGGCATCGAGCGCATCCACATCATCGACGGCCGCGAGCAGGAGGGCCTGTTGGGCGAAGTCTTCTCGAACGAGGGGATCGGCACGCTGGTCTACGCCAACGAGTACCAGTCGATCCGCCCGGCGGCGAAGAAGGACGTGCGGGCCGTCCACAACCTGATCCAGCAGGGGGTTCAGGCGGACGAACTCGTGAAGCGGACGCGGTACGACGTCGAACGGCAGATCGGCGACTTCTACGTGTTCGAGGTGGACCGCAACCCGGTGGCGTGCGCCGCCCTGCACGTCTACCCGGAGCCGAACAAGGGCGAGCTGGCGTGCGTGTACGTCGACCCGCGGTACGAGAACCAGGGGATCGGCGGCAAGCTCATCCAGTACGTCGAGGTGGTGGCCCGCGGGAAGGGGCTCGGTGAGCTGTTCTGCCTCTCGACGCAGGCGATCAACTACTTCATCCAGAAGGGCGGGTTCGGCGTCGGCACGCCGGAAGACCTCCCTCCCGCCCGCCGCGAGCGGTACGACCAGAGCAACCGGAAGTCGAAGGTGTTGGTCAAGAAGTTGTGAGCGGCAGCAAGCCCACCCGTTGCAACAGGTGGGCTTGCTGCCGCCGCTACCACCCCACCCCTACACCCGCTCACCCTATCACCCGTTCTCGTTCCCGCTGCCTCCGACCCCCGCCCCGCGGCCGATACCCTTCGCAGGCCCACCCCCCGGCCCCGCGAGGATGCGTCCGCATGGCCACCTTCTACGTCCTCCCGCCGCGGGCGTGCCTCGAACAAGTGCTCGGCGGTGTGGTCGGCCAACTCCTCCCGGGGCTGCCGGTGCCGGCCGACGGCTGGAACTTGTTGCTGCTCCACCTCGCGGCCGCGTCCGGGTGGTCGAAGGACTTGTACCTCGTCTCCCGCGACGAACTGCCCGACGGGGAACCGGTGGCCGACGCCCTCCGGGGCCACTTCGGGGCCGAGCCGGGCGACCGGGTTGTGGAGGTGTCGGTGCCGCGGGGCGGGGCGGCCGGGCCGGTGCGGGCGTGGACGGTCGGGCCGGGGGCCGTGTCCGCGGCGGCGGGCGGGTCGTACAATTATCTTGTCGCGGAGTTCCTGCTCCCCGCCCCGGCCGTGTCCGGCGTCGGGTGAAGCGATTCGACCCCGACCCACGCGAGCCACCATGCCCGATCCCACATCCGACGACGACGGTTGGGGCGACTTGTACGCCGAACTCGGCCTCGACAAGCCGGCCGCCGCCACGCCCGCCCCTGCGGAAGTCCCCCCGCCGCACACCGGCCCGGCCGAATACGAGGGCTGGCCGGCCGACGAGGGGGCCGAGGCCCCCCACGCCGCCGACCCGATCGCCGTCGCCGAAGCCGCCTTCGATGAAGGCGGCGAGGGGGACGACGAGGGCGACGAGGACGAAGGCGGCGAGGGGACCGGTGTGACTGGCGAGGGTCAGCCCGGAGAGGACCAGCCCGGCACCGGCCGCAAGCGCCGCCGCCGCCGCCGCCGCAAAAAGGGCAAAGGTCCGGAGGGGGCGGGCGGCGAGCCTGCCGCCGAGGGCGAGGCCGCACCCGAGCCCGACGCGGAGCCGGCGTCCTACGGGGCGATGGCCCGCCATCGCCCCGAGCCGCGGGCTTCCGCCCCGCGTCCCCCGGCACCGAGGCACGTCGAGCCGGACGCCGACGAGTTTGAGGGCAGCGACGACGCCGACGAGCCGACCGGGCTGGCCCCGGCCGCCGACGAGGACACGGGCACCGACATGCTCCGCGACCTGATCGCCACCTGGAACGTCCCGTCCTGGGACGACATCATCGCCGGGCTGCACCGCTAGTCGCGCGGGGTTGGGTGGCACGGGCGAGCCGCCCGTGCCACCGCCAGATTCCCAGGAGAACGGGGCCGATGGCCGACGCCGTCATCGACGTAGTCGGGCCGGACGACCTGCCGCTGGTCGCCGACCTGTACAACCAAATCTTCCGCCCGACCCGGGCCGTCGAGTCGTTCCGCCGCCGCTACCAGGGGCGGCACAACGTCCTCCAACTGGTCGCCCGCGTCGGCGACCGGCCGGTCGGCCTGTTCCTCGGCTTCGAACTCAAGCCGGACGTGTTTTTCGCGTGGTTCTACGGCGTGCTGCCCGACTTCCGCCGCCTCGGTATCGGCTCGCAACTCATGGAGGCGGCCCAGTCGTGGGCGGCCGCGAACGAGTACGATTCGATCCGCCTGGAGTGTCACAACCAGCACCGCCCGCTCTTGCACCTCGCCATCGCGCTCGGGTACGACATCGTCGGCATCCGCTGGGACGCGGACCGGACCGACAACCTCATCATCTTCGAGAAGGTGTTGACGCCGGGGCGGTGAACGAGTTGGATGAAAACCCAAAGCCCAGGGATTGCCATCCCTGGGCTTTCTCACGCTCTCAACGAACCGCCGCCAGGTCCAGGAAGTTCTTCAGCAGACGCGGCCCTTCCAGTGTCAGAAAGCTCTCGGGGTGGAACTGTACCCCGTGCAGCGGCCAGACCTTGTGTCGGACGCCCATGATCTCCCCCTCGGCCGTCCACGCGGCGACCTCGAAGTCGGGGTTGTTCCAGGTCTCTTTTCTGATGACGAGGCTGTGATACCGGGTGGCGTCGAATGGGTTCGACAGCCCGGCGAACAGCCCTTTGCCGTCGTGATAAACGGGCGACACCTTGCCGTGCATGATCCGCCAGTTGCGGACCACCTCGCCGCCGAAGCTGTGGCCGATGCACTGGTGCCCGAGGCAGACGCCGAGCGTGGGCACGGTCGGCGCGAACCGCTTCAGAACCTCGTTCGACACGCCGGCTTCCTTCGGCGTGCACGGCCCCGGCGAGATGATGACGTGCGTCGGCTTCAACTCGGCCACCCGGTCGGCCGTGATCCGGTCGTTCCGGTGGACCTCCATCGGGATGTCGGGGTCGATCTCCCCGAACCGCTGGACGAGGTTGTAGGTGAACGAGTCGTAGTTGTCGATCAGGAGGATCATTGCGGGTTTTCGATGGCGGGGGGGTCGGGGTTGGCGTCCCAGAGGGCGTCGAACTCGGTCCGCATGATCGCGTATAACGACGATCGGGCGGTACACTCGATCGTCGGCATGCGGCGAGTCGTTTCCGAGAAGACCACGAGGCTGATGTACATGGTGTCGTCGATGCGGACCATCTGTTGGTGGTGACACCCGACCCGGAGTTGCCGGACCCCGACGTTCGAACAGGTCGCGGACAACCCTCGGAAGTAATTCGCCGCCGGCACCATGTCCAGTGCCATCGCGTTCGACCCGCCGGAGATCGACGGGTTGGCGTACTGCGGGAGGGCGACGTTCTCCGGGTGCATCAGCATGAAGCGGAACCGGCACCCGGCCGCAGCCTTCCTCTCGACCAACGTCCGGAATGCGGGCATCTTGATCCAATATTTGAGGTTGATCCCGTTCACGTCGATAGCCCTCTCGGCCGCCCCGAGCATGGCCAGCCAGCGGTCCGTCGTCACGAACGTTTCGAGTTGACCCCTGTAGACGAAATCGCTTGGCGACCGCCCGAGTGGCGAAAGGTGATGCCCGAACGGCACCGGCACCGTCCAGTTCAGAGCCTCCAGATTTCCGACCATCTCAACGATCTGCTTGACGTACACCTTCTCGAAGATCATCTTCGGTCGGAGCGTGTACTCGATCACCCGCAGATCCTTGATGTCGAACGGCAGGGGGTGGCCCTTCTCGTTCAAAATTATGACTGGGCGGGCGGCGCACTGGGCCACCGCCAGCTCGTAATAGACGTTCGGGTTCTGGAAGCTGAGGACGGCAATGCACAGGTCGTCCGACAGGATCGAGTCGAACATCTGGTCCGTAATCTTGCCGATCTTCTGGTCGTGGTCGGCCCGATAGACCGTCATTCCGACCTCGTCCATGGCCGGCTTGATGATGTAGTCGAACACGTCGTCGGCGTGGTCCCGGACGTCCGAGCCGGGCTGGCCGATGGGGCTGATGACGAAGCACCGCTTGGGCGTCGGCTCGGGCACGGCGTCACCCCTGTCGCGGCGGGAACTTTTGGGCGCTGTTCGCGGTCGCGTCGTACTTCCCGGCGGCCTCGTCGGGCGGGACCACGGCGAGGCAGTCGGCAGACGCGGGAAGATCATACCACGCCCCGTCGGCGAAATCGACCAGCGCCCGGCCGGCCTGGTTGACCGTCACCACGCGGCCGACCTTGCCGTCGAACCGGGCGTACTCCGGGCGGCCGGGCACCACCCGCACGAGGGCGTCGGTCCACGTCCGCTTGAGGGCGTCCACGGCGGCGGGGTCGGGGAAGGGCATGGGTTCACCGGCCGCGGCGGGGCGGGTCGAGGTCGACGGCCTTCACGAACCGGCAGGCGTCGGCCGCCCCCCACTCGCGGTCCATCCCGGGGTCGTGCCAGTCCACCGAGAGCGGGCCGTCGTACCCGACCTCGTTGAGCGCGCGTATGACAGCCGGCCAGTCGATGCCGCCGTGCCCGGGGGAGCGGAACTGCCACCCGGCCCGGCGGTCGCCGCTCGGCCAGTAGCCGGCGAGCAGCCCGGCCCGGCCGTCGAGCGTCAGTTGTGCGTCCTTCACGTGGACGTGGTGGATGCGGTCCCCGAAGCGGCGGACGAACTCGACCGGGTCGACCCCCTGCCAGTGGAGGTGGCTCGGGTCGAACGTGAAGCCGAACTCTTCGCGGCCGCCGAGGGCGTCGAGGGTCAGTTCCGCGGAATAGAGGTCGAAGGCCAGTTGGCCCGGGTGGACCTCGCAGGCGAAGCGGACGCCGCACTCCCGGGCCGCGTCGAGGACCGGGTTCCACAGGGCGGCGAACTCCCGCACGGCGTCGGCCAGCACGTCCGCCTTCGGGGCCGGGTAGCCGGCGACGTACCCCCAGACCGGCGACCCGGTGAACCCGCTCACCACCCCAGCCCCGAGTTTCTCGGCGAGCCGGAAAGTGGCCATCATCTCCTCGGCCGCCCGCTGGCGGACGCCGGCCGGGTCGCCGTCGCCCCAGACGTAATCGGGCACGAGCGACTGGTGCCGGCGGTCCACGGGGTCGGCCACCGCCTGCCCGACCTTGTGGTTGGCGATGACCGGGACTTGCAGGTCGTTGCGGCCCAGGAGGTCGAGCCGGGCCGGGCAGTAGTCGGGGTCGCTGAGTGCCCGCTGGACTTCCAGGTGGTCGCCCCAGCAGCACAACTCGAACCCGCCGTACCCCCAGGCGGCGGCCTTCGGCACGAGGGCGTCGAGGGGCACGTCCGCCCACGGGCCGCTGAACAGGAGGACTTGTCGGGGCATGGGCTCACCAATGACACGGTGACGCGGGGTGGGGGGGGGGGGGTGTGGGGGGGGAGGGGGGCGGCAACCCCCCGAACCCCCACCCCCGGGCCCCGTGGGGG
>JANPKP010000164.1:0-15848 GCA_031426095.1 Gemmataceae bacterium
GACGGGGAGACCGGGCTGACGGTGCCCGTGGACGACCCGCACGGCTACCCGCCCTTCCCGGCGACCGCGGCCCGATAGACTTCCAGGCTCCGCCCGCCCATCACCCGCCAGTCAAACTCGGCCGCCGCCCGCGCCCGGCCCGCCGCCCCGAGCCGGTCCCGCAGGCCCGGCTCGGCGAGTAGCCGGCGGGCGGCCGCCGCGAACGCCGTCGGGTCGTCCACGGGCACCGTCAGCCCGGTCTCCCCGTCCGGGCTGACCCACGGGACGCCGCTGCCGGGGATGGCCGTGTTGATCACCGGGCAACCGGCCGCCATCGCTTCCACCTGGACCAGGCCGAACCCCTCGCTCCGGGCCACGCTCGGGAACCAGAACGCCGTCGCCGCGTGGTACGCCCCGGTCAGTTCGTCGTCGGACGACCGGCCGAGCCACACGACGCGGTCGGCCACCCCCAGGGCGGCCGCCTCCGCCTTCAAGCCGTCGGCCAGCGGGCCGGTGCCGACCACCAGCCACTTCCCCGGCACCTGCCGCAACGCCTTCAGCCCGACCGACAGCCCCTTGTAGTAGATCAGTCGGCCGACGCTCAGCCACAGCGGCGACCCGTGCTCCCGCCGCAGCCGGTCGGCGAACGCCAGGGCCGCCGGCGACGGGTCGCGGAGCGGGGCCTGGTCGATCCCCAGCGGCAGCGGCGTGACCTTCGCGGCGAACGCCCGAAGCAGGTCCGACCCGGCCGCGTAGGCCGCGCTCGTCGGCAGGATTCGGGCCGCCCGCCGGTAGACCGCCCACTCGACCGGCCGGAGGGCTTGCTTCAGGAGCCGCTGCTTGATGACATCACTGTGGTGCGTGACGACCAGCGGGCGGACCCGCGGGGCGGCCAGGACGGCCAGGAGCATCGTGACGTTCGGCGTGTGCAGGTGCCACACGTCGGGCGGGTCGCGGAGCAGCTTGCGGAGGGCCGCCGGCAGGCCCGGGGCCGCGTCCAGCTTCGCCACCTGGCCCCGCCGCCCGACCCGCGTCACCCGCACCGGGCCGTCGGTTTCCACCACCGTGCGAGTGGTCGCCCACGCGTCGAACGTCACGTCCCGGCCGTCGGGGGTGGCGTGGTTGACGACCAGGACCCGCACGTCCGCCCCGGCCGCGGCCTGGGCCTGGGCCAGCGTCCGGGTGTGGTTCTCGATGCCCCCGGGGGACGGCGGGTAGTACTTGCCGAGGTGGACAACGCGCACGGGATCAAAACCCACCCAAACAGCCGGTCGGGGAACGCTCCGCGAGCCTCACGCCGGCCGCCGCCCTTCGGAAAAGGTGGCCGCCCGGGCAGGGATCGAACCCCGCGTCGCGGCGTCCGTGATTGGCGACAGGGTTCAGGGATTTTAGCCGGCCCGGCCGGGCACAGGCCACCCGTTTTGCCGCCCGTTCGGGTGAAAGGGGCGTGAAACCCGTCCGATTCCGCCGGCCGGGCGGGCGGGGTGTGAGGGGGGCGGTAGAATGTTCGCGTGACCCCCGAACGCCTCGACCCGTCCGTCGCCCGCTGGGCCGCCCTGCGCACCGCCGCCCGCTGGGAGAAGAAGCTGGCCGCCCTCCTCGCTGCGGCCGGCGTCCCCGCGTACCTCCCGCTCATGACCCGGGCCGGCAAGCCCGGCACCAAGCCGTCCCGCGTACCCCTCTTCCCCGGCTACCTGTTCGCCTCGGCCGACGACTTCCTCGGCAACCCGCGGGTGCTGCCGACGCTCCGCAAGCAAGTCGCTCAGATCCTCACCCCGCCCGACCCCGACCTGCTGCGGTCCGAACTCCTGGCCGTCGCCGATCTCCTGACCGACCGCACGCTGGTACAGCGGACGGTGGCCGGCCGGGTGGGCGACGTGGTGGAAGTGACCGGCGGCCCGCTCGCCGGCTACCGCGGCCCGATCACCCGGCTGAAGCCGAACCGCTTCCTGGTCGTCCTCGAAGTGTCGTTCCTGGGGGCCCGCCTGGAGGTGGAAGTGGACGAGGGCCTCGTCTCGAAGACCGGCTGACGCTCGGACACCGGCCGAAGTGCCCCCGGATTCTCCCGCTTTTAAACGGCGTGTTCTACCGCATCTGACGGCGGGCGAAGGGCTTGCGTATTACCGCTCCCACCCCCACCGGGGGAGCGGGAGCGTCGAGGGAATCCGGCCGGATTAGCAGCTCCGACCTTGAGGTGCGGCCAACAGAACGTCCGGGAGCTGATTTCGTCCGCGAGTCCTCCGAACGTCATTTGACGCCTTCCGCCCACGTCCCGGTCTTCAAGTCGTAAGTGATGACAACCGACACCGATTGATCTGGGCGTGAGACAAACACGACGATGGCGTCTTTGCGCGGGACAATCTTAGGGTTAGTCACTGAGTCCCGACTCTCGCGATCGCCAACAGGTTTGGGGGGGCGTGCTTCGAACGTGCCGAGCGGTTTGGCGACGCCAATCGCTTGTTCGTCCAGCTTCTTTCCTGGGTCGTACACGAGTTTTTTTGGGTCGATTGTGGCGTCAAGGTCAACAGCGTACAGATTCAACGTATAAGACTCTCGCACCGGTCGGGTGATGAGTTGGGCTATGTAAATTCGTTTGGATTCGGGGTGATACACCACGTCCCAGGTACAACTTTCAATGTGTAGGTAGGTATCCGACTTGAATCCGAACGTCGCCCAGAGCGGCTTGTGCAGTCGAGTCGGATCGTCTTCTTCGCCGCACGTCAGCACGGCCAAGCTCGTCGTCGCCCAGACGCCGCGCGAGAAATCACTCATCTTCAGTATGTGTTCCCACAACACCACACGTTTTGGCGTCTTGCTTGTCGGCGCGGCCCTGGCAACGGCAACCGGGCGGTCGAGTAGCTTGAGAAACTCTTCAAGGGGTTGCTCGGGCGGCCGGGGGGCCGTTGACGCTACGGGGGAGGCGACACCGGCCCAAACAACCATGGCTCCGATCAGCACAGCCTTCCTGGCAATTCGCATCTCAGTGACTCCGAGATCAGACGTTGGCCGGGGTGAAATCGACCTGGGCCACGTTCGCGTCGTTCTTGACGACCCGCGGATCGCTGCCCGCCGCACCCATCTTGTAGTAACCGATGATTGAGCCCTCCTCCCACGACCGCTCGTCGGCGAACACTTTACCGTACGACGGGTCGTAGATTTGCGAGGTATTGTCCCCGAGCGTAATCTTGACAACAAAGTGAGCGTCAAAGACGGCAGGCGGTTTCTTGGTCACTTGACCCGGCTCGACCAACAGAGGAGTAGGCGTTACGTCGTCAAAGAGGGTGTAGTTGAAAATACCGTCCGCGACGGGGCTTTTAGGGGCAGCGGCGAACGTCCATCCCTTGAGCAGAAACCCGTAATCGCTTACGTTACCCACCCCGAAAACTGCGTTGTTGGGCGTGACTTTGAGGCGTGTTCCCACACCGAGACCGACCGACCGAAGTACGCTCAGGTAAAGTTCCGACCACGCCTCGCAGGTGCCGACGTTGGTGATATCCACATCTCCACCCCCACCCGGCAACGGAAATGTGTCTTTTTTCGGGTTAAGGAGTTTCACCATCGTGTTACGTGTGTCGGTGAATTGTCTATTTAGCGCTCTGTACTGCGCTTCAGTCCAAACCGGGTTCCTGTCCATCCAGTACGCCATGCCGGCCCCGTCGGCCGTGTTCCGGCCGTCCATGGCCTTCCGCGTAACCGGCTTGGTTAAGTCGTTAAAGCCGCTCCAGATCGCATCGACGATGTCTTTATCAGTCGCCTTTCCTGTGGCGTTACGAACTCCGATGTCCAGCAAGGATTCGTAGGTGACGACTCCAGCCTGAGGCGTGTCGTATGTGACGTACAGGTGATTCTCCGTCGTTCCGACGGCAACCCACTTTTGGCCGTCGAAAACCTCCCACATGATCGTGAACGACGGGTAGTCCATGACGGTGTTTGGCAGTTTGACCGCCGTTGGCATGGGCTTACCATCCGTCGCCGCGACCGCGGCGTTGTTCTTGAATCGAATGACATCGCGGCGGACCAAGTTTTTCGTAACCTCTGCAGCAGCTTCGAACACCATGTCATCTGGTCCCGACTTCGGGCCTGTCCCTCGAATCTTGAGGTTGGCCAATCCTTGCAACGCGGCAGCGGCGGCAGCATTGACGCCGATCTCGACTTTGACCGATAGTTGACTATCTCGAACGAATGCCACCGGAACCCGGTAGTCCGATGTCTTGTCTGCCTTGCCGTCCGGCTTAGCAAAGTCCGCATCGACCCAGTCGCCCAGCGGCGACTTATACATGATCGGTGTTGCCCCCGCAGTGTCATCCCGATACACATCAACCTGTTTCGTGCCCGAATAGAACAGACCGGCCATCAGGAATCGGTCGTCCACCTTCGCTGCCGCCGGCGGTGCCTGGGCGAGCACGAACGGCAACAATGGCCCGACGGGGTTAACCAGAGCCAGTGTGACCGACTCGCTACCCTCGACCTTGTCGTCTGTGATCGCTTTGAGGGTGATGAAGTAGTCAGCCTGCCCTTGGAGGAAGTGGACTTGAGTCGAGATGTAGTCGTAATCCTCCCCGTTCGTCGCCTCGCCACCGATTTCCAGTGTCACCCACAGGTCGTCCTGCGTCCCTCCCGTGCGGCTGACCTTGAATTTACCGTCGATGCCGTCCTCGACAGCGGTGTCATCGATCACGCCCACCGACACGACAGGCACGACCTTGACCGACCCGGTGCCCTCCGACGTGTCGTGGTTCAGGTCGCCGGCGTAGCGCGCCGTGACGGTGTGATTCCCGACGCCCAGGGGTGCGACCTCGATCGACACCGTGCCGTCCGGTTCGAGCGTCCCGGACCCCAGGAACGCCGCGCCCTCGAAGAAGTTGACCGTCCCGAACACCGCCCCGGACGAGGTCGCCGCAGTCACTCTGGCCGTGACCGTGAAGGCGTCACCGAACGCAACGGAGTTGCTCGGGCCGGTGACCGTCACGGTGCTCGGGGCGGGATCGACCGACTGCGTCGCGGTGCCGGTGCTGGACGTGAACTGACCTTGCCCAGAATAGCTCGCCTTGATGGTGTGTGAGCCGACCGTAAGGGAACTTGAAGAGAACGTAGCGACCCCGTTGCTCAGCGTTCCCGTCCCGAGGACCGAGTCGCCGTCCTTGAACGTCACGTTCCCAGTCGGAGTTCCGGCCGACGAATCCCTTGCGGTCACGGTCGCTGTGAATGTCACGGACCGCCCGTAGGCCGCCGAGGACTCGCCCGACAACTGCGTCGTCGTCGAGAACGGGTTCTCGGATTCCGACGGGTTGCCGACCTTCACGAACGCCTTGATCGTGTCGGTGAAGCCGGCCTTGTCCCACAGGGCGTAGTCGAACGAGTCGTACCCCTCCCACAGCGACCCGTCCGCCCGCCGCGGCGGCGGCTTGTACGAGAACCCGGTCTGCCAGTTCATCCAGACGGTGCCGCCCTTGTCCGTCGTGAACGACACGTTCGTCCGGTTCAACTCGGCCGTCACCATCCCGACCGCGTCCCCGTCCAGGTCGATCACGTCCGCCGACGTGGTGAACGTCGCCCGGGCGAAGTGCTTGGTGGTGCCCGCCGCGACCTCGAAAAGCTGGACGCCCTTCTCGGCCACCGGGATGTTGTTCTGGACGAAGACGGTTACGGTCGCCGGCGGAGACGTGTACGCCCCGTGCCGAAGCTCGTACTTGAAGCTGTACTCGCCCGTGGTCCCGTTCGTGATCGTCCCGTCGGACGCGATCTTGCCGGCCGTCGGCTTGAACCGGACGCTGCCCCCGTAGCTGCTGAACGTCACCACCCCGCCGGCGTCCGCCTCGGTGAGGTAGCCCTTGACGGAGGTCGCGCCCCCCCTTGTCGTCGTTCGCCAGCACGCTCGGCCCGAGGGCGGCGATGACCCCGCCCTGGTGGACGGTGTACCCGGGGTTGGTCTGGTATGAGTCATTGACGGGGACCGGGGTGCCCGAGGGCATGGACCGGCCCTCCACGCACTCAAGGGCGAACCGGACCCGGTTCGAGCGGCCGAGGCCGGGGTGGGGGCAGGACGAGGTGAGGTGGGCCCAGATGCGATTGAGGGCGAACAGCGTGCGGGCGGTCCAACGCATCAGCGGGCTCCAACGCGACGGCCGTTATCGGCGCGAGCGGTCAACGCGGTCGTGTGAACTGTGGTCACGAGTAATCGGGTGGGATAATAACGCGTGTAAGGGTCGCGTCCAAGCCGAACATTCATCTTTAATGCGATAGGTGGGCGGCGGCCCGGCCATTCGGGCGACGGCCCTTGACACTTGGGCCGGTCGCGACAATATGTGATGGGGTCGGGGCGGGCGGACGGCGGTAGCGCCGGTCTCCCCCTCACGCCTTCGAACAAGCCGATCGGCTTCCCGGGACACGTGCCCGGGAGGAAGAACAGGCCGGCTGCGGTCGCCCACGGGCGTCGGCATCCGGCCTGCTTTCGTTCCCCTCACCCCGGCCGGGGTGGCCCGGTCGGTTCCCCCGAGAGTAAGGTCGATGACCGATTCAGCCACGGACCACGCGGACCACGCGGACCACGCCGCGGGCGGCGGGCACGGGCACGCCCCGGCCCGCCCGTTCGTCCGGCTCGGGCACCTCCTCCGGCCGGAGCGGCGGGACGTCGTGGCGGTGGTCGTGTTCGCCTCGGCCGTCGCCGTGCTGTCGCTGGCGACGCCGATCGCCGTCGAGTCGCTCGTGAACACCGTGTCCTTCGGCATCCTGGTCTGGCCGGTCGTCGCCCTGACCGGGGTGCTCGCCGGCTGCCTGGGGCTGGCGGCGGCCATCCGGGCCCTGCAGGTGTACGTCATCGAGGGGGTCCAGCGGCGGCTGTTCGTCCGGGTCGTGGCCGACTACGCCCACCGCCTCCCGCGGGTCCGGCTCGACGCCCTCGACGGCCTCCACGGCCCCGACCTGGCGAACCGCTTCTTCGACGTCCTGACCTTCCAGAAGTCGCTCGCCACCCTGCTCCTCGACGGGGTGGCGCTGGTGGTGACGGCGGCCGTCGGGATGACCGTCCTGGCCTTCTACCACCCGTTCCTGCTCGGGTACGACGTGGCCCTGGTGCTGCTCGTGGCGTTCGCCGTCTTCGCCCTCGGCCGGGGCGGGGTCGGGACCAGCCTGGACGAGTCGCACGCCAAGTACGACGTGGCGGCGTGGCTGGAGGAGTCGCTCCGCAACCCCCGGGCCTTCCGGTTCGCCGGCGGCCGGCACTTCGTCATGGAAAAGTCCGACCGGCTGGCCGCCGGGTACGTCGCCGCCCGCCGCAACCACTTCCGGGTGGTGTGGCGGCAGACCGTGTTCGGCCTCGGCCTCCAGGTGGTCGCCGGGGCCGCCCTGCTCGGGCTCGGCGGGTACCTCGTCGTCGACCGCCAGCTCACCCTCGGGCAGCTGGTGGCGGCCGAGTTGATCGTCGCCCTGGTCGTCTCGTCGGTCGCCAAGATCGGCAAGTACGCCGAGACGTACTACGACCTGATGTCGTCCGCCGAGAAGCTCGGGCTGGCGACCGACCTGCCGGCCGAGCGGGCGAACGGGGAGGGGCCGGCGGACGACGGGCCGGGGATGGCGGTACGGGTCCGGGGGGTCGGCGGGGTGCCCCACCGGCCGCTCCCGCCCGGGCCCGACTGGCACGCCGGCCCGAACGAGCGGGTGGCCGTGGTCGGCCCGCCGGGGGCCGGGAAGACGACCCTGTTCGAGGTCCTGTGCGGCCTCCGGGAGCCGGGCCGGGGGGCGGTGGAGGTGGACGGGATCGACCTCCGGGGGCTGTCCCCGGACCGGGTCCGGGGACAGGCGGCTCTGGTCGGCGGGCCGGACGTGTTCCTGGGGACGGTGGCCGAGAACGTCCGCGTCGGCCGCCCGCACCTGACGGCCGCCGACGTCCGCGAGGCCCTCGGGGCGGTCGGCCTGCTCGCGGTCGTCCACGCCCTGCCCGGGGGGGTCGACGCCCCCCTGACCCCGGACGCCGGCCCGCTGTCGTCCTGCGAGGCCCTGCGGCTGACCGTCGCCCGGGCCCTGGCCGGCCGGCCGCGGCTGCTGATCCTCGACGGGGTGCTCGACGGCCCCGCCCTGCGGGCCTGCCCCGGCCTCGTCCCAAAGCTGTTCGACCGGGCGGCCCCCTGGACGCTCCTGGTGGCCACCGCCGACCCCGGGGTGGCCCGGCTGTGCGACCGGGTGGTGGACCTGGCCGCACCCGCCCACGCCCCGGCCCGAGGAACGACACCATGACCGCCGAGCGGCCCCTCGCCCCCTTCAGCACGGACGTCCCGTTCGCCACCCTCCGGCGGGTCCGCACCCCCCGGCCGGCCCGGTGGGCCGCCCGCCTGCTGCTCGCCGTCTTCGTCGCGTCGCCGGCCGTCCTCGCGCTCGTCCCGTGGCAGCAGACCGTCCGCGGGCGGGGGCAGGTGGTCGCCTTCGCCCCGACCGAGCGGAAGCAGGTCGTCACCGCCCTCGTCGGCGGGCAGGTCCGCCGGTGGCACGTCGTCGAGGGATCACGGGTGAAGGCGGGCGACCCGATCGCCGATATTGAAGACAACGACCCCGACCTGGCCGGCCGGCTCGACGCCCAGCAGGGGTTCCTAGTCGGGCGGCGGAAGGCGGCCGCCGAGGAGGTGGCCGAGCAGGCCCGGGCCGTGGACGCCCAGGAAAAAGCCGTGGACGCGGCCGTCCGGGCGGCAACGGCGAACCGGGAGGCGGCCGCCCTCCTGGTCGCCGTCGCCACCCAGGGCCGCAAGAACACCGACTTCTCCCTCGCCTTCGAGAAGAGCCGGTCCGAGATGTTCGACCGGCTGTTCAAGGACAAGCAGTTCGGCCAGCTCGAGTCCGAGTTGAGCCGGGACGAGGCCCGGATGCGGGCCGACCGGGCGGCCACGGACGTGACGCGGGCCGACGCCGAGGTCAAGCGGGCCGAGGCCGGGCTGTTGACCGCCGACTCGCTCGTCCTCCAGGCCGGGGCGACCGGCCTGACGGCCGTGGCCACCGCCCGCCGCGACCTCCGGCGGGCCGAGCAGAACCTGTTCACCGTCGACCGGGAGTTGCAGGAGATCGAGAGCCGGGTCGGGCGGTTCAAGGCCCGGTACGTCAAGGCCCCGTGCGACGGGGTGGTGTTCCGGGTGTCGGCCAACGCGGGGGCCGGCGGGCAGCTCGTGAAGGAGGGGGACGAACTGGCCGTGCTCGTCCCCGACTCCTCCGACCGGGTGGTCGAGCTGCTGATCGACGGCGTGGACGCCCCCCTGGTCGCGGCCTTCACGGAGCAGACCGGCCGCGGCCCGCACGTCCGCCTCCAGTTCGAGGGGTGGCCGGGGGTGCAGTTCGCCGGCTGGCCGTCGGTCGCCGTCGGCACGTTCGGCGGGCGAGTCCGCCAGATGGACGCCACGGACGACGGGTACGGGCGGTTCCGCGTCCTCGTCGCGCCGGAAGAGATGTTCGCCGGGGACCGGTGGCCGGAGGGGCTCTACCTCCGGCAGGGGAACCAGGCCGTCGGGTGGGTGTTCCTGAACCGGGTGACCCTGGGGTACGAGCTATGGCGGCAGTTCAACGGGTTCCCGCCGGTCGTGGCCCCGAAGCCCCCCGAGAAGAAGGACGGCGGCAAACCGCCCAAGGTGAAGCCCGGGTGAGGCGGCGGGGGGCCGGCCCGGCCGCCCTCCTCGGCGGGCTTCTCGCCGTCGCCCCCGGCTGTCAGACGACGCCCCCGGCCGAGCCGTGGGCCGACCCGGCCGGGCGACCGGCCCGCCTCCTCCCGATCGAGCCGCCCGCCCGCCCCGCGGCGGCCCCGGTCGTCCCCGCCTCGTACGTCGAGCCGGTCCAGCCCGCCCCGGCCCAGCCCGCCCTGCCCCTGCCCGCGCCGGCCCAGCTCGCGCCGGCCCAGCCCGCCTTGCCCCTGCCCGCGCCGGCCCAGCTCGCCCCGCCGCCACGCCCGGTCGACCGGGGGACGGGGGTCGTCGGGTCCGAGCCGCCCCCCCCGCCGGCCCCCGGCCCCTCCCTCCGGGGGGCACCCGCCAGCGTCGGCGGGCCGCTCGGGCTCGACGAAGTGCTCGACGCGGTGGTCGCCCACTACCCCCTGCTGCGGGCCGTCGAACAGGAACGGGCGATCGCCGGCGGGCGGCTCCTGTCGTCCATGGGGGTGTTCGACCTGAACCTCACCGGCGGGGCCGACGGGCAGGGCGGGACGTACGACAACTTCCGCGGTGGGGTTGGGGTGAGCCGCGGGCTGCCCGTCGCCGGGCTCGGGGCGTTCGCCGGGTACCGGAACGGGTACGGCGACTTCCCGACCTACAACCTCGGCCAGAAGACGGCCGACGGCGGCGAGTTCCGGGCCGGCGTCACCGTCCCGCTCTTGCAGGGCCGGGCCATCGACCGCCCGCGGGCCAACGTCGAGCAGGCCGGGATCGACGTCCGCCTCGCCGAGCCGGTGATCGAGCGGCAGCGGCTCGACTTCGTCCGGGCGGCCGCCCGGACGTACTGGAACTGGGTGGCCGCCGGGCAGCGGCTGGAGGTGGCGCGGCGGCTGGCCGCGCTGGCCGACGAGCGGGACGCCCAGCTCCGGGCCCGGGTCGAGGCCGGGCCGGTGGCGAACATCGACCGGGTCGACAACCAGCAGAACATCGCCCTCCGCAACGGCGTCGTCGTCCAGGCCGAGCGGGCCTTCCAGCAGGCGACGATCGACCTGTCGCTGTTCCTCCGCGACGCGGCCGGGGGCCCCACCCTGGCCGGGGCCGACCGGCTGCCGGCCTTCCCCGAGGTCCGCCCGGTCGATCCGGGGGCGTTCGACGCCGCCCTGCAAACCGCCGTCGACCTCCGCCCCGAGCCGCGGCGGCTGCGGCTCCAGCGGGATCGGGTGGGGGTCGACCTCCGGCTGGCGACGAACCAGACCCTGCCGACCCTCAACGGGGTCGCCGCCATCTCCCAGGACGTGGGCGACGGGCGGAGTTCGCTCTCCGGGCCCAACGGCCTGGACCGCACCACGGCGACCGCCGGCCTCGCCCTCCAGCTCCCCATTCAGAGGCGGGACGCCCGCGGCCGCGAGGCGGCGGCCCGGGCCCAGATCGCCCAGCTCGACCAGCAGATCCGCAACGCCGAGGACGTGGTCCGGGCGGACGTCCAGGACGCCTTCTCGGCCCTCGAACGGGCCGCCGAGTTTTCCCTGCAGGCGGGCCGGCGGGTCGAACTCGCCCGCCTGGTCGCCCGGGCCGAGCGGGAGCAGTTGCGGCTCGGCCGCAGCGACGTCCTGCGGGTGACCCTGCGGGAGCAGGCCGCGTTCGACGCCGAGATCGTCGAGATCGGGGCCCGGCAGGACTACTTCCGGGCCGCGGCCGACCTCCGGGCGGCGACCGGCGAGGCCGGCCGCTGACGCCCCCGCCCGCCGGGGGTCACTTCGCCTTCTTCTTCCCCGGCACTCCCGCCGCCCCGCCACGACCGGGCTTGCCCCGGTCCCCCCTCCGCCGGTATTCCCCCCCCGTCGCGCCCGGCGAGACTCGCCGCCGACCCGGAAGGGGTGCCCCATGTTCAAGAAGGTTCTGCTCGGCCTGCTGGCCGCCGTCGCCGTCTTCGCCGTCGTGGTGGCCCTGCAGTCGCCCGACTTCCGCGTCGAGCGGTCGGTCACGGTCGCCGCCCCGCCGGCCGCCGTCTTCGAGCAGGTGAACGACTTCCACATGTGGGAAGCGTGGTCGCCGTGGGCCAAGATCGACCCGGCCATGACGGCGAGTTACGAGGGCCCGTCGGCCGGCGTCGGGGCCGTCTACCGCTGGGCCGGCAACAACGAGGTCGGGGCCGGCAGCATGACGATCACCGAGAGCCGGCCGGGCGAGTACGTCGGCATCGACCTGCACTTCCTGAAGCCGTTCGAGGGCACCAACCGCTCCGAGTTCGCCCTCAAGCCCGACGGAGACAAGACTCTGGTGACGTGGACCATGACGGGGCGGAAGAACTTCGTGACGAAGGCGGTCGGCCTGGTCCTGGGCATAGACAAAATGGTCGGCGACCAGTTCGACGCGGGGCTGGCCAAGCTCAAGACTGTCGCGGAGACGCCGGCCGCGAAGTGAGTGTTGTCGCGCCGCCGAACGGGCGAGCGGGGGGCGTGAGCCCCCTCATGGCGTCGCGTAATCAACCGGCGTTGCGTCAGCATCAGGGGGCTCACGCCCCCCGCCCGCCGAGGCTCACTTCGGCTTCTTCTTCGCCGGCACCTCTTTGGCCACGACCTCCACCGCCACCGGCACCGACGGGTACGCGGACTTCGGCGGCTTCGGGTTGTTGCCGCCGCCCTTCGCCGCCGCGTCCGGCACCACGCCGCGGAACACCACGCTGTACGTCCCCGCCGGCAGCTTGTCCGGCACGTCCACGCTCACCTTCACCTCGTCCTTGTCGGCCTCGAAGGTGGCCAGCGGGGCCGGCGGGGTGTTGCCGCCGTCCCGCTTCATCAGGAAGAACGACCCCGGCTGCACCTGCACCGCGTCCTTCACGTCCTTGCCGCGGGTGAGCTTGAGCGTGACTTCGAGTTTGTCGCCGGGTTTGGCCGTGAGCGGCTTGTCCGACGCCACCGCGAGGCTGTACGCCGCCTCCCCCCGCACCGCGAGGGCCAGCCCGGGGCCGCGGTCGAGGCGGCTCAGCACCGGCGTGGCGGGAATCTGCGTCCCCTGCCCCGGGATCGCCCACGTCACCGAGAACGGCCGGGCCGCGTGGCTCACGGCCGCCTCCTTGATCGTCGCCGCCCCCTTCACCATCACGAACCCAGCCCAGTCCTTCGCGTCCGGGCCGGCGGTGAGGACGAGCGTCGCCTTCGTCAGCCCCGGGCCGACCACCTGCGGCGGGCACGCCACCCCCGGCGGCAGGTTCTCGGCCGTGAGCGTGATGGGGCCGTCGAACCCGTCGAAGCGGCCGACGTAGACGGTGAGCTGCGTGGCCCCGCCGCGTGGCACGCTCACGCCCTCGGGCAGGTGCGGCGTCAACGGCATCACGGCGAGCCGGAAGTCGGGCGTCTCGGGGGCGACCCGCAGGACGTAAACGTCCCGCACCCCGGCCTGGATGGCGGCCTCGCGGGTGCTGACCATGACGCGGTAGGTGCCGTCCGCCTTCGCCTCGAAGCGGTAGCGGCCGGGGTCGTCGCTGCGGGTGTAGAACTGGTTCGGGCTGAGCGTGTCCGGGCTGTCGTCCACCTCGGCGATCACCTTCCCCGCGTCGTCGGTCAGCACCATGAACGCGTCGACCGGCGCCCCGATCCGCTCGGCGAACACTTCAAGGGTGAGGACGTCGCCCTTCTTGGCGGTGAACGAGTACCAGTCGCGGTCGTTCTTGCGGTCGATCCGCCCGGCCACGTCGCACGGCACGCTGATCGGCTGGGCCGTCTCGGGGGTGTCGTTCTTGTCGTTGTCGAGGGCGGTGTTCGCCTGCGGGGTGAGGAGCGGGATCGGCTCGGCCCGCGGGAAGTCGGCGAAGTCGACGAACGCGGCCGGCGGCGGGACCGACCCGGCCGGGTGGAACGGGTTGTGGGTGCGGGGGACCGGCCCCGGCGGCAGGGTGTCGGTGTCGAACGGCCGGCCGTCCGGGCGGGCGAACCACGAGTCCGGGCGGGTGGGCCCGGACAGCCCGTCGGGGTTCCGGTAAAGGTTCCGCCCGTAGACGGTCCGCCCGCCGGCGTTGACCCACGGCGGGAACACGGCGTCGGCCCAATGGCGGGTGGTCACACTCAGCCGGTAGAAGTGGTCGCTGCCGCCGGAGGTGTACGCGAACTGCGACACCCGGACGACGTATTCGCCGGCGGCGGGGGCCTTGAAGTCGAGGAGCGCGTCGCCGCCCCGGTAGCCGCGGTTGGCGGCGACCACCTTGCCGTCCGGCCCGGCCACGAGGAGGTCGGCTTGCAGCTTGCTGTCCAGGGTCGTCGTCAGGCACGACACGACCACGTTCTGCCCGGCGTCGGCCTTGAAGGCGACGTAATCCACGTCAGTGGCGGACACGATCACGCCGTTCACGGTGGTGTTCAGCTCGATCTTCTGCGCTTCCGGCACGTCGTTGTTCGGCTCCGCCTCCGCCACTTCCGTCAGCCCGCCCACGCTGAACGAGCGGGGGTTGCTCAGCCCCGCCTTCGTGACGACGCGGACGTCGGTCACGTCGAACGTCGGCACGGCCAGCATGTTCGGGGCGTCGGGCACCGTGACCTTGAACATGAACGCCCCGGTCGCCTTCGGGGCGGCCGCCTTGCCGCCGCCCTTCGCCTTCACCTTGTCGGCCTCGACCGCCACCTCGCCGACGAGTTCGGCCTTGATGCGGGGGTCGGAGAAGAGCAGCGCCTCGGCCCCGTCGAGGGCGGTGCCGCTAACGGTGACGTCGGTGGTGGTGCCGACCTTCGCCCCCGGCGGCGTGACGGTGAGGAGTTGCGGCCCGCCACTCTGGGCGGCGGCGAGCCCGGTGGAGGCGAACAGGACGACCCAGGCGAGGAGGCGGGGCGGCATGGGAGGAACTCCGGGGGGAGACGGGCGGGGACGCGGGCAGACGTGCAGCGTACCCCGGACGCGGCCCGGGTGCAACGGGGAGAACGGGCGAGGCTACAGCGCCGGCATTTGTTGTGCGAACTCCGGCTCATTGCTCGGCAGGTACGCCCACGTTCGTTCCGGCCCGACCCGCAAGTAGCGATCGTAGGGCGTGAACAACTCCCAATCCGGGACCGGCGTCGCCTCGCTTCCGGCGGTTTCAAGTGTGTCTTCCGGCGGGGTCGGCCGGATGTCGAGCACGGAACCGTCGGACATCGTAACGGACAGGGCATACCCGAGCGGGTGTGAGGACACGGCCACCAACGCGACGGTCGTCCCGCCGACGCCGGCGAGCAACTCGTCCAACTTCTCGTCGGGGATGGGCTTGACGGGGACGGGGTCGCCGTCCAACGGAGGAGCCGCGTCGCCGGACTCGACCAGGACGCCCAGCCGAGCGAGTTTGAACGACCAGTCGGACGCGACCGAACCGAGGACGTATGTCCCCCGGAGGATGACGCGGCCCTTCGGCCCCGGCGTCTCGACGGGGTCGCCGAAGTGGAGGGTCAGTTCGTCCGGGTAGGCCCGGCGTGCGAATAGAACCCGTTCGCCTTCGATTTGCCGGGCCAGCTTCAGAAGGCCGGCGTACCCCTTGGTCGTCGGCAGTTGAGTGCCCCGGTAGTCGAGTAGCCCGTACATCAGCCCCTCAGCAGTTTGAGGTAGTCCTCGCCGTGTTCGACGAGTTCGTCCCAGGTGAAGTCACCCTTGCTATTGGCCGTGCCGCGCTCACCGCTCGCCTTCAACTCGTGCACGTAGGCGCTGAAGCCGGATCGCTCGGCCGGGGTCATGCCGAGGGCGCGGCAGGCGTCGCGGAACTGCTGGTTGTCGGCTTTCCGGCCCACGCCCGCCCCCGGGTTCATTCCACCTCAAAGCGGCCCCCGCGAACAGGTCGAACCGTCACCCCGTCTCCTTGTCCTCCCGCCGCCGCGTCTCGGCGTCCCGCCGCGCCGAGCGGGCGAACGCCTCGATGGCCCGCTCCTGGTCCGTCGTCTCGATCGACCCCGGGCGGAGGTCGCGGACCTTCTCGACCGCGTCCCGGGCGGTCAGCCCGCCGGCCACGAAGTACGCGGCCAGGACCGTGCCCGTCCGCCCCAGCCCGGCCCCGCAGTGGACGGCGACCCCGAGCCGGGAGGCGTTCGCCCGGCGGATCACGTCCAGGGCGTGGGCCAGTTGGCGGTCGGTCGGGGCTTCCATGTCCGGAACGGGGACGTGGACGGCCATGACGCCGGCCCCGTTCACCCACCCGCGGGGGAGCGGGTCTTCGGTCAAGGACAGGACGACCTCGGCCCCGTGGCCGCGGAGCCAGGCCAGGTCGGCCGGCCCCTCGGGGGCGGCGAGGGCGGCCAG
>JANPKP010000165.1:0-26871 GCA_031426095.1 Gemmataceae bacterium
GGCACCTGATGCACCGCCCGCTCCCGCCCCGTGGACAGGTACACCACCCGGACGACGCCGGCGAGCGGGACGCCCCCGGCCGTCGGTCGCACCTTCGCCGCGCACCGCTCGGCACGACGCAGCGCATCGCGGAATGATCGACTGTGGAAACGTAGCTCGTGCCGCACCTGGCCGACGACCACGCGGACGACGTAGACGCCGACCGTGGCTAGCCCGCAGCACATGGGGCACTCCATCAGCGTGCCGCGGAACTTGACGTGCCCGGACCCGTCGCACGGGTCGCAGTCGTCGGCGGTGTCGCGGGGGCGGGCCAGGGTGGGGATGATGCAAAGGGATGGTATCCAGTTCACGGGCGTGGTCCTTTAGGCGTGAGGGGTCGGCCCCCGGGGACCGGGGGTGGCGAAATTCTGATTAATCGACATGCTTAACCGACGACGCGGAGCGTGGGCCGCTCGTCAAGCGGGTGGGCGACGATGGACGCGAGCCCGGTGACGCGGCCGTTGAGTCGGGCGACCTCGGCGAGTGCGGCCTTGAGGTTCGGCCCCTTGATGCCGACCGCGACAAGCAGCCGCAGCCGGGCGGCGGCCTCGGCTTGGTCTGCCTTGGCACGGTCGAATAGCCTCCGAGCGGCGGCGTTGAGTCGTTCGGGTGAGGACACGGCGTAGCTCCGGTGAGTGTCCGGTCATGCTCGGCGAAAGGGGGCCGGCCGTGCGATGTCAGCCGGCCCCGAGTTTGACAGCTTCACGCGGCGTCGGTCGCGGCGACCCGTTCGCCGGTCAGCCAGTCAATCGGCTGATCCTCGGCCCGCAGCCACGCTCGGAACGCGGACAGCCCGGCGGGCGTCTGGGTCGCCCGGACCATCGCGGCGACCGCCTCTCCCATGTCGTCGGGCACGCTGAGGATGCCCCGCTCGATCTGCTTCGCCACCGCCTCACGTTCGCGTTCGAAGTCCGTCATCTGACTCGTGCCTCGTGTGGTGTGAGAAGAGGGCCGGGGAACCACTCCCCGGCCCCGCGGCCCCGACTCACTCGCCGGTCAGTTCCTTGAGCCGCTCCCGCCGCCAGGCCAGTTCGTACTTCCGGGCCTCGATCCCCTCCTTGTTGTTCCGCATGAAACTCAGGTCGTGTTCCAGGCCGGCGATCGCTTCCCGCGTCTCGCGGATGGCGTCTTCGGTCGTCCACTTGGTCTTGGTCATCTCGTCCCCTCGGTTCGTGTCAGTCGTGCGGGTCATGCACATACAGTAAGTCTGGCTAGCAAGAATAGCAAGTGTGATCTTGAAAAATCCACCGCCCCACCTGCTATGATGGAGTGCGGCGAGAAGATGGATAACCGTTCCAACTGACGGCGTCAGCAGTTACAACGGGGGTGCGTGATGGTGGCGAGCCAGGAACGAAGCGGGACCGCGACGATGCCGCCGAGACGGAAGCCAGAGGCCAAGCCCGCTGACAAGTCGGGTGAGGAAGTGTCCGCCCGCAAGCAATACAACCTCGGCTTCGCCAAGTCGCAGGCGGCCGTCATCGACGACGTGGCGGATGGGCTTGGCCTGGACCCGACGAACCTGCTGCGGATGATCGTGAGCGAGAACCTGCCGCGGTACGTGCGGCGGGTTGAGCAGATACGTCGTGGGGAGACGCCCACGGTGTGATGGGGTGTCTACGAAACGACGCGGCCCCCGGGATCATCACCCGGGGGCCGCGTCGTTTCGGTCGTCGGCACGGGAGCGGATCACTTCGCGGGGATGTGCTCCCCGCCGTGGCCCACGAACCCGCCGCCGCCGATGGCCGCGAGTTGCGCGACGAGCCCGGCCCGGTGCTGATCCTCCACCGACGACAGTACGGACTTCGCGGCGGCCAGCGCTTCACCCTCGTTGGCCACGACCGGGATCGGGACGCCGGGGAACACCTTGCCGAGCGTGTCGAGCAGGAGCCGCAGCCGCGGGAACAGCGGTTCGGCGGGGGCCGTCGGGTCGGCCGGCTTGGCGGGCGTCGCCGGGTTCGCGGGGGCCGCCGGCCGGACGGCGAACAGCGCCAGCAGGCGGGCCAGCAGCGGGCGGGTCGCGGCGAGCCGCGGGCCGAACTTGTTCACGGCTACGGTCAGCACCACGGCGACGAGCGCCCACCATCCGCCGAGGTTCGAGAGAAACGACAGGTCCACGTTCATCGGTGTTGGTCCTTCGCGATCGGGTTAGGGGTCGGCCAGGGGAGCGTGATCGGGTCGTTACGCGGGCGTCGCTGGCGACTTCTTGAACAGCAGCACGAGCACGCCGCCCACGATCAGCCACAGCCACCCGGGGAAGCTCGGCACGCCCGGGGCGGGGGTCGGTGCCGGCTTCGGGTTCGCCGGGTCCACGGGGGCGGGCGGGGCCGGCGGCGTCGGCTTGGGCCCGAGGATCAGTTGCACCAGTTCGGCCAGCTTCTGCGCGTCGTACCCGTCGAACCCGACCGCGCCGAGGTCGTCGCCGACGCGGCTCACGGCCGGCTTCCGCAGCCGCAGCCCCGGGGCGAGCTTGAACTGAGACACGGCCCACGCGTCCGCCGTCGGGTCGTAAAACTTGACGTGCAGGCGGGCCACGAGGGACGGGTCCGCCTGCGCCAAGTCGGCCTTCACGCGGGCCTGGAACGCCTTGTCGCCGACGACGGCCAGGTTGAACTTCTTGCTGTCGTCCGTCAGTCCCTCGCTCAGTTCGACCGCCACGTCGAGCCACGACACCACGCGGGTTTGTCCGTTCTTTGTGATCCGGTAGGGCGCTTCCCCCTGAATCTTCTCGCTCACCACGCCCGTCGGGAGGTCGCCCGCCACCTGGCCGGCCGGGAGCGTCGGCGGGTCGATCGGCGGCGAACCCGACGGCTCCCACGTCAGCCCGCCCGGCCGCCCGTTGGCCGGGTGCCAGCCGTCGGGCATCGCCCCGCCGACGAGCCGCCCGCCCTGGTACAGAAACTGAGCGTCGGGGGCGTCGGGGAACGTCCGCCACTCGAACGGCTCGTCGGGGCCGGCGGGCACGACGGCCGGGCGGATGGGGCACCGGCCGCCGGGGCACTGGCCGAACATCTTCGGCCCGTCCTCCCCGCACCGGCACGGCCCGCCGGCCGAGCACCCGCATTCGCACCCCTCACACCCCGGGAGGGCCGCGAAGGACTTCACCGGGGGGACGGGGTACGGGGCCGGCGGCGCGGCCAGGAACACGACGGCCCACCCGCCGCCGCGGGCCTTCCACCGGGTGAGGAAGTCGGCCCGGGTCATCCACACCCACTTGCCGGGGCGGTTGTTGTCGATGATGCACGCCCGGTCCGCGTCGAGGTGCACGAGGTTCACCATGTGGTCGATCCACAGGTCACGACCGTAGCGGTCCCGGTAAAACCCGTCGTACCCCGCGTAGGTGACGCACGGCATCCGCCCCGTCTTCAACGCGAGTTCCAGGAACGCCACGTCGCCGGCGGTGTGCTGGATGTACGCCGGCGGGGTCACCCCCTTCTCGGCGCAGAACTGGTTCAGCGTCTTCTCGAACTTCTCCGGGTAGCTCCCGCCCGGCCGCAGCCGCATCCAGTCGCGGAAGCCGTATAGCTCCGGGATGTCCTGCCACACGCAGGCGTGCCACGCCGACGTGTAGACGCACAGCCCCGCCCCGTCGCTCCCGCCCACGTTCGCGTGGTGCTGACTCGTGTCCAGGTCCGCCGTCGCCCGCACGCCGTCGAGGACGGGCGTCGTCGTCGTGTCCATGCGCGGCGGCCCGCCCCGGCCCACGCCCGCGGTGAGCGTCATCAGTGCCAGCAGGCCGGCCAGGAAGGGGAGTCGTCGCGTCGTCATCGTGTGTGCCCTCGGTGGTGTGTCTGCGGTGTGTTCCGGTCGGTCAGCCGGCGGCCTGGCCCGCCTCGATCACGGCGGCGAAGTGACGCCACGCCCGCGACTCGCCCGGTAGCCGCTTCTCGAACATCTTCCCGTTGCAGCGGTGGACGACGTAATCCGTCCCGTTGTGACCGCAGACGAATGCCGTACCCTCTCGGTGCGGGCACGGCCCCAAGTTGAGGGGAACGCGGCGGGTCGCGGCGAACGCGATCCGCCACATGTCCTGATCGCCGAAGCCGTGATGAAACCAGTAATCGGAGTGCTGGCAGAGCCAGTGCGTGAGGGCGATTTCCTTCCACGCCGCGGGCCGGTGGATCGCCAGTTGCCCGCCCTGCACCGGGGCCGTGACGCCGGCGACGAGCCCGACCCACTCCCACTTGACGTGCTTCCAGGTGTTCGCCAAGTCCTGCCAGTAGACGAACCCCGTTTCGTGCCGCTTCGCGAGCTGCAGGAGCGGCGTCGGGTCGGCCACGGTGTAGGCGTCGGCGTCGAGGTAAAGCAGCGTGTCGTATCGGGTGTGCGTGATCGCGTAGAGCTTGGCTTCCCAGCCGCCCTGGTCGGTGACGGTCGAGTTAATCCGGCGGTCGCCCCGCTCGGCCGCCATCGCGTCGGCGTCGATCAGGGCGACGGGCCCCAGCCCGGCCACATCCGCCGGCCGCACCCGCTCGCACGAGCCGCGATACCACACCTCCACCGGGAGTGTGCATCCGGTGTCGCGGAGCATCCGGATCATCACGACGATGCCGGGCCAATACTTCCCGCCGCCGACCGTGAGGACGCACGAGCCGTCGCCGCCGGGGTACGCGAACTTGCGGCGGCGGATGTCGGCCAGGGCGGCGACGTGCCGTTGCTTCACCGGCTCCCGGCTGGCCCACTCCCACCCCGCCCCGGTCGTCGGATCGGGGATCGGGTCGACGAACCCGGGGAACAGTTCCGGCCCCGCCGCGGTCGCGGCGTCCGGCTCGTACTTGTCGCACGTCTCGCACTGGCGGTCCTGAGTCACGGTCCCCTCCCCGGCGTCGCACCGGCGGCCGTCTTTACGCGGGCAGTGGCACCCGGCCCGCTCGACAACCGGGCCGAGGTGGACGCACGGCCGCGGGCGGGCGACGGGCGCGGGCACGGGAACTGCGGCCACCAGCCGACCCTCCCACAGCTCGCGGTATCGCGGGTCGGCGGCCGCCGTCCGACACGGCCCGCACGCCCCGCAGTAGCAGTGTCGAGCCATGTGTCACGCCGCGATGGTGTAAGGGACCACGGCCCCCGGGCAGAGGCCGGCCGCGCTGAACGGGAACGCCTCTTGGGACAACGAGAACGGGGAGCATGTGGCGGACAACCCGCCCGCGTTGACCCCGCCGCCGCCGCCGAAATCGACCAGCACCGACCACCCGCCCCCCCCGACGCACGCGAGCATCACCGTGACCGTGACGCCGCACCACTCGGCCGACCCCTTCCACCCGTCGTAGCTGCCGCCCGTGCCGAACTCGGAGCCGGGCACGCCGGTGGTGTAGTCGAGGGTGATCGGCGGCACGCCGTCGAGGCACTCGCACGCCCCCGCGGTCGGCGTCCCGAGCGTGAGGTAGAGCCGCCCCGGAATCTCCACCTCTTCGCAGCACGGGACCGCCACCGGCCCCGGCCCCGACCCACCGCCGCTATCGACACAACACCCGTCGGGGTTGTCCACGCAGAAAGGATCGCCGATCACCGTCCCCACCGGGAGCGTGACCCGCCGCTTCTCCACCCGCCACCCGTCGCCGCCGCTGCCCGATGCGGTGATCCGGCAGACGTTGGTGACGATGTCCAGGGTGCGTTCGTCGTCGGTCCCGTTCCCGCCCCCGACGCCAGAGCCGCCCGAGATACCCGATCCGCTGATCGGGTCGCCGCCCTCGAAGTCGCCCCCGAACGCCCGGGTACGCTCGTCGCCGTCGATGTCCAGGCGGCCGGCCAGGATGCAGTGATACACCCCGCCCGGCTCCGGGGTGACGGCCCCCGCCAGGCTCCACAGCGTGAGCCACACTTCGCTCTGCGAGTCGGGGCGGGTCGCGTCCGCGTCCGACGCCAATAGCTCGCCGGGGAAGCACTGAGCCGCCGCCCCGCCGTCGCCGGCCGCCTCGTCCGACAGGCACCGCACGAGCCCGGTCGCAAGCCCGTTAACGCCCCCGCGGGCCGGCCGGGCGGGCGGGGCGTCCTCCCCCTTTTGCAGCCATTGGGCGAGTTTCCTCGCGGTCTCTTTCTTGAGGGTGATGCCCATCGTCACACCCCCAACGCGGCGAAGGGAAGCTCGCGGAAAATCTGCTTCGGCTCCAAGAACACCGGGGCTTCGTCGGCTCCGAGCCGCTGGCCGTCCCCGTTGAGTAGTTGGGGCTCGTTCGGGTACGCCCCGTCCTTATCCTTGATCCGTCGCTTGTAGGCCGGCCGGTCGGTCTCGGCCGCGATCAACTCGTTGAACCCGGTGTCGAGCAGCCTCAGCCGCCACCCCTTGTACCGGACCTTGAACACGAACGTGACGACCCAATAGGTGATGCCGTTCTCGAACGCCGATTCCCAATTGATGCCGTCGATCTTCACCTTTCCCGGTTCGAAACCCCGCCACGTCGCAGAGTTGACCGCGTCCTGGTATTGCTCCAGCATCGTGTACGTGAAGCTCACCATGTTCTTCTTGATGGTGAGGACCGGATAGCTCACCTCACGCATCGGCGGCGGGTCGAACGGGTCGCCGGCGCTGTTGAGGATCGGGTCGCCGTTATAGTCGTACTCGACAACCTCCTGAACCTTTTCGTGAGACACCGAATACGTCGGCGGGCGGGATAGCGGGTTCTCCTGACGCTGCCCTGCCTCCGACGGGCTATCCGGATTGGTCGTCGTCTCGCCTGACGAATCGACCTGTTGGGACTCCTTGCCGATGGCGGTATTCGACAACTGCGTGTCGTACTCGATCGTCACCGTCCACAGCGTGGGATCCTCGCTGTGCTGGGCGGGGTCGTTCTTCACCACGAACGCGGCGTTGTCGTCGGGGTGTGCGTCCCCCCCGCGGGGTAGCCCGCTGGCCCCGCCCGCCACGTACCCGCTGTCGTTCGGGTCCGTGGTGCGGACTTCGTACACGCGGGTGTACGTGCGCCGCCGCTCCTGCGAGTCGGACGCCCGGCGGCCCTCGAATAGCTCTTTGACGTAGGAGACGGACATCGTTACACGGTCCCTTCTTCCTTCATCGCGTCGATGCCGGCCGCGATCTTGCCGAGGTGCGCCGTCTGCTTCTTGGCCTCGGCGAGTTGCTGTTTGAGGGGGTCGCCGGCGGCCCCGTCGCCCCGCATCGAGTTCTTCAAGATGAGGGAGTAGGCTTCCCTCGTGCGGGCCTCGATCGCTGCCCCGAACTTGAGCGGCGTCGTGTCGGCCGCGATCGCGGATGCGTTGGGCGGGACAACCACGGGCTTGACGACGGGCGTGATGGGCTTGTCGAACCACGCCCGGACCTTGTCGGCGGACTTCCCCCACCCGGCGATGGCGTCGTCGCCCCACTTCTTGATGTCGCTCCCGGACCCGCGGACCCCGTCCCGGGCGTCCTCGACGCCTTTAATGAAGCGGTCCAGGCCGGCCGGCTTGAGGTTCGCGGGGAGGTTCTTCGCGGTCGCCACGACGCGGGCGAACAGGTCGATCATCGCCCCGAGCGCTTTGACCACGAAACCGACGCCGACCGCGAACACCCCCATCCCGGCTTTGAGCGTGTCCCACGTGTAAGCGCCGGCGATGCCGATCGCCCTGAACACGCCGGTCACGACTTCTTCGATGGTCGGCCAGGAGCCGCCGAAGATGCCCACCTCCGCCGCCATCTCTCCGAGCCAATCGACGGCTTCTGAAATCCACGTCCCGAGTTGGGCGAAAATCCGCCCCTCGATCTCCCCAATCGCGGCCAGCGCGCGGCCGAACCAGTCGAACAGCGGTTGAAGTCTCTTCACCCCGCCGGCGATCATTTCGAGAACGGGGGCGGCGGCCACGGCCACCGTCCGCCACAGCTTTGCAATTGCCTGTTCGGCCGACGCGAACGCCGCGCTCGCCTTCTTCGACTTCTCCATCTCGGCCGTCGAGACGGCGAACCCGGCCGCCATCGACTTCAACTCGCCGGTCGATTTCCCCAGAATGCCGAGCAGGTTTTTTCCGGTGTCCTCCCCGGTCGCCTTCATCAGCAGGTTGAACCGCTCGGCCGGGTTTTCGACCTTGTTCAACGCCTCGAACAGCCCGTAGAACTGATCTTCCATCCCGAGCTTCTGGAATACCGCGGCATCGACCCCCAGCTTCTGGAATACCGCGACCGAATCTTCGCCCTTGCCGGCGGCGGCGTCCATCGCCTTGCCCGACAGGGTGGCCATGCCCTCGATGAAGTCCTTCGTGTCCGACCCGACCGACTTCGCCACCCCGGCCATGCCCGTGAATTGCTCGGCCGACAACCCGAGGGAGTCGGCGATCTTCCCCTGGCCCGCGATGCCCTTGATCTCGTCCACCATCGCAAACCCGGCGGCCGCCCCGAGTGCGCCGCCGATGGCGATTCCGGCCGGCGAGAAGGCGGACCTGGCCAGCCCGCCGAGCTTGTCGGCGACGGACGACATGAACCCGCCGCCGCCGGCCGCCTGGGCGACCTTGCCCTTCATCCCGCCGGCCCACTTCGCGGTGTCCGCCGACGCCTTTTGCAGCCCGGACGCGAGCCCGTCGGCGTTCGCCGTGAGGACAATCGAGCCGGTGCCGATCGCGTTCCCCGGCATCCGCTCCCCCTCTCCCGGCCCACGCCCCTACGCCCGCCGCATGGATTCGAGCCACGCCCTGATCTCGACGTGCCGTTGCTCGCGACTCGCCCCGCCGCCGCGGAACCGCGGGATGATCTCTTCCGCCTTCACCCGTCCGCCCCACGTCGCGCAGACCGCGGAGCCCGCGTTGGCCGTCGTCCACATCACGCGGTCGCTGGCCCACCCGCGCCGCTGATACCGCTCCCGCCAAAGCTCGAACTCGACGGCCGACAGGGCGTAGACCTGGCCGAGCGTGAGCGACAACGCTTCGGCCAGGTCGAGCGCGAACGCTAGTTCGGGGTCGCCGTCGAGGGGGCTTTTCCCTTGATGCCCGCCAGTTCGAGGGCCTTTTCCACGATCGCCGAAACGAACTCGGCCCCGAACGAATCGACCGCCTCGGCGTCGTCGTCGGCGAACGTCCGCACCCCGGCTTCGTCGCAGACCGAGCGGACGAAGATGATGCGGTAGTTCCGTTCCGCTCCGTGTTCCGTCTGCCACGCGGCCACGTCCGCCCGGTCGCCGGCCGTGAGCGGGCGCAGGTGGACCGACACGCCGGCCGCGTCGAACGGGACCGGCTGCCGCCGCAGCACCGCGATCAGTTCCGCCTTCGTCATCGCTGATCCTCGAATCGTGAGTTTAGACACCCGCCCGGACCGCACCCTTTGGCCGGCCAGGGAGGGCGATTACGCGCCGCTGGTGACGAGGTCGCCGCTAACCTCGACGGTGGTCTCGATGGTCATGATCGTCTCGGACTCGATGCTGCCCTTCTTGTTCTCGACGACGATCCCGGGGACCGTCTCGGTGAAGTACGGCGACCCGTCGGGGAGGGTGATGCGGAAGTTCTTCGCCGCCTTCGCGGTCCGCAACGCCTCGAACCGGGCGAAGGCGGCCTTCGTGAAGTTGTGCTTGATGGTGAACGACTGCCCGTTCGTGAGTGTGGGGATCTTCACGATCACCCCGCCGGGCAGGTCGAGCCGCTTGCTCTCCACGGTGCCGAGCTTGTACGCCGGCGGCATGAAGTCCACGATGTTGGGCACGATGACGTAGGCGCTGCTCGCCCCGTCGTTGACGTGGACGGTGCCCCCGAACCCGATGTTCTCGTTCTCGTTCGGCATGATCGCGGCCCCTTGTGATTGGCTCGGTTGTGATCGTTACGCAACGGGCGCGAACCACAAACTAAACGTCTGCCCGCTCACCTGCGACCCGTCCTCGGTGGTCTGCTCGTCCATGTCGCCGGCGGCGAAGCACCCTTGCACGCCGTTGTCGCGGTCGGCCCACCCGTCGAGAGCGGCGGCGACCGCGGCGGCGATCTGCTCGGCGGCCGCCTGCGTCGTCGCGTAGCAGTCCACCCGCATCGCGTAGTTCTGCAGCCGCGTTCGGCCCGCGAGGTTCTTCCCGTCGCCCCCGCCGGTGCGGAAGTACACGAGGTACGGCCACGGGTTCGCCCCGCCGGGCGGGTCTTGCGTCGGCTTCGACGGGTAGACCTTCGCCCCGGCCAACGCGGCAACCCCGGCGTGGGCCAGGAGGCGGGACGCGAGGGCTTCGCCGGGGTTCGTCGGGGGCGTCGGCATCGTCGTCTACTTCCCCTTCGCCTTGCGGGCCAACCGTGACGCTTCCTTCGCGATCTGCTTTTGAAGCTCACTGCCGAACGCCGCTTGCCCGGCCGCGAGCGATCGCGTCTGCGTCGAGTTCCAGGCCGGGAGCAACCACGGCTTGGCCTTCGCCCCCGGGTGCTGCTTCCCGGTCTGCAGCTTGTCGGCCTTCCCCTTGCGGCCGAGCTTCGACCCCTTCCCGACCCGGTGCGGCCGCGTCCCCTTCTCGACGAGGTGCGCGTAGTACGCCGGCACGACCTTCTTCGCCTTCCGCGACCCCGGCGGGGTGATGACCTTTTCGACCTTCTTCCGCGGGCCGACGACCGCGAACGCGATCGTCTGGCCCTTGCTCCCCTTCTCAGCCTTGATGCCGATGGATTGCTTCAGTGCGCCGCTGCCCTGCCGCTTCGGGGCGAGCGACTTCGCCGCCTGCTGCACCGGCTTCGCGGCCGCCTTCACGGCCTTCACGGCGACCTGGCGGCGCTTCGCCATCGACTCCAGATTCGCGAGCCCGGACAGGTCGAGTGCGACGCCCTTGACCGCGATCACTGGCTTGTCACCTGCTGTTGGACCCGCTCGACGGTGATGACGGTCTCGGCGTATTCCCGCTCGACGCCGACCACGTTGAATAACTCGCCCGTGACCTTCACCTTCACCCGGTCGGCGGCCGTGATCGGGAGGCTGCGGCCTTTGATCCGCAACCGCATCCCGCCGATTTCCTGCCGCAGCCCCTGCGCGATCTGCTCGCCACCCGAAAGAGAGTCCCGGGCGGCGAAGTATTCTTGGACCGGGTCGGCCGGCGGGTCGGGCCACGTCTCGGCCTGCTCGTTGTTCGCCCCCGCGGCGAGTAGCACGCGGGGGAGGTAGACGAGTCGGAGGCGGTAGCGGCCGGTCGATGTCTTGTCGGCCACGGGGTGCGCCCTCAGTTGGCGGCGGTGACGGCCTGGCCCACCACGGTCAGGGTGACGGCGGCGGTACTGGTCCGCCCGGCCGCGTCGGTGGCCGTCAGGGTGATCGGGTACTCGCCGTCCGGCGTGCCGGTGCCGCTGGTGGCCGGGTCCACCGGGATCGGCGTCAGGGTGAGCGTCGGGCCGGTCGCCTCGACGACGCCCGAGCCGGGGTCGCCGGGGGTGAGCGGCAGGGCGGACGACGTGCCCCGCCAGAAGAACGTCAGCCCGTCGCCCATCGACCCCGTGGCGTCGAGGGCGGCCACCCCGTCCACCACGGCCGCCGCGACGTGGGCGACCGGGAGCAGGCCGGCGAACGCGGCGTCTACGGCCGCGTGGTAGGTCGCGGCGGCGGCGGCGAGGGCGGCGCGGGCGGCGAGGATCGGTTGCGGGGTCGTCACGGGCGGCTCCGGGGTCAGGGGATGTAGTTGCTGAACACGTCGCCGCCGACCCCGCCGCCGAAGTCGTAGATGACGTGGTAGCGGTGTTGTTCGGCGTCGTCGGGGAAGCCCGAGGAGTCGTCGAGCGACGCCGTCGAGTCGTTCGGGGTGGAGGAGGAGAACACGGTGGTCCCGCTCCCGTCCGTCCCGCCCTGCCGGTTGATCAGGATCGTCAACCACCCGTTCCGGGTCGGCGGCCCCCACGACAGTTCCGCCGTCCCGACGCCCCCGGCGGCGATGACGTTCGTAGGGAGCGGGCTGTCCACCTGGAACGGCTCCGAGTCAACGGACACGCCCTCGGCGGCCCCGTTGAAGGCCCGGATGCGGACGGCGAGCAGGTATCCCGGGCCGACCAGCCCGCCCAGGTCGAGGACGCACGGCTGGGGGATCGTCGGCGACGCCGTCTCGTACACGTCGTCGAGGGTGTAGGTGGCCCCGCCGTCGGACGAGCGGTAGACCTCGACCCGCTCCTCGGTCGGCGTGACACCTTCCTCGGTCCACGTGATCGTGGCGAAGCCGGTCCCGGGGTCGAAGTCGACGAGCGGCTGCGAGGGCGTGGGGGCGGGGGACGGGGCGGCCACTCGGCTCCCCTTCCCGACACCAATCCCAATCCCGATTCCGATCCCCACGACGCCCCCTCTGCCCGGTTACACCGCGTTACACCGCGTTGAAAATGCCAGTCGCGCCCGTACCCGTGGCCCACACCTTCCGCACCCGCAGCGGGATGATCGTGTTCACGCCGAACGTCCCGGCCGGGTACGTCCGGTCCACCCCGGCGGCGGTCGTCACCCTCAACGCCCCATCGACGCTGATGAGGATGCCGACGCCGACCGCGGCAAGCTCATCCGTGTCGCTCGGCGTCACGGGCACGAGGTCGTCACACGACCCGTCATACGGTCGCGTCGTGCTGGCAAAGGGGTCGGCGGCGACTACACTCACGATTGCATCCCCACCGCAAGAGTGCTGTTGAGCAACCGCAACGCCCCGGCCGGCAAGCCCATGTCCGAGGCTTCCACGTCGTCCCCACGCCGCTCGTACCAGTAGCCGACCGCGAGCAGGATCGCGGCCCGTGCCGTCTCCGGGACGTTCGCAGCGGCCGCCCCGTACCCAGCCACGTACTCAACCTCGACGCACCCGAGCCGGCCGTACTGCGTCACGGGCCAGATCGTTCCCGGGGCCGGGTACACCAACGGCGGCAGGTGAGCCAGGTGGGTGAGGTAGCCCGTCCCGGCCGTCATCGTCTGCAACACGCCGGCCGTGTCCCAATACCGCACCGCGTTCACCGCCGACACCTTCCCGCCCGGGAGCCGCAGCGACTTGCTCAGTGGGTTCGAGTCGTACCCGTCCCCCGCCCCGCGGTCGCCGAACGCGAACCCGCCCGACGACACGAACGGGAAGCGGTCGAACACAGCGGTGAGCGTCGCGTTGACGAACCGCCGCCCGGCGTGTGCCTCGCACATCCGCCGGGCGGCCGCGATCCACAGCGTCAGTAGCGTGTCGTCGTCCGTGTGATCGACCCGCACGTGGGCCTTCGCCTCGGCGAGCGTCACGGGCTCGGCGGTCGGTGCCGTCGTCTCGATGATCGAGATACCCATGACGCCCCCTCACTTGACCGGCCCGGCACGACCCGAGCCCGCCGCCGGATGATCGCCTAGCCGGTGATGCCGACGCCTTGATTTGCCGCGATGAGGGCGTTCACCTTCGCCGCGAGCGTGGCCAGGGCGTTCTTCACGGCCGTCATGTCGGCCTGTGCGTAGCTCGCCCCGGCGGTGATCGCCGCGAGCGTGTCGTTCGCGGTGCCGCCGGTGCTATCGGTCATCACCGTGATGGCGGCCGCCCCCGTGCCGCTGGCCGGAACGATGCGGCCGCCGGACAGGATCGTGATCGTCCCGCCGATGGCCCAATTGTCCCCGCCCTGTTCCTCGTAATTCGCGGTGTTCTCGCCCGCCATGTCCGGCCCTCGGTGTCTCGGTGTCAGGTGTGAGTCGTCACGTCCCGACCCACGCGGGGGCCGGCCAGGGGCGGGGCGGTTAGCCGATGACGGCTAGGGCCGACGCGATCACGCCGGCGTCAGCGGTGATCGGGGCCGACCGCCCGCGGTACTTGACGGCGACCACGCCGTCGACCACGGCGTTCGCGGTGCCGCGCTTCAGCCGCGGGAACACGTAGCGGTTCGCGGGGCGGATCACGTCGAGGACGAGCAGCTTGCCGTCCGCGCTCGACGCCCCCGCAGTGAACGTGCCGCTCGTCGCCCCCGTCTCCTGCGTGGGCGACGAGCCGTTCGAGGCGGCCGACCCCTGGCACTGCAGTTCGAGGACGCTGCCGCTCGTCACGTCGCCGAGCAGGGCGACGAACAGCACGCCGTCGAACCCGGCCATGTCGATCACCGACCCGTCGAGGTCGGTCGTCGCGGCGACCGCGGAGGCGGTGGGCCGGCTGATGACGCACTGTTGGCTCAGCGAGTACATGGTCGCTCCGGTGCGGTGGACGCGGGTGGTGAGTGTGCGGAAGGAAAGCCCACCCGTTGCAACGGGTGGGCTGGTTGGTGCGGCTATCGGCGGCTTACTGGATCGTGAGCTTGTTCACCGGCGACGTGCCGGCCGTGAGCAGGTTCCCGTCCCCGCGGAGGAGGCACACGAACCCGTCCTGGTCGTTGTCGCGGAACCGCTCTTCCAGCCGGTACATCCGCAGCCCGTTGACCCGGCGGACCTTGTACTTGTTGAGTTGCCCGAACAGGATCGGCACGTCCCCGGTCACGGTGTAGCTGGTCGTCATCGACTGGTTCACCGCGATCGGCCGGCCGTTGATGCTGTCCGGGATGCCGAACTGCGCCCCCGACTTGAACAGGTACTGGCCGTCCCCGTCCTTCAGCAGCCGGATTTGGAGCAGGATCGAATCGTGCATCATGTACGCGGCCCCCGACCGGTAGGCCGGATCGACCGAGTGTTCCAGCCGCATCAGGTCGTCCGCCCCGATCTTCGCCGCCTTGAGCGACGTGACGCCCGTCCCGGCCGCGGTCACGATGCCCTTCGGCATGCTGTTCCCGGTGCCGGTCGTACACTCCTCGTTGAAGATGCGGCCGAGCCGCTCCCCGAGCATCGGCCCGAGGAGGCCGGGGAGGTCGGCGTTCGCGTCCTCCAGAAGCTCGAACGGGATCAGCACGGCGTCCGACGTGTACTTGTAGGCGTCCCAGTACACCTGGCCGAACGTCGGCTGCACGGACGACATGGCGGCCGCGTTCGCCCCGAGCCGCCGGCCCCGGTTGCTGGTGTCGTTGACCGTCGGCCACCCCATCCGCTCGCCGGTGGTGGTGGTGATCGTCTCCGCGGCGGCCAACAGCCCGCCGAACGCGAGCATGTTGATTTCGAGCTGCGAGAGCAGCGTCAGCGGCGGGATCAGGTAGCCGCCGGACGTCGGAGTCTGGTTCGACAGGGCGGCCATGTACTTGGCCCCCGCGTCCTGCGAGGACAGCGGGTTGACGCGGCTCATCGCGGCCTGCAGCCCGGCGTGCCGCTGCGTGCTGAGCAGGTCGAACGTGAGTTGCTTGCGGTTCGGGTTGATCCGGGTCGCCTGGCAGGCGGCCTCTTGCTCGGCCGTCAGGTCCATGTCGAACTGCGAACGGCACCACGCCGTGAGGGCGAGCGACCGCATCGCCTCGGTCCCGGCCGCGGCCCCGTCGCCGCCCTTGGCCCGCACCCCGCCGTCGCCGTCCGCGATCGCGCCCGCCCGCTTGCCGGCGTCGGCCTCGGTCAGGTACTTCTCGACGGCGTTGCCCTGCTCCTCGCGGCCGATCTTGGCCAGCGTCGCGTTGTAGTCGGTGTTGACCTTGGCCCAATTCGCCTCGTCCTCGGCGGTCGCGGCGTACCCGTCCGCGTTCATCTTGTCGCGGAGTTGCACCAGCGACTTGCCGTGCGCCTTGAGGTTTTCGCGGAGAGCTTGCAGACGGGACATTGCCCACCCCCGGTGCGGTGCCGGTGAGGGCCGGCCCCGAAATGGGAAGCCGGCGGCGCTCGACCGGCGATGTTTGTGAGAACATCGCCAGCAAGGGCCACCGGCTGGGCAGTGGAGACTTGCGGACTACAGATTTTCAGTCGGTGTATCTGTCGGCCGGCCAGGGGGCGGGCTTGAGTTTACAGCCCGAGTTCCGCGCACCGGGCGACCACTTCTCGCTTGAAGCGATCCGACGACGCCGACTGCGTCATCTTTGTGGCATCCTCCCCCGCACCGAGGCGGCGCAGCGTCTGTTCGAGCGTGGCCGTCCGATCCGCCATCCCGCGATCGACGGCGTCTTTGGCGAGAAGCATGCGTCCCTGTCCGAAGTCGGCATCGACCTTGTTCTCACTGATGCCGCGCCCCTTCGCAATCCCCTTCACGAACATCGCGTAATACTTGTCCACCGCGTCCTGCATGGCGGCGCGGGCGTCGGGCGTGAGCGGGCTCTGCGACGCGAGTTCGGCCTTGTACTTCCCGGCCGTGACGATCGTCGTCTTCACGCCGGCGAGTTCGTCGGCCTTCGATTCGTCGGTGTGGGCCGCGAGAACGCCGACCGATCCAACCTGGCCCGACGGGGTGACAACGAACTCGCTACACTGAGAGGCGATCCAGTAGGCCCCACTCGCCGCCATCGAGTTCGCCACCGCGACGACCTTCTTGCAGTCGCGGGCCTGCAGGATTTTGTCCGCCAGTTCCGGCATCCCGAACACGCTCCCGCCCGGCGAGTCGATGTTGAGGACGATCGACCGCACGCTCTTATCGTTGGCGAGTGAGTCGATGGTCGCCCCGAGTTGCTCGGTGGACACGCCCCCGCTGAACTGCGACATCATGTTCATACGCTGTGCGATCACGCCCATGACCGGAACCACGGCGACGCGGCCGACCATCTGCACGTTGTCGCGGGGGCCGGCGTACGGCTTCACCGCGTCGTCGCTGTCATCGAACACGGACGGGCCAGCGCGGAACTTGCCGGACAAGAACGCCTCAATCTCGGCGAGCTTCTGCGGCGTGATGGCGTGCGGCGTGTTGTAGAACGCGGCCGCGATGGCGGGGTATCGCATTACGTGCCCTCGAATACAAAGGTGGCGAGCATGGCCGGGATTCGCGTCTCTTGATCTGCGGCCATTGCGGCGACGGCACCGGGGAGCGTCTTGGCCGAATGTGCCTCGGCGGCCGCGTTGAACTCGGACGTGAGGATACGAATCAACTCGTTAGCCGCGGGGTCGGCGGACCAACACGGATGCCCCACCGCCGCCGCCGCCATCTGAACGCCGGGGGATAGTGCATCGCTAAACACGGTCGCGTGATCGGCCTGGATGGTGTCGACGAACGCGCAGAACTTTGCCGGCTCCTTCGCCGCCCGCTCGGCGTGGGTCGCCACTCGACGCACCATCCGCCGGGCGGCGTCGGCCAGGGCGGACGACGCGGCGGCGCGAACCGCGTCGAAGTCGATGGACGGTCGCTCGCGTTCGTGGTTGGGGGCAGTGTTCTGTTTCTTCTTGGCGGGCGGCGATACAGGCGGATCGGGCGGGCCAGGGGGGGTGGCTGGCGGCGCGTCGGTCGGCTTGTTGTCGGGCCCGCCCTGGCCCATGTTGAGCGGCGTCAGCAGCTTGTTCGCGTCGGGGTCGTCGATGGGGTCCAGGTGCAGTTTGTCGCGAACTTCGGCCGGCGTCATCCAAGGCCGGCCGCCGGTCGCCGTGCGGTAGTAGTTCGCCCGGGTCGTCATGTCCGCGGCGATGAGCGATTCCCGGTCGAACGCGACGATGTGCGTCCCGCTCTTCTTCTCCTGCTCGCTCAGCAGCTTGTCGGCTGCCTCGGTCTCGGTCGCACGGAACCAGAAGTCAACCCCGTCATCAATCGCGTTCTGATCGTCCTGTTCCTTGCTGGCGTACTTCACTCCGGCCACGTCGCCGAGCTTGCTGCTGGGGATGCCGAGGAAGTTCGCGGCGTCGCGGATCGTGAGCCCGGCCTGCTCGACTTCCTGCATCTCCTCGGCGGTGTAGCTGAGCGGAGCAGCGGTCAGCCCGTTGTCGAGGATCGCGGTACGGTGCGCGTTGTCCAACCCCGTGTGCATCCGCTCCCAATCCTGCCGCAGTTCCTGCCGGGTGGCCGGGAGCATCTTGTTCGGCGTCTGCAGCACGACGCTCGGCCGGGCCGCGTTGCGGAAGCGGGTCGCCTTGAACTTCTGCGCGGCCAGGCTGAGCCCGATCGCCTCCCGCGCCATCTTGTACGCGGGGTATCCCTGGATGCCGTCGAAGCCGAAGCCGCGGACGTGGTACACGTCGGCGGCCGGCATCTTCCGCCGCTCGGCACCGACGGCCGTGACGTACCATAGCTGGCCGTCCACGATGAGCGGTGTCGTTCCGTCGGGGTCCAGGGGCAGCAGTTCGAGCGGGTCGCCGCCACCGTTCCGCAAGATGTACGCATACCCGTTGCCGCGGTTCACCGCGTGGCCGGTCAACGTGAGCTTGAAGTTGAACGCCGTCATCAACTCGTTCGGCTTGCTGTGCAGCAGCCGGAACGCCGGGTGATTGCGGTCCCAACTGGAACCGTAATCCGTCTCCGGGTTGGCCGTCTTGTAGACGTGAAGCGGGCACTTCGCCACGGTGCGGGCCAGGAAGTTGACGCCCCGCCACCACGCCGAGAACTTCAACGCCGACTCGGCCGAGATCGCTTGCCCCGTAGACGACCGCTCCCCGCCGAGTGCGTCCCACGCATCGGGCGAGTTCAGGTCGAACGACGGGTTCTCAGGCGTCGCCGCCCGGATGTTACTGCCCGGCGTCGCCGTGCCGAGGATGCGGCTTAGCAGCAAGGGTGCGCTCCCGGTGGTAGTACGTCCACAGATACCCGCCGCCGACCGCCACCAACCCCGCGGGCCAGTAGGCCACGAACAGCCCGACGGCGACCGCCCCGACCGCGACCACGGCCCCGAAGTCCCAAGCGTCGAGCGTGATTCGCATCGGTCACATCCACGAGATTGAGGGGGCCACGATGCCAGCCATCACGCCGGGCATCGTCATCACGGCGCACTGCACGCCGTCCACGCACTTGCCCGAATGCGGGGCCGGCTTCACGGGTCGAACGTTCTGGTTGTAATCGACCTTCACTTCGCAGTGCCCCACCTGCCACGTCATCACCGGGTTACCCGGGTGGTGGATCACCCCGGACGATAACCGCCGCTCGAACTCCTTCGCCGGGGCGGTGTAGCTCATCAGCGTTTGTTGAAACGCCGTCCGCTCGCACCCCAGCCCCTGGATCACTTCGCCGCCGATCTGCTCGCCGTCGACGAGTTGTTGCGTGATCTCTTCCGCGTAATGCTCGTCGTAAAACAGGTCGCGCACCGCGATGTTGTGACCGAACACCGCGGCCCGGATGCCGGCCTTCACGAGCGAGTAATCCACCACCCCGCCCGGCGTCAGCGTGACGTGCTTCGCCGCCCCCCACGACACGAACGGGAACAGGTGGTTGCGTTCGCGGGCGGTCTGTTCCGGCATCCAGAACATCGGCCACAGCCGAACGCACTCGTCGCCGTCTTCCGGCCACGGGAACGACAGCACGCACGCCGTCATGTCCCGCGTCCGCGACAGGTCCAACGCCGCGAAGCACTCCCGCCCCGCGAGGTCGGCCAGGGTGTAGGGCCGGTGCCCCTTCTCCCAGCCGACGGTGTCCAGCCACTGATTCGTTGAGCCTACCCAGAGGTTCGCCCGGTACTGGCGGAACCGTGCCATCTCCCGTTGGTTGCCCTTCACCGATTGCCAGTCGGCCCGGAACTCGCTCGGCTTGACGATGAACCCCCACGCCGGGTTCGCCGCCTTCCCCACTTCATCTAACCGCGTGTCGATCTCCGAATCCTTCACCCCGTCGGCGGCGCAGTATTCGACGTGCAGGAAGTGCGGGTCCGCCCGTTCCCCCGCGTTGACCTGGCGGCCGTACTGGAACCGCTCGAACCCGTAGCTCGACGGGTCATCCCCCGCCGTGGACATCGACAGGTTCAACGGCTCCTTCCGACTGATCCCCGCCCGCGAGGTCCGCTCGTTCATTTCGCGGTCGAACACGTGGCACTCGTCGATCAGCACCGAGCCGTTCAACCCTTCCTTCGCCTTCGCCCCGCGGGAGTCGTCGCCCGTCAGGATCATCATCAGCGACCGGCTCGGCAGATGGCTGATCTGCAACGTCGACTTGTGCAGCTTGCAGTCCGCGACGAGCGCCGGCGACTGCTGCGCCATGGCGAAGGCGTGCCGCTGGCTGATCTTCGCCTGATCCCCGTTCTTCGCCCCGGTGTAGACCTTCTGCCCCTGCTCGCCGTCCCCGGCCAGGAGGTAGAGCCCGCACGCCGCGAGGAAGGGCGACTTGCCGTTCTTCTTCGCCGCCCACAACCCCGCCTTCGTGAACCGGCGAATCCACCCGCCCCACTCCGAGGAGTACCGCACCCAGCCGAACAGCCGCATGACGAACTCTCGCTGGTACGGCATCAACTTCAACGACTCGCCGGCGTGGTCCCCTTCGTACAGGCAGCAGTATTCCTCGATCCAGTTGCACACGAACTCGCCGCGCTCGCCGTCGAACCTCATGCCGGCCAGGGAGGCGGACTCGTCGGCCGCGGTGCGAATCCAGTTCTTGGTGTCCGCGTCGATCAAGGGTGACCTACCGCGAGTGAGCGGATTCGGAACCGATGCAATAACCCACGACGAAGCTCGCGACGCACGAGGCCACGAACACGAAGAGAACATCAATCACTTCGGCGGCCCCTGTTGATCCAGCTTCGTTCTCGGTCGCGTCGCTACCTTCGCCTTCTGCACCGTCGCCACCTCGGCCCGCAGCTTCGCGCGATCACTCGGCGTCAGGCCGAACCGACTGCCGAGCTTGTCGAACTTGTCGGCGCAGATGCCCGCACCGATGAGCAACTGGTTGTACCCCTTCGCGCCCGGCGTGGTCTTACTCAACACCGCCTGCACCCGCCGAAGCTCGGCCCACCACCGGCACATCTCGACGAGGTACACCGCGTCCCGCTCCTTCACCACCCCGGCGAGCGTGCGGCTCATCTTCTCCCACATCGCCGCCGCGTCGCCGGTCAGGTCCGCCGGCTTCACGAGCGGGACCGCGTTCGCCGTGTCGCCCACCGCCAGATCACCCGACTCGACCGGCATCGCTGATGGGAGCGGACCGTCACGACACGGGCGATACGTCCCGTTCTTGATCTTCTGTTCGATGGGAGCCTTCCGCCGCCCCATTTTGCACGCCCTTTTGGCGAATCGACCGTCAATTTTCCCAAGCTTGGCAGACGGTCTAACCCGTCGCGGGGCAACATTTCGACCGCCCCGGTCGCTAACCCGCCACGCACTCGCTCAGGATCAAGTCTCGCTTGAGACTGTTGCAGATCAGGTGAGCGGCCCTCACGTTCGCCATGCTGTGTTCGCCACCCTTCGAAACGGGGATGACATGATCCACCGACGGCGACAGCGGATCGGGGTACACGGCGTCCCGAACGATGGCATCGCGGCAAATCCAGCACACCCACTCGTCTCTGGCGAACACTCGATACGGCGACACGGTGCCGACCTTGGCAGCCTTGAGCCTCGATCGCCTGCGTCGCTCGACGATATGACGTTGGATGTTCCGCGTCTTGCGGTTGGCCTTTCGGATGCACCGCTTCGAACAATAAACCCGTGGGCTACCCATGTCCTTCTGTGCGATTGATCGGCTGCAGACGATGCACGCGGTAGGGATTGGCGACTTGCGGGGATAGGTTCCTATGTGCCTGCATCGCTCCGAACAGTAGCTGACGCCATCGCGTTGCGAATAGTAACGAACGTCGCAGGTTGCGCATTGGCGATTGAAGTGTTCCAGCCTCCCGGATTCGAACGCGATTCGCCATGCTTCGCGGTGCATGAACAGAAAGCCGCATTCGCGGGAACAGTACGTGGACCGGTCTTTGACCTTGGGAATGAAGTCCGAGCCGCAATTGATGCAGTTGCGGTACGAGGTCGATTGTGAGCGGTTGATCGCTTCGATGTCGCAGGCGAGCGAACAGGTTTTGAGGCAAACCGCCCGCGTGATGAAGGGCGAGCCGCAGATTTCGCAATCCGCGTTGATAACCCCTCGGATCACAACCCGACAGCGGTCCGAGCAGTATCGCTGTTTGCCATGACCCACAGCGAACCGCCGCGAACAAGTCGGGCACTCGCAAGTCATGGAGGAAATGGCGAGATCGGCGGTATCGACGGCCGCCTTGCTCTTGCACTCACGAGAGCAAGCCGTGCGAGGACGGCCACGCCCCTGATGGGCAGGCAAACGCGAACAACACCCGCGGCAATCGGCGGGGCTCGGAACGCAATCCGTCAGGGACGACACACACATTGCTTTATCGCCCCTTCCCGCGACCGAATCCGCCGTCGGTCGTCGCCGTCTTGATCGAGTGGTGCCGCTTGCATAGCGGCTGAAGGTTCGAAGGGTCGTCCGTGCCGCCCTTGGATCGTGGCGTGACGTGATCCACGTCGGTCGCCTCGGTGACGCGGCCGAGCGTGCGGCACTCGCGGCAGAGGGGCTCGGCGTCGAGGATGGATGAGCGGAGCCGCTGCCACGCCGACCCGTAACCACGCTGGGACGCCGTGGCCCGACCGGCGATGGACGGGGGCTGACGACGGGGTACGGGTCGGTAGATCGTGGGGCGGGTGGGCATCGCGGGTAGCGGCTCCTGGTGACGTGGGTGGGGCTTGGTAGGCGGATGCGTGGCGGTGATCGTCGCCGGTCGGGTACGGTTCGGAGTCCGGTACAGATCGGGCGGCGGGCGTGCGGGCTTGAGTTGGCGGTGAATTTCCCCGGCCATGACGGCATGACACCATGTACGGTAAGTTCCTATCTCTCCCCCTCTCAGCTATTTGGCGTGGTGCTATTTATCATCTACTTACTGTCATTACTGTCATCAGAGAAGAAAAGAGATAGTAGGCAACGACTTAGGGCATGACGGTAGCGATGACAGTAACCGCCGTTTACCGTCATGCCGTCATGACTTTGGGGCGTGCTGGCATCACAATGGCGACGATGGCGAGCAAAACGCGAATCGGCCGCCTGCGACATGGGGAGTCACAAGCGGCCGATTGAGAGTTGTTACCGTCAGCGGGGCTATATTGGGAGATCGTCCCAATCCGCAGCCTCCTCGGCGACGGCCGTCGTGCCGCGCCACTCCCAGAACCGCGACGTAATCGACCGCCCGTGTCGCAATCCGGGGATCGTGAGCGACCGCGCCCACCGCGAGACGTGAACGGCACTGTTCCCGTGCGGGCAGAGCTTGCCGATCGCTTCCGCAAGAATGTTCGCCTGGAACCGCACGAACAGCGTTTCCGCCGACCGCACCCCCTTCTTCGCTCGCAGGAACTCCGCGAGCGTTTCCCGCACGATAGACGCGGTCGCGTCGTCGTCGTCCATCGCGTCCCGCTTCTCGCGGAGGGACACCGCGAACGGCCGAGGGTCGCAAACGCGGCACAAAACGTCGTCTTCCCATTCGGCCCACCGGGACCACTCCCCGCCAACGAGATCGGCCACCCGCGGGCCTTGTAGCTCGGTGAGGATGTCCGCGATAATCTGCCATTTGTGGTCGATGACGTGCCGTTCTACGTCACGGCTCCACGCCGGCGAGTAGGTCGGCGGGATGAGCCGGATCGGGTACGTCCGGGCCGTGAAGTCTTTCGAGAGCGAGGGTTGGTTCGCAGTGATCGCCCACGTGATGACGTTCGGCCGCTGCCCTTCGCCGGTGTATAGCTGCCGGCCCGAGATCATGTCCGCGGTCACGTAGGATTCGATGATCGAGGACGAAACGCGGGTGCCTTTGACGTTGTCGAACACGACGAGCCGCGACGCCTGCCCGGCTTTCGAGAGTAACCGGGTCTGAATCTGCATGTCGTCGGCGGTGGCGAGCGAGATGCCGACGAACCCGCCGAACAGCTTCCCGGCGAGCATGGCGGCCGTCGATTTGCCCGACCCCTGCCCTGGCCGGCCGTCCGACGCGGCCTCGAAGATGAACACCGGCCGCCCGCCGAGCTTCCCGCCCCATGCGAGACTGAGGAAGAACGCACGCAGGTAAGCGCGGTCGCATTCGTCGGCCGGGGAGAGGCGGGCCAGGAGCGAGTCGAACGCCCCCGATCCGCCCGGGGGAAGCGCCGGGTGCATGTAGTACACTCCCGGCCGCGGCGGGTAGTGCGGGTGCGTCTGAACGTCGTCGTACCGCTCGGCGTGACGCACGAGGTGAGCGAAGTATTCGGGCTTCGACGGGAGAGCATCCCCCCTGGCCCACTCGACGTAGCCGCGGGACTGCCCGGCGTGCGTCGAGAGCCAGCTAAACAGGGCGGTCGAGTCCGCGAGCCACAGCGGCTTGGCGTCCGGGCCCGGGACGAATAGGGCGTCGCCGCACGCCTTCGGCCAGTTGTCGGTGGCGGTCAGGATCGCGGCCGTGATCTCTTGCGGCGTACACCCCGCCTTGCCCACGGTCCCGCCGTTCTCCTGGCTGATGACCTTGTAATTGCGGATGACGACCGGCTTGGATTCGGCGGCCGGTGCCGCGGGGGTGACGATGGGTGGACGGATCGGGGGCATACCGCCGGCCGGCCCGCCCGCCTGGCCTACGATGTCCGACAGGTCGATGGACCGGCGGGGGCCGGCCAGGGGAGCGGCTGCCGGCGTGTAGGAGGACGACGCCAACGGGGTTTCGAGCAGCCACCCGCGGGCCTTGTCGAACCCGGGCCGCACGGCGTCGGCGCACTTGCGACGCAACTCGGCCTCGGACCACTGCGGCTCACACCGCGGGTTGAAGTGGTCGGCGAGCAGCCGATACCCGACTTCTTCGCCGAGGTCGAACCCCCACACGACGCACCGGGCCGCCCACAGCGTGGCGGACGATCCCCGCTGCCCCTGGATCGCCGGCGGGAGCTTTGCGAGGTATTCGATAGCGCGAGATTCGGCGTCAGCCGTCGAACCGGGCGGGCGCGTCGAAGAGCCGGGTTGGCTCGACGGGCTTCCGCTTGGCGGTGACGACGGGCTTGGCAGGCTCAGGGATTCGGGCCGGTACTTGTTGAGGAAGTTGACGAGTTCCGGGGGGTTCGGCGGGGGCGAGCCATCCATCAGGAACCTCAAGGAGCTTTGCGGATCGGTAGGGGCGAAGGGGGGTCGAATCGCCCTTGCGGACCGTGGTGCCGGGAACCTTCAACATGCGGCATGCGTTGAAGGTGTTCGGGTCAATTTGATATCCAAAGCAGCTAAACCGATCGGACAGAACCGCGAGGAACGACGCAATCAGGCTGCGGGTTGCATCCGTTCCGCCGACCATCGCATGAGACAATCGGTAGACAAGATGAATTCCGTTGCCGCTACACATGACGATCGGCTCGCCAAACCCTTCCGACTTCACAAAGGGCCGAACGTATCGTTTGGTAGCCCACGACACGAACGCCAATTCGCGGGCCGTTGTGGGTTGATCCTGATTGGCTCCAACTCTTCGCGGGTCGGCGTCCACAATCAGATAGCGGCGTTCGAGGATGTCCGAATCGTGCGTGAGGGCAAATCCCTTGTGAACGTCGAGGACGCGGTTCGGCCGCCGGGCGAGCAATGCTGGATCGACCGGGTTCGGCGTGAAGTAGACGCCGGCGGCCTGGCGGGACAGGGCGAGCGCGTGCCGGGCCATGTCGTCGAGGTTGCGGCCCGTGAACCAGCCTGAGAAAGTGCGGCCCCGCCCGCCGACGTGAAGGGCGCGTAGCTCCGTCACTTGGTCCGGGTGGATGAAGTGGGCCAGGTGGGTGGCCACGTCGGCGGCGGTCATTTGTTGTTCCCCACCCACGGCAGATAGACGGCGACGACCTGCAAGGGACGGCCGCACCCGCAGCATTTCCCTTGCGGCACCCATGGGGTCGCGTAGAACTTCATGTCACAATCGACGCACGGCACCATTTGCCAGTATGCCGGCTTGGGCTCTTCCTTGCTCTCGCCACTCTTCATACTCCCTCCAAGTTCACGAACCTACGATTCAGCAATTCCGCCCACACGGCCGCATGGCATCGCGGCATCGGGTACGTCTGCCCGTCCCAATCGAGACACCAGCAGCCGAGCGGCTTCGCACCGCGGTCGCACGCCAGCCACAAGGCGAGAAGCATTCGATCCAGTTCGCCAGCCCTCAGATCGTGAAGCAGGTGATTGCGAAACTCACCAGGGCACGATAGGTAGCTGTGATTGCCCCACGACGACGACGGCCAGCCGGCGAACTGGCGGCCGCAGTAGCAGACGCGGGCACGCTCGGCTGCGGTGCGGGAGTGCTTCACGTTCACGACGCGGACGATGCGTTTTTCGTGGTCGTCGCCGTAAGCGTCCGGCCATGTCCAGGCATCAGGCTCGCCGGGGGTGTATTCACCGATCACGACTTGCCCCCTTTGGTCGGCTCGGTAAACGGCGGGATGAGGCACGGGGCGAACATCGCGTCCGCCAAGTGCCCGAGTCGCACCGCCGCACCATCCGCCGGCCTCGTTTCCGCCCGTTGGCTCAGTGCCTCCGACTGAGCCGCAACGCGGTCGGCCAGTGCGAGGATCAACGCCTGTAGCTGCCGCGTCTCCGCGTGCAGCCGGGCGTTCTCCTCCCAGACGGCGGCGATGAAGTTCACGACGCGGCCCCTTCCTCGGTAACGCTTCCATTGGGCCAGAAGATCACCACCGGCTTCCCGGACCGCCGCGCATATCGCACCGTTGACCACGTCCCGGACCGCTGCCGTTCGGGCCCGTCGGGGCAGGCCAGTAGGATGTCACCCGCATCGACGATGTTCCGGTTCCGTGCGAGGTACGGCCGCGGCGGCATCAACCGATCCGAGTTTGCCACGGCCGATTTCGACAACATCGCATCGTTGTCCGGCGGGTGCCCGACGATCCCGCGGACGTGCGGGAACATTACGAGCCGCACGGCCTGGGCGTCGGCCCCGATACAGCATCCGTGATGGAAGTCGTTCAGGTTCCGGTGAGCGTGAAGCCATCGGATCATCGAAAGCCGCTGGCTGGCCGTCGTGCCGTCGCGGGTGCCGGTGAATCCGATGTTCATTCCGTCACCGCCTGTTCTTTCAAGAACCGTTCCAGCACGCGGAACGTCGTCAACTCCGCGAACTCCCGGCCCGGGACGAACCACCAATGCACCCGCGGGAACCGCTGCTGCCACGCCAGCACGCTGCGGAAGATCACCCGCGGCGGTAGGTGCGAGTGCGTCGGCGGCGACTCCACCACCGTCGTCCATTCTGCGTCCACGACGACGGCCGCGAAGT
>JANPKP010000166.1:0-36539 GCA_031426095.1 Gemmataceae bacterium
CCGGTTCTGCCACCGCCACCGCCGGCGGCTGGCGCGGGTGAGCAAGTGCCACCCGGACGTTAACCTGTTCGCGCTGCCCCCGGCGTACGCGGGCAACGGCCGCCCGCGGGTGAAGGGGCGACGGGTGCCGAAGCCCCGCCAGGCGGCGGCCATCCGCGTCCTCCGGCTGCTGGAGGCGTACCCCCTGGACCGGCTGACCGACGCCGTGACGTACGCCCTGGACCGGGGGGTGAGTGACGTCGACAGCGTCCGGGTGATCCCCGACCACCGGGCCGACCGGCCGGTCCCGCTGTTCGTCCTGGACGGCCGCCCGGCGCTGGCCGGGGTGCGGGTCGCGCCGGCGGACGTGGCCGCGTACGCCGCCCTGCTCGCCGGGGAGGTGACCCCGTGACCCCGACCGACACGAAGAGCACGGTCCTGCTCGAGCACCACCTGAAGGCCCTCAAGCTGCCGACCGTCGCGGCCGAGTGCGAGCCGGTCGCCCGGCGGTGCGCGGCCGGGAACGTCGACCACCTCGGGTTCCCCCTCCGGGTGTGCGAGCGGGGGCTGATCGAGCGGGAGCGGAAGGCGGCCGACCGGCGGCTGAAGGCCGCCCGCCTGCCGGCCGAGAAGCCGCTGGCCGAGTTCGACTTCGCCGCCCGGCCGAGTGTGAACAAGCCGCTCGTCCTGGACCTGGTCCGGGGCGACTACCTGGGCCGGCGGGAGAACGTCCTGTTCGTCGGCCCGAGCGGGACCGGGAAGACGCACCTGGCGACGGCCCTGGCGATGGCCGCCTGCGGCCAGGGGAAGCGGGTCCGCTTCTGGCGTGTGACCGAGCTCATCACCACCCTCCGGGAGGCCGACCAGGACCGCCACCTGCTGCGGCTCCGCCACCAGCTCGGGAAGCTCGACTTGCCGGCCCTCGACGAGTTCGGGGATGTGCCGGCGAGCCCCGTCCACGACGCCGTGCTGATCGAAGCCGCCGAGGCTGACATCGACGGCGCGGTCGAGGCGATGCAGGGCCACATGAAGCGGGCCAGCGAGATCGTCCTAGCGGGCTTCCCGCTGAGGACCGACGTGAAGGTGGTCAAGCACCCCGACCGCTACTCGGACAAGAGGGGCGTGGCCATGTGGCAGGCCGTCTGCGAACTGTGCGGGAGGTCACCATGACCACCGACATCTTCGCCGACATCGACCGCCTGCGAGTGCCGCCCGGTTTCGCACCCGTTGTGCCGTCTACCACGGCAACGAGGTCGCCCAAGTCGGGGAAGATCAGGGGCGAGTTCTTGAAGGGGCCGATCCCGCTGCCGTGGCTGTCGTCGGCCGCCAAGCTGCGGGGCAAAGCTCCGCTCTCGGTCGCCCTGGCCGTGTGGTTCGAGGCGGGCCGACGCCGTTCCAACGAGGTGCATCTGACGACCGCCATCCTCAACCGCTTCTCGGTCAGTCGGAAGGCCAAGTACACGGCCCTGAACGCCCTGGAGAAGGCTGGCCTGATTCGAGTTCGCCGGCAGCCCTGGAAGAACCCCATCGTCACCATCATCAACCCGCTCGGCGGGTCACACGCCGGCGACGACGTGCGGGATGTTACCGCCCCGCCGTCGTCGGCTTTGGAAGAGAACGTCTAAACTCTGTTGGAGGAACATGAAAGATGTCAGTTGCGTCAAGGACATAGAACGCATGCACAAGATCACCTGGGATCGGCTCACGGAGTTGGAACCGCAACTCCACGATCTGTTGAATGAGGCCCGCTCGGTCAGGGCATGTTGCCGGAAGTGGCGCGATGTCGAGAAAAGCTGGACGCCGTTCAAAAGCCCGATCCACCGGCTTGTGGGCCTGTTCGGCAAGCACCGAGGTCACCCCGTGCTTGGGACCGTAGCCGCCTACGACGTGGTTTACTGGAAGCTCCACAACGCCGTGGCTCGGGACCGCCGCGGCGACTGACGACCACGCCGGGGCGGACCCGCCCGCCGCCCCGGTTTCGTACTTTCTTGGAGGATTACGAAATGAAGTTGCCCACGTTCGCCGAGTACGTCGCGGCCCGAGAGGGAGTCCTGTCGGCCAGCCGCCCGCCGCTCAAGGGAATGGCGAAGATCAACGTCACCATGTTCACGAACGCCCGCCGCAAACGGATGCGGGTTCGGGCGAAGCCGGCCCCCGACCCGTTCGCCCCGACCATCCGGCCCGTCGCCCAGGTGATTCCCCAGCACCTCATTCCAAAGCTGTGATGCCTTCCCGCGAGGAGTGAATCATGAACGAATTCCACGTCTGGGTTCAAAAAGAACTGGGGCGGGCCGTCCGCGAGGAGATGCGTGAGTACCTGCTCGCGTCGGCTACCGCCTGGGTTGCCGGCGACGGCGTCTCGACCGACGAGTACATGCACCGGCTTGAAGAACTTGACTGGCTCGACCGGCTCATCGACGCCGTCGGCCGAGACCGCGCCCGCCTCATCCTGGGCGAGGTCGTGACCGCCCACTTGGAGGAATTGGCAGCCCAGGCACGGTTGGTCTTGCCCGCCGCTGTCGTGGACGCTTGGCACACCGCGGTGCTGGCCATGACGACCGGGACTGAACCGTCGGCAGCTTCCGACGACGACGGTTTCGATGCCGCAGAAGCAGTTCGGCAGGGGCTGCTGTGCTGTACAAGGTGCGGTACGACCGCGACCAGTTCGACCAGTCCGGTCTGCCGGAATCGTATTGGTGCGGCCAGGGCTGACCGGGGCCGCCGTCACCGCACGTCCACCAGGGTGACATCGACTTGCGGCACGGCGTGAAGCAACCGTTCCAACGCGGTCTGGCCGAACCACCGCTGATACCACGGCCGCAGCGACCGGCCCATGAGGATGTGCGTGATCCGGTACTCGGCCACGAACGCGGCCACCGCTGCCTCGAAACTCGGCCCGGTGAACGGCATGGCGATCCCGCCGAGTTGCTGGGCCAGGGCGAGGGAATCGCTCACCTGCCGCTGGGTTGCGGCATCCACCTTCTCGACCCGCTCACGGGGCGTCTGGACGTACACGGCGTACCACGGGGCGGTGAATCGGTCGGCGAGCCGGGCGGCCTTCCGCAACAGGCGTTGGACGTTCGGGCTGCGGGAACTCAGGCACACCATCACCCGGTCGGAGCCGTTGTCCGCCGGCCCGCCCTTCTTCTGTCGCTGCCGGTCCAAAGCCGTGGCGATCTCCTCCAGGGCGAGTTCCCGCAGCCGGCTCAGGTTGTCGCCGGTGAAGAAGTTCCCCAACGCCTTTTCGACCCGCTCGGCCGGGTAGACTTTGCCCTGCCGCAGTCGCTCCTGCAAGTCCTCGGCCGGCACGTCCACGTTGACGATCTGGTCGGCCCCCGCCAGGACGTGGTCGGGCACACGCTCCTTCACCTTCACCCCGGTGGACCGCTCGATGATGTCGTACAAGCTCTCCAGGTGCTGGATGTTCATGGCCGTGATGACGCTGGCCCCGGCCCGGAGCAATTCCTCCACATCCTGATAGCGTTTGGCGTTCCGCCCGCCGGGGGCGTTAGTGTGGGCCAGTTCGTCCACCACAGCGACGGTTGGCTTGCGGGCCAGGACGGCGTCGGTGTCCATCTCTTCGAGGACGACGCCGCGGTACTCCAGCTTCCGCAGCGGCACTTGTTCGAGGTCGCCGACCTGGGCGACGGTGTCGGCCCGGCCGTGCGTCTCGACCACGCCGATCACCACGTCCACACCCTGCCGCTTGAGCCGCTGCCCCTCCTGCAACATCTCGTAGGTCTTGCCCACGCCGGGGGCGAACCCCAAGTACACCTTCAGCCGGCCGCGCTGCTGGCTACGGATCAGACCGAGGAAGTGTTCGGGCCGCGGTCGGTCAGTGGTGTCGCTGGTCATGCCGGCCCCTCCGACAGCGGCAGGGTGATGTGGAACGTCGTCCCGCGGCCCGGCTCGCTCTCGCAGGTTATCTCGCCGCCGTGGGCGGTCACGATCTCGCGGACGATGGCTAACCCCAGCCCGGTCCCCGGCGTCCCGTCGCGGCCAGGGACGCGGAAGAAGCGGTCGAAGACGTGCGGGAGGTGATCGGCCGGGATGCCAATGCCGGTGTCGCTCACCAATAGCCGGACGCGGTCGCCGGCCGCCGTCGCGGTCAACATGACCTTGCCCCCCGCTTCGGTGTAGGTGACGGCGTTGTCGAGCAGGTTGTTCAACGCCCGGCCGAGCCGCACGGCGTCCGCGGTCACGGGCGGCAAGTCCGGGGTGTCTTCGATCACGATTTTGATTCGCTTGTCTTCCGCCCGCGTGGCTACCTCGTCGGCCGCCGCCCGGAGTAGATCGGAGGGTCTGGTGGGTCGGAGGTCGAGTTGTTCGCGGCCGTCTTCCAGTTTCGCCAGTGACAGCAGATGCTCGATCAACTTCAGCAGCCGCTCGGTGTTCTCGCGGGCCTCGACCAGCAGTTCCATCTGCTTCGGCTCCAACGGGCCGACCACTTCTTCGAGCAGCACATGCACGGCCAGCCGGACGCTGGTGAGCGGGGTCTTGAGTTCGTGGCTGACGGTGGCCACCCAATCCGACTTGAGCCGGTCGAGCAGCCGGAACCGGGTCACGTCATCCAGCACCACCGCCGCACCGAGGAGTTCCCCTTCGGGCGAGCGGATCGGCCGGACCTGGGGGAGGAAGACGCGGTCGTCTCCGTGGAGCCGGAACGTCACCGCCTTGTCGAACGTGTCGGTCAGGACGGGCCGCTGTTGTCGGAGAGCGTTATCGACCTGTTGACGGAGCGATTCGGGTGGCATCCACGTCACGCGGGCCTCGCCGTCCTGGGGCGGGCGGACGCCGAGGACACTCCGGGCGGCCGGGTTGGCAGACTCGACGCGGCCGAGGGTGTCGATCACCACCACCGGGTCGGGGAACGAGTCGATGGTGGACTGCCCAGTCTGGCGGGCGCGAAGGAGGCGTTCGGTGTTCGTCTGCCGGTACGCCCGCAGCTTCGCCGTCATGGTGTTGAACGCTGTGGCCAACCGCCCAATTTCGTCGTTGGTCTGGACCGGGACGATTAGGTCGAGTTGACCGCCGCCGATGGCCGTCGCCGCGTCGGTGACGGCCTGAATCGGTTCGAGGAGGGTTCGTTGGAGCCACCACGCCACCACCAGGGCCAGCAGCACCGAAATCAGCACACCGACGCCGAACCCCACTGCCGACACACGGGCCGTGTCTTGGGCGTCCCGACTGGCCTGCTGCATGTGTTGCTCGTTCAAGTCGTGGATCGCCTTCGACACCTGCTTGATGGCCCGGAACTTGGCCAGCAAGCCGGAACGCCCCTCGGACCCGAAGTAGTCTTCCCGCCGCCGGGCGTCCGCCGCCGGGCGGGCGAAGAACTCGTCCCCCTGCACCCGGTAGTGGGCCGTCAGGTCTTGCAGTTCGGCGACGAGCGTCGGCTCGTCCGGGTAGATGGTGATGTTGTTCTGTTCGAGCGTCATTTGCTCCCTGTACACCTCCCAGTGGTCGTGGTACAGGTTGCGGGCGTCGGCCTCTTGGCCGGCGAGGGCGAACTGGAACGACGAGTCGATCCGCTCGGTGGCCTCGTTCAGTCGGTCCATTGCCCGCACGCTGTCGTAGTTCTCACGGAGAATGGCATCACTCCGCTGACCGAGCCGGACGAGCAGCACGGCCCCGGTGACGCCCAGGCCGGCGAGCAGCAGGAGCAGCGGGGTCACGGTGAGAAGGATGCGTTGACGGAGGGACAGGGTCATAGGCCGAGCTTCTTCCGCTTGCGGTACAAGGTGCTGGGGTCGATGCCGAGCGTGGCGGCGGCGTCCTCCAGCGACGGCGACGAGGCCAACAGCCGACGAATGTGTTCGGCCTCTAACGTCTCAAGGGTGACGGCCCCGCCAACCTCGACCCGGCCGGCGGCCGGCGTGTTTCCGATCTGGGTCGGCAGGTGCGACAAGCCGACCTCGTCGTCGGTGGCGAGGATGACGCCCCGCTCGACGGCATTGCGGAGTTCGCGGAGGTTGCCCGGCCACGGGTGTCGGCTGATCGCGGCCGACGCTTCCGGGCTGAACCGGCGAACGTCCTTCCCGGTCTGGCGGGCGAAGAACTTCAGCAAGTGGTCGGCGACGACGGCAAGATCACGCCGCCGCTCGCGGAGGGGAGGCAGCGTCAGCTCGATCACATTCAGCCGGTACAGCAAGTCCTCACGGAACCGGCCGGCGGCCACATCCACTTCGAGATTGCGGTTGGTCGCCGCGACGATGCGAACGTCGCCGGTGCGGGTTCGCGTCTCGCCCACCCGCTCGTAGGTCTTCTCTTGCAGGAACCGCAGCAGCTTCGGCTGGAGAACCAGGGGCAAGTCGCCAATCTCGTCCAAAAATAGCGTCCCGCCCTCGGCCGCCGCCGCCTTTCCCTCGGTCGCCTCCACGGCCCCAGTGAACGCACCGCGGGCGTGGCCGAACAACTCCGACTCCAACAACTCGGCCGACAGGCTCGGACAGTGGACCGTCACGAACGGCCGACCGGCCCGCTTGCTCCGGACGTGGATTGTCCGGGCCAGGACGCCCTTGCCAGTGCCGCTCTCGCCCCGCACCAGCACGGCCGCGTCGGTCGGGGCGACCCGCAGGGCCACGTCCAGCACGGCCCGGACGGCGGGTTCCTCGGTCTGGAGGTCCGCTTCGGGCACGGCCGCCCGTACCTGTTCGCGGAGGTCACGGACCTCGGTGTGAAGGCCGCGAACCTGCTCCCAGCGGGCGAGCAGCAGCCGCAGTTGCTCGGGCGTGAACGGCTTCGGCAGGTAGTCGAACGCCCCCGCCCGCATGGCTTCGACCGCGGTGTCGATGGCGGCGAACGCGGTCATCACCACCACCCCGACGCCGGGGGCTGCCCGGACGAGTTGCGGCAATAGGTCGAGGCCGGACTCGCGGCCGAGCCGCAAGTCGAGGAAGACGAGGTCGAACCGCTCCTGGGCGACGGCGGCGAGGGCGGGCTGGCCCGCGGCGGCGTCGGCCACGCGGTGCTTCATGCTCTCCAGGGTGAGCCGCAGCGTCCGCCGCAGGCTCGCCTCGTCATCGACTATGAGCAGGTTCAACACCGCCCCCTTTCTGTTGTGCTGCCCTTACCAACGCGAGCGGCGTGCCGTGGAACGCGGCCAGCGTCACGCCCGCTCGAACCCGTGGCCCGGTGCGGATTTCCTCTACACGGCGTCGTCGGGGGCGACCCGCTCGCCGGTGAGATGCATTGCAATCTGCAAGATGCCTCTGGCATTATGCCCGGCTCCCGTCACTCCGTCCATGCGGCCGTTTCTGCACAACTCACTACGCATCAGGCACTTCCGCCTCATGTTCGACCGATGGCACGTCGCCTGCAAATAGAGCCGCAGTTCTGGTTCAAGGAGACGGCTCATGGACTTGTCAATCTGGTTACCCGCGATGGCCTGGCTGGGGCTGTGCGCCCTCGGCCTGATGGCCGCGTTCGTCCGATTCTGTGACCGCGTTTAGGAGGCCGTCATGCTCTGGCTCACCGCCGGTGTCACCGTGCTGTTGCTCGCCTACCTGCTGGCCGCGTTACTGCGGCCCGAGTGGTTCTAACCGCCGAGGCCCGATGTCCGCGAACGAGTGGCTCGAAGTCGCCAAGATGCTCGGCCTAACAACGTCCGTCTGGTTCGGGCTGGTCGGGTGGAAGTTGGTTCCGCTGTTCCGCCGCCCGGCCTCGCACAACTGACCGGAGTGTACTCCCTCATGTGGCTTCTACCCGTACTCATCGTTGGCCTCGCGGCCGGGCTGTCCGTGCCGCTCGGCCGGTACATGGCCCGCGTGCTGGACCGGCCCGCCGCCGGCGACCGCGTCGAGCGGCTGCTCGACACCGGCCCGCAGAACTGGAAGCAGTATTGCTTCTCGCTGCTCGGGTTCAACGTCCTGGCGTTTGTCGCCGGGTTCGCGGTGCTGGCCCTTCAACCGTACCTGCCGCTGAACCCGGACAACAAGGGGATGCTGGCCCCGACCACCATCTTCAACACCGCCGCGTCGTTCCTGACGAACACGAACTTGCAGCACTACTCGGGCGAAGTCCACCTGAGCTACTTCAGCCAGTTGTTCTTCATCTGCTGGAAGCAGTTCGTCGGCCCCGCCATCGGGTTGGCCGCACTCCTGGCCGTGATCCGAGGGCTTCGCGGCGATGCTCACATGGGCAACTTCTACGTCGATTTGTGGCGCGGCGTGGTTTACGTCATGCTGCCACTCTCTTTCGTCGTGGCCGTGCTGCTGGTGGCCGGCGGCGTGCCCATGACGCTCGACGGGGCTGCCAAAGTGACCACCCTGGAGGGCGGCGAACAGACCGTCGCCCGAGGCCCAGTCGCGGCCATCGTCGCCATCAAGCAACTCGGCACGAACGGTGGCGGGTTCTTCGGGACGAACTCGGCCCACCCGCTGGAGAACCCCTCGGCGTGGACGAACATGCTGGAGTGCCTGTGCATCATCCTCGTCCCGATGGCGTGCGTGGTGATGTTCGGCCGGATGCTCAAGGCCCACGGGCAGTCGCGGTTGATCTTCGCCGTCATGCTCCTGTTCCTGGCGGCGTTCATCGGCTGGGGCATCGCCACCGACACGATGAAGCCGAACCCCGGTCTGCACGGGCTGCCGCTCGTCCAATCGTCCGGCAACCTCGAAGGGAAGGAACTGCGGTTCGGCCCGTCCGCCGGGCCGACGTGGTCGGCGGTCACCACCGCGACCAGTAACGGGTCGGTGAACTGCATGCACGACAGCCTCAACCCGCTGGCCGGGCTGACGCCGCTGTCCGGCATGTGGCTGAACTGCGTCTTCGGCGGCATCGGCGTCGGCCTCATCAACTTCTTGGTGTACCTCGTCATGGCCGTGTTCCTGGCCGGGCTGATGGTCGGCCGCACCCCAGAGTACCTGGGCAAGAAGGTCGAGGCCCGCGAGATGAAGCTGGCCATGCTCGCCCTGCTCATCCACCCGTTCATGATCCTGGCCCCGACCGGGCTGGCGGCTGTCAGCGACTGGGGGACCGGGGCGACGAATAACCCCGGCCCGCACGGGTTGAGCGAGATGCTGTACGAGTTCACGTCGGCGTCCGCGAACAACGGGTCCGGGTTCGAGGGGCTGGCCGACACGGTTGGCACGAACGAGGACGCCGGCAACCCGGAGAAGGCCGACGCCGTCCGCCGGGCCGTCGTGTGGGACATCCTCACCGGGCTGGTGATGCTGGTCTGCCGGTTCGTCCCCATCATCGCCCCCATCGCCCTGGCCGCGTCGTTGGCAGCGAAGAAACAGACCCCGTTCACCGCCGGCACGCTGCGGACGGACACCGTCACGTTCGGGCTGGTGCTAGTCGGGACCATAGTCCTCGTCGGCGCGTTGCTGTTCCTGCCGGTCGCCGCCCTCGGCCCGGTCGCGGAACACCTCGGGCCGATGCCGGCCGGCAACTAAGGAGATCACCCGCGTGTCCACGACGACCGACGAATACACCCAGGCCAAGCTCGCCCGGCGGCAGAGCCGGAAGCAAAGCCTGTTCGCCCCCGAGCTACTGAAGGCCGCCGCGTGGCGGGCCGTGGCGATGCTGCGGCCGGACGTGCTGTGGAAGAACCCTGTCATGTTCGTGGTCGAGGTCGGCACGGTGCTGTCGATCCTGTACACGGCCGTGAAGGTGTTCGACCCGGCGTCCACGCAGGCCACGCTCGGCTACCTGATCGCCCTCGACTTCTGGCTGGCGGCGACCGTGCTGTTCGCCAACTTCGCCGAAGCCCTCGCCGAGGCCCGCGGTAAGTCCCAGGCCGACGCCCTGCGGAAGACCAAGCAGGCCACGCCCGCGTTCCGCCGTGACGCCGGCGGCACGTTCGTGGAGGTCGTGTCCACCGACCTGAACGAGGGTGACGTGGTCGCTTTGCAGGCCGGGCAGGTGATCCCGGCGGACGGCGAGATCATCGAGGGGGTGGCGTCGGTGGACGAGTCCGCCATCACCGGCGAGTCTGCCCCGGTGGTCCGTGAGGCCGGCGGCGACCGCTCGGGCGTCACCGGCGGCACGCGGGTGCTGTCCGACCGCATCCTCGTCCGGGTCACCGTGAAGCAAGGCGAGTCGTTCCTCGACAAGATGATCGCGCTGGTCGAGGGGGCCAAGCGGCAGCGGACGCCGAACGAAGTCGCCCTGTCCATCGTGCTAGCGGCGTTCACGCTCATCTTCCTGATCGTGACGGCGACTCTGTGGCCGCTGGCCCGGCACGCCGAGAACTACACCGGCAACGCCGGGCTGGGGACCGACGTGCCGACCCTGGTGGCCCTGTTAGTGTGCCTGATCCCGACCACCATCGGGGCACTGCTGGCTGCCATCGGCATCGCCGGCATGGACCGGGCGTTGCGGGCCAACATTATCGCCAAGAGCGGCAAGGCCGTCGAGGTGGCCGGCGACGTGGACACGCTGCTGCTCGACAAGACCGGGACGATCACGATGGGCAACCGGCGGACCACCCGGTTCGTGCCGTTCGGCGAGATCGGGGCGTCGGAAGTGGGCCGGCTGGCGGCGGTCGCGTCGGCGTCGGACGAGACGCCGGAAGGCAAGAGCATCGTGGACTTGTACCGCCGGACGCCGGGGGTGAACCCCTCGTCGGCCGAGCCGCCGGCCGGGGCGACGTTCGTGCCGTTCTCGGCCCAGACGCGGATGAGCGGGATCGACGTGGTCGGCGGCGAGCCGATCCGCAAGGGGGCGACCGACGCCGTCATCAAGTCCGTCACCGCGAACGGCGGGACCGTGCCAGCGGGCCTGCAAGGGCAGGTGGACGCCGTCGCCGCCCAGGGGGCCACGCCGCTGCTGGTCGCCGAGGGGAACCGGATCGCCGGGATGGTAGTGCTGGAAGACATCCTGAAGCCCGGCATCCGCGAGCGGTTCGAGCGGCTGCGGAAGATGGGCCTCCGCACCGTCATGGTGACCGGCGACAACCCGCTGACGGCCAAGAGCATCGCTGAGCAGGCCGGGGTGGACGACTACATCGCGGAGGCGACCCCCGAGGCGAAGCTGGCGTACATCCGCTGGGAGCAGGCGGCCGGCAAGCTGGTGGCCATGATGGGCGACGGCACGAACGACGCCCCGGCCCTCGCCCAGGCGGATGTCGGCGTGGCCATGAACAGCGGCACGCAGGCGGCGAAGGAAGCCGGCAACATGGTCGATCTCGACAGCGACCCGACGAAGCTGATCGAGGTGGTGGAGGTCGGCAAGCAGCTTCTGATGACCCGCGGGGCGTTGACCACGTTCAGCATCGCCAACGACGTGGCCAAGTATTTCGCCATCGTGCCGGCCCTGTTCGCCGGGACGCTGCCGTGGCTGAAGGCTCTCGACTTCATGAACCTGACCTCGGCCCCCTCGGCGATCCTGTCGGCGGTGATCTTCAACGCGGTCGTGATCCCGTGCCTGATCCCCATTGCCCTGAAGGGAGTGACCTACCGCCCGGTCGGGGCTGACGCCCTGTTGCGGCGGAACCTGTTCGTCTGGGGGTTGGGCGGCGTGATCGCCCCGTTCATCGGGATCAAGCTCATCGACCTCGCCTTGGCCGCCCTCGGCCTTGCCTAACCGGAGACAAACATGACCAAGCATCTGCGTGCGAACCTGCTGTTGCTCGGGCTGACCTTCGTGATCTGTTCGGTCCTGTACCCGCTGTCTTTGCTCGCGGTGGGTCAGGGGTTGTTTCCGTCGAAAGCGTCGGGCGACATCGTTGCCGGCCCGGACGGCAAGCCGGTGGGGTCGCGGTTGGTCGCCCAGGAGTTCAAGGGGGACGAGTGGTTCCAGCCCCGCCCGTCGGCGGTCGGGTACACCGCGAATGCGTCGGGCGGCTCGAACCTCGGGGCCAACAACCCGAAGCTGCGGGAGCGGGTCGAGGAGACGCTAAAGGCCCGCTCGGAGAAGACCGCCGTGCCAGCCGACGCGGTGACGGCATCCGGGTCGGGCCTCGACCCACACATCACTCTGAAGAATGCCAGGGGTCAACTCGACCGGGTGGTCGCGGCTTGGGCGGCGAAGGCGAAGCTGGACCCAGCCCAAGTCCACACCACCGTCGAGGCCATACTAAACGAAGCGGCGTTCGAGCCGCTGGCGGGTTTCGCTCAGGGCGAGCCGCTTGTCAACGTCCTTGAAGTGAATCTGGAAATCGCCAAGCGTCTGCGAGCATGAAGTCGTAATTGAGTAACCCTGCCGATGACAAGGCTTCGGCAGGGTCAAACCGCAAAGTGATGTAACCGGGAGTGCAACCATAACAAAAGAGCCGACTGTGAGACTTGAACTCACGACCTATGCTTTACGAAAGCATTGCTCTACCACTGAGCTAAGTCGGCATTGGTAAACAATTTACGTCAATCTGCTCTCGTTCTTCTCCTTTCACTGCCAGTCTATCGTAGTTTCCACGCCTGCCGCTTTACGAAAGCTGTGCTCTACCACTGAGCTAAGGCGGCGCACTGCGATGCCAGTTTACCCCGTCCGGTCATTTCGGCAAGTCCGACTGCGGGGCCGTCACCGCCAGCGGAACAGCTTGAGGGCGAGGGCGAAGCAGCCCGCCCCCCAGCCGGCCGTCAGGGCCACCGGGCCGGCCACGGCCGCCCAGCCTTTGCCCTCGTTGACCACGGCCCGCAGCCCCTCGTTTAGCCCGGTCAGCGGCAGCGCCCGGATGAACGGCTGCATGACGTCCGGGAATTGCTCGGACGAGAAGAACACGCCCGACAGGACGTACATCGGCAGCATCGCCAGGTTCATCAGACCGGACGCCGTCTCGATCGTTTTCGCCCGGCTTGCCACCAGCAACCCCAGCCCCGAGAAGCAGGCCGCCCCGCTGACGATCAGTGCCAGGAGGGCCAACGGGTTGCCCCGCACCCGCACGTCGAAGAACAGGTACGCGAACGTCAGCAGGATCAGCACGTCGATCACCGAAAAAACCAGCCGGCTCAGGGCGATGCTCAGGAGGAAGGTCGGCCGCTTCAGTGGGGTCGCCAGGAGCCGTTTGAGTAGCTTGCGCACCCGCATGTCCACCGTCACGAAGCCGACGCCCCAGAGCCCGCCGCCGAGGAGGTTCATCCCCACCAACCCGGGAATGAGGAAGTCGATGTACCGCCCGCCCGGTTCCTCTACGGTCCGCTCGGCCGGCGTCGGCAGGTCGGGGTGGGCGAGCCGGATCAGCCGGGTTTCCGCGGCGTTCCGGGCCAGTACACTCCCCGGGCGATTCGGGTCGAGCAGGTACTCGTAGCCCGGCGGGGTCGCGGCCGGCACCACCACGAGGTCGGTCTTGGCCGTCCGCAGCCGCTCCCGGCACGTCGCCGCGTCGTGGACCTGGAGCTTGATCCGGTCGTCGGCCGCCAACCCGTCGCGAAGGCGGGCGGCGGCCGGCTCGGTGTCGCCCGCCGCCTGCACGTCCACCGTGATCCGCTCCACGGGCCGGTCGCGGAAAGCCAGCCCGAGGAAGAAGGCGAGGACGAGCGGGAAGCCGTACACCCAGAAGACGGCCGCCGGCTCGCGGTAGAACTCGCGGAAGCGTGCCAGCGTGAGCTGCCACAGGGCCGACCCGCCGCCCCCATTCCCGTCCGCCGGCCGTTCGCCGCTCATGCCCCCTCCCCTTCCCCGTCCCGCAGGTGCCGGCCGGTGAGCGTGACGAACACGTCCTCAAGGGTCGCGTGCCGGGTCGTCAGGGCGGCAAGTTCGTGCCCGCCGGCCTGGAGGAGTTGTAGCAACGCCGGCAAAGCCCGGTGTGGCTCCCCCGCCGTGAGGCCGAACGTCTCGCCACTTCCCCGGACGCTTTGAATCGAAGGAAGGTTCGCCAGCGCCGCCGGATCGACGGCACGGCCGGGGGCGGCCGTTACGGTGAAGTCGATGACGTGCTCGCCGCCGGTGCGGGCGATCAGCTCGGCCGGCGTGCCGAGGGCGATCACCCGGCCGGCGTCCACCACCGCCACCCGGTCGCACAGCCGCTCGGCCTCGTCCATGTAGTGCGTCGTCAGCATAACGGTGCGGCCACGGTCCTTGAACCCGCGGATCACGTCCCACAACTGCCGGCGGCTCTGCGGGTCGAGGCCGGTCGTCGGCTCGTCGAGGAAGAGCAAGTCGGGGTCGCCGACGAGGGCGCAGGCGACCGCCAACCGCTGCTTCTGGCCGCCGGAGAGCTTGTCGACGTAGGCGCGTTCCTTTTCCCGCAGCGAGACGCGGTCGAGGGCGTCGGTGGGGTCGATCCCATGCGGGTAGAAGGAGCGGAAGAGGCGCACCGTTTCGCGGACCGTGAGTTTGTCCGCCAACCGCGTTTCCTGGAGCGAGATGCCGATGCGGGCTTTGATGGCGTTCGCGTCCCGGTCCCACGCCATTCCCAGGACTTCGACCTCGCCGGAAGTCGGTTCCAGGAGCCCTTCGATGATTTCGAGCGTGGTCGTCTTGCCGGCCCCGTTCGGCCCCAGAAGGCCGAAGCACTCGCCGTCAAATACTTCGAGGTCCAACCCGCGGACGGCCTCGACCGGCGGCCGGGCGGGGTACGTCTTCACGAGGTTCCGGCAGCGAATCGCGATGCCCATAAGCCCAGGATAGGTAAATTGTCCTCCGGCCGGCGTGCGAGCGTTACCCGATTTTACCGCTAAAACGCGATTGTGGTCGCCCGAGCCTCAGTCTGGTGCTGGAGATCGGGATACCGCTACCACATTGAGCGGTAACGCGGGAGCGTCCGCCCATTCACGACTCGCCGGCTTGACTTGCCCGGAAACGACACGAGGCGGGCACCCCGCCCGCCTCGCCGGCCACACTCGAATTCCAACCCACGCTTCACACCAGTTCGCGCATCACCGTGCCGTCGGCGAGGTGCTGCGGGCGGCCGGTCGGGTCGGTCACGAACGACGTCATCGGGCTGAGGCCGAGGTTGTGGTAGAGGGTGGCGAAGATCTCGCCGAACGCCACCGGGCGGTCTTTCGCGCTGCCGCCGGTGCGGTCGGTCGAGCCGATCACCTGGCCGGTCCGCATGCCGCCGCCGGCCAGGACCGCGCAGCTCACCTGCGGCCAGTGGTCGCGGCCGCCGCCGCCGTTGATCTTCGGGGTGCGGCCGAACTCGCCCCAGGCCACCACCGTCGTGTCGTCGAGCATCCCCCGCTCGTCCAGGTCGGCGACCAGGGCCGAGAGGCACTGGTCGAGCTTGCCGCCGTGGTCGCGGACGAGGTCGAAGTTCTTGCTGTGGCTGTCCCACCGGCCGTAGCTGAGGCTCACCACCCGGGCCCCCGCCTCCACCAGCCGGCGGGCGAGCAGGAGGTGGTCGTTGCACGTCGGGGCCCCGTCGGCCTGGTGGTTGTACGGCTTGCCGGTGCCGTACCGGGCCACCACCCGGGGGTCTTCCTTGGACAGATCGAGGGCGTCCACAAGCTTGCTTGACGTGAGCACGCCGAAGGCCCGCTCGGTGCTGGCGTCGGCCCCGCGGAGGACGCCGCCGGCGTCGATCTCGCGGCGCAGGTCGTCGAACTTCGAGAGCATCCGCCGGCGGTCGCCGAGGTGGTCGCGGTTGGCGGCGTTGAGGACCATGTTCGACATGTCGGGGCCGGTCGGCTTGAAGGGGGCGAACGCGGAGCCGAGGAAACCGGTCTGGCCGGCGTCGCTCCAGGGCAGGTGCTTGGTCGGCTCGGCGAGCCCGACGAACGGCGGGACGGACGGGTCGACGCTCCCTTGCAAGCGGGCGGCCACGGCCCCCAGCCCCGGCCGGCCGCCGAGGGCCGCGAGCGAGGCCTTCTCCCACCCGGTCGTACACTGGTAGCCGTCGTGCCCGCCCTTCGCCCCCACGACGGAACGCACGAACGCGAACTTGTCGGCCATCGCGGCGATCTTCGGGAAGCACTCGCCGATCTGGATGCCGGCGACGTTCGTGGCGATCGGCTTGAACTCGCCCCGGACCTCGGCGGGGGCGTCCGTCTTGATGTCCCACATGTCCTGGTGGGCCGGGCCGCCGCCGAGGAAGACGTTGATGACCGCCTTGTGCCGCGTCCGCCCGGTGGTCTCCACGCCTTTCGCGCTGGCTTCAGCCCGAAACACGTCGGCCAGGGAGAGGGACATGGCCCCGAAGGAGAGCGAGCCGACCTTCAGAAAGTTGCGGCGGCTGACACCGTCGCAGAAACGGGTTCTGCCACCGAGTAGGGTCAACATGAGGGCTACCCCCGGTGTGGGTCGCGGGCGGGAAAGGCGGACGAGGCGGGAAACGCGGGCGTGATGCGGGCGATAAAACCCGCACGGTGGTCGAAGGATACTTCCGATCGATGGCAACCGCAACGGTCTTGTTCACGGAATTATACGCTTCGGTTCCGCCGGAAGGCCAGCCCGACTGTAAGATGGCGGGTTTGGCACGAATCGGTTCGAACGCCCGGCCGCCGTCCCTACTATGCCCCCACATCCACTCCCCGAGGTTGCCCATGACCCCCGCCGACGTGCCGCCGTCCGTCTTCGACCAGTTGCGGAAGTTCGACACGCCCACGATCTGCAACGTCCTCGAACTCTTCGACGCCCTGCCCCGCACCTCGGGGTACATGGACGGCCGCATCAGGGCCGCCTTCCCGTCGCTGCCGCCGATGGTCGGGTTCGCGTCCACGGCCACCTTCCGGGCCGGGGCCCCGCCCCGCGGCGGCGACGTGTACGCCGGGCTGAGTAAGCACGTCGAACACCTCGCGGCCGCGGTCGGGCCGACGGTCGTGGTCTTCCAGGACCTCGACGACCCGGTCGTGGCCGCAACCTTCGGCGAGGTCATGTGTTCGACCTACCAGGCGTTCGGCTCCGTCGGCCTCATCACCAGCGGGGCCGGCCGCGACCTCGATCAGGTGGAGGCGTTGAAGTACCCGGTGTTCACGGCCGGCACCATCTGCTCGCACGGGTACTGCCAAATCGCCGAACTCGGCACCCCGGTCCGGGTCGGCGGCGTGTGGGTGAACCCCGGCGACCTCCTGCACGGCGACCGCAACGGGGTGGCCGTCATCCCCACGCCCCTCGCGGCGGCGGTGGCGGCGGCGTGCCCGGAACTGATGGCGGCCGAATCGGTCGTCCTCGACTACCTGAAGGCCGGCAAGCCGACGCCGGCCGGGTACGCGGCGGCCCGGACGGAGTGCCAGCGGCAAATCGAGGCGATGGCGAAGCGGCTCAAGGTGAAGGCCGGGTGAGCCGATGAGATGTGGGCCGCGGTTGACACCCGCCGGCACGACCGATAAAGTCAGCTTGGTTCCCGGCCTCGTCGCCAAGTGGTAAGGCAACGGTTTGCAAAACCGTCACCCCCGGTTCGAATCCGGGCGAGGCCTCTGGATCATATCACACCCCCGGGCGGCCCGGGGGTGTTGTCGTTCCGGCCGCAGTCAGGCCCGGATCGCGGCGACAAACAGCCCCAGCAGGACGATGCCGCCGACCACCACGCCGATCACGTCCCACCGCGGGGGCTCGTCGGCGGCACCGTAGTAGAGCATGCCGAGAGACTCCTCCTCGCGGACGCGGACCCGGACCCGGACCCGGCGGCGCCTGCGATTCTCCATGCGTGCGACCTCAAACCCGCCCGGCGGGAGTGTTTTTTGTCACGGCAGGAGAGTGGGGTAGCTGTAAGGATGGTATATGGCTCCCAGCGTCGGAGGAAGAGGAAATTCGGTCTTGTGAAGTCCCCCTACCCCGAATGTCGATCCTGAAGGGTGTACCGGATGTGCCGGCGGTGACGGACGTGGGGGCGGTGGGAGACACGGATGAACGCCTACCGGCTCGCGGCCACGCTCCTCCTGGCCACCCTCATGCCCGTAGCCGGGTGCTTCCGCCACTGCGCCCCGCCGGAGTTCGCCAAGTCGAACAAGCTCACCGACCTGAACGCCCCGCCCGACTCCCACGCCCCCATCAGCCCCGGGCTCATCAGGGACGTCGAGGCCGCGTTCAAGGCCAAGGGGGCGGGGCGGCACCCAGCGGGGGCCCGGCCGTACCAGTTTCTCGCCCTCTCCGGCGGCGGCCTGTTCGGGTCGTACGGCGTCGGCGTCCTGTGCGGGTGGACCGAGTCGGGCACCCGGCCCGAGTTCGACGTGGTCACCGGCATCAGCACCGGGGCCATCATCTCGACGTTCGCCTTCCTCGGCCCGAAGTACGACGCCTTCCTCCGCGACACGGTGATCGACACCGCCCAGAAGGACATCGTCCGCCGGCTGCCCCTCGTGGCCATCCCGGTGCTCGACTCGCTCTACAGCTCCCGCCCGCTAGAGAAGTCGATCGAGGAGCAGATTTCCGACAAGCTGCTTTGCGAGGTGGCCCAGGCCCACGCCAAGGGCCGCCGGCTCTACGTCGGGACCACCAGCCTGGACACCCGCAAGCTCATCATCTGGGACATGGGGGCCATCGCCTCCCAGGGCACCCAGGAGGCGTACGCCCTGTACCGCAAGATCATCCTCGCCTCCAGCTCGATCCCCGGGGCCTTCCCGGCGGTCAAGCTGCCGCTGGAGATCGACGGGATCATGTACGACGAGTTGCACGTGGACGGCGGGGTGAGCGACGAGGTGATCTTCCGCGGGTTCATGGTCGGCGACCTGAACCGGGCCAACGGCGGGACAGGGGCGTGGGCCCCGCCCGGGTCGCGGCTGCACGTCATCGTCAACGGCAAGCTCTACTCGGACCCCGAGTGCGTCCGCCGGCAACTCCGCAAGATCGTGTCGGTGGCGGCCAAGTCGGTGCTCTACGGTAAGGGGCGGGACGAGCTCTACCGCATCTACTTGAACTGCCTGGAAACGGGCGTCGACTTCCGGCTGACGGCCATCCCGCAAGGGCTACCGGTCAAGAGCGGGAGCCTGGGCCTGTCGCGGGAGGAGCGACAGTCGCTCTTCGACGCCGGGGTCAAGGACGGCCGGCAGGCGGCGACCGGGGACGGGTGGCGAGACCTCCCGCCGGGGTCCGACGCGACCGAACAGTCCCTCCCCCGGGCCGGGACGCGGTTCCTCTCCAACGGCCCCGCCGCCGGGGTGACGCCCGACCGGGGGGGGAACGGGGCCGACGGGCTCGTCGTCCCGGTCGTCATCCCGGGCGGCAACATGCTCCCCCTCCCGGGACTACCCGGCGGCGTCAAGTGAGCCGGGCCGGGCCGACTTGCGGTTGCGACGGCGGGGCCGTTGGCTTATCCTGGCCGTGCCGACCGCGGCCCTCAGGTGTACGACCGCGTCCCCGCCACGGAACCAGCGCCTCATGGTCAGCCCCAACCCGCCCTCCTTCGACCCGGCGATGGAGAAGCAGATCTGGAAGATGTACCAGGACTTCTTCGACACCGCCGAGCGCCGCCGGCGGTGGGTCATCCGGGACGACATCCCCTGGGACAAGTGCAACCCGCATACGACGGCGGCGATCGCCAACGTCGTCGAGTCGTTCTGCGCCGTCGAGCTGTTCCTGCCCGACTACGTCGGCAAGTTCCTGCCCCTGGTCCGTGGGGCCCGAGGGCGGGCGTGGTTCACGGCCAACTGGGGGTATGAGGAGTCGAAGCACTCGATGGTCCTCCACGAGTGGCTCATGCGGTCCGGCCACCGGACCGAGGAGCAGATGGAAGAGGTGATGAGCTGGGCGGTCCTCGGCGAGTGGACGCTGCCGTCGGACAACCCGTGCGGCATGGCCTGCTACGCCATGAGCCAGGAACTGGCGACGTGGCTCCACTACAAGAACCTGAAGGCCCTCGTCGGCGAGTCCGACCCGGCGTTGAACAAGCTCCTCGGGCTGGTGGCGATCGACGAGCGGGCCCACTTCGACTTCTACATGAAGATCGTCCGCCTGCACCTCGCCGCCGACCGGCCCGGCACCGTCGAGCAGCTCAAGCGGGTTTTGAACGGCTTCAAGATGCCGGCCACCCACCTGCTCGCCGACAGCATGAACCGGCAGAATCAGGTCCGCTCACTGAAGATCTTCAACGAAGACCTGTTCTACGTCGAGGTTTACCAGCCGATCCTGAAATACCTCGGGGTGAACCGGCAGGAGATGCGGAACCAGGCGTCGCACCGCAAGAGCATCGCATCTTGAGTGCAAGCACGACGGCCGCCCGGGAATGAGCAGCGGGGTTCCCACCTGGGAACCCCGCGGTCGTTGATACGCCCCGGTCGAGCGGTCACGCCTGACCGAAGGCCCGCGAGTTCTTGTCGGTGCGGTCCGAGCCGGACACTTTCACGATCTTGTTGTACACGCCCAGGAGCAGGAACGGGGCGGCCCACTGGCCGACGAACAGGGCCCCGTGCCGGTTGCCGCTCACCATCAGGCTCAGCGAGCCGATGATCGACGCCCCGGCGGCCCAGAGGTACACGTCGGACGGGATTTGGGCGGTGAACTCCTCGATGCCGCGGGCCACCGGCCCTTCCGAATGCCGCTCGTGTTCGGGCTTCGACTGGTGGGTGTCGATACCAACCCGTTGGGCCAGCTTGGTAGCGGTGTCGGTCGTGTTCTGGGCTACCCGGGTGGCCGTCTCGCTCGCGTTCATGGTCGTTCTCCGCTGGGTGTTCGGGATGTCGTGCCTCCGCCGGCACCGGTCGGGCACAAACTCAGCACACCCGGTGCCATTCCCCGCCGCGGATACAACGGTCGGGCACCGCCTTTGCGGTTCCCCCGGGGGTCACGTCCGCACACGGGGGCCGATCATGGAACGCCGCGAGTTCATCCGCACCGTCGGTGCCGCAGGCGGGGCCGCCGCCCTGGCCGGGGCAAACTCCGCCCACGCGGCCCCCGCCGAGACGACGCCGGACCTGCCGCTCGGGCCGGTCCCGGAGGTCGTCCGCAACGGCATGCGGTACCGCAAGCTCGGCACCACCGGCGTCGAGGTGTCGGCCATCGGCCTCGGCGGCCACCACATCGGCCGGCAGAAGGAGGAGCGCGACAGCATCGCCCTCATGCGGGCCGCCATCGACGCCGGCATCACCTTCATGGACAACTGCTGGGACTACCACGACGGTGTCAGCGAGACGCGTATGGGCAAGGCCCTGAAGGACGGCTACCGCGAGAAAGTATTCCTGATGACGAAGATCGACGGCCGCACTCAGGTCGAGGCCGAGCGGCAGATCGACGAGTCGCTCAAGCGACTCCAGACGGACCACATCGACCTCCTCCAGCACCACGAGATCATCCGCCTCGACGACCCGGACCGGGTGTTCGCCCGCAGCGGGGCGCACAAGGCGGTGGTGGCGGCCCAGAAGGCGGGCAAGGTGCGATTCATCGGCTTCACCGGGCACAAGGACCCGCTCGTCCACCTGCGGATGCTCGAAGTCGCCGCCGAGAAGGGGGTCCACTTCGACGCCGCACAGTTGCCGCTCAACGTGCTCGACGCCCACTTCCGCTCGTTCGCCCGCCGGGTGGTGCCGGAGTTGGTGAAGCAGGGCGTCGGCGTCCTCGGCATGAAGGCGATGGGCGACGGGCTCGTCCTCAAGAGCAAGACGGCGACGGCGACCGAGTGCCTGCACTACGCCCTCTCGCTGCCGACCTCGGTGGTCATCACGGGGATCGACACGAAGGAAATCCTGACCCAGGCGCTCGACGCCGTCCGCACGTTCGAACCGCTGTCGCCGGCGAAGGCGGCGGCCCTGCTGGCGAGGACCCGCGAGGCGGCGATAACCGGGGATTACGAGCTGTTCAAGACCTCGCCGCAGTTCGACAGCACGGCCAAGCACCCGGAATGGCTGGGGTGATACCGGTAGCGTTCACTTCCGCTTCTGCTGCTCGGCCGGGCAGTCGTGCGGGCGGGACAGGTTGAACGCCGTGTTCACAAGGCCGACGTGCGAGAAGGCCTGCGGGAAGTTGCCGACCTGCCGACCGGCGACCGGGTCGTACTCCTCCGCGAGCAAGCCCACGTCGTTGCACAGCCCGACGAGCCGCTCGAAGAGTGCGACGGCCTCGTCCCGCCGGCCGGCGACGGCGTAGTTGTCGGCCAGCCAGAACGAGCACGCCAGGAAGGCCCCCTCCCCCGCCGGCAGTCCGTCGGCCCCGCCGACGGTCTCGTAGCGGGCGACGAGGCTATCTTTGCGGAGGTGTTTTTCGACCGCCGCAACTGTGCCCTTCACCCGCGGGTCGTCGGGCGGGAGGAAATCGACGATCGGGATGACAAGCAGGCTGGCGTCGAGCAGCTTCGAGCCGAATGACTGCGTGAACGAGTTCAACTCGGGGTCGAAGCCGTCGCGGCAGACGCGCTCGTGGATGGCGTCGCGGGCGGCGGCCCACTCGTCGGTTGGGCCTTCGAGGTGGAAGCGCTCGGCCCCCTTCACCATGCTGTCGAGGGCGACCCAGGCCATGACCTTCGAGTGGGTGAAGTGCCGCCGCGGGCCGCGGACCTCCCAGATGCCTTCGTCCGGCTGCTCCCAGTTCTCGACCACGAACTTGGCCAGCGCCTTCCCGAGGGCCCACCCGGCCGGGTTCGGCGGGAGGCCGGCCACGCGGCCCTGGTAGAGGGCGCTCATTACTTCGCCGTACACGTCGAGCTGGAACTGGCCGGCGGCGGCGTTCCCGACGCGGACCGGCTTCGAGCCTTCATACCCGGTCAGCCACGGCACCTCGTACTCGACCAGCCGCCGTTCGCCGAGGATGCCGTACATGATCTGCGTCTTGGTCGGGTCGCCGGCCACGGCCCGCAGGAGCCACTCCCGCCACGCCTCGGCCTCGTCCTTGTACCCGGCGTTGAGGAACGCCAAGAGCGTGAGGGTGGCGTCCCGCAGCCAGCAGTAGCGGTAGTCCCAGTTCCGCACCCCGCCGAGCTTTTCCGGCAGCGACGTGGTCGGGGCCGCGACGATGCCCCCCGACGGCAGATAGGTGAGCGCCTTCAGCGTGACGAGCGACCGCACCACGGCGGCCCGCCACTTCCCCTCGTAAGTGCAGCGGCCGGCCCACTCGTCCCACCAACTCAGCGTTTCCGCGAGGGCTTTTTCGGGGTCGATGGGGTCGGCCGCCGGCTCGTAGGACGGCTGCCACGTGAGGGCGAACGGCACCCGCTCGCCGGCCTTCACGGCAAACTCGGCGACGGTGGTCATCCCCCGCCCGCGGGTCGGCACGGCGGTGCGCAGTCGGAGGGCGTCCGGCCCGGCGACGGCCGCGAGGCCATCGTCCTCCTTCCGCACCCACGGGACGACGGAGCCGTACTCGAAGCGGATGGCGAGTTCCATCGCCATCGGCACCGACCCCTTGCGGCCTTCCACGATCCGCACCACGTCCGGGGCCGTCTCCCGCACCGGCATGAAGTCGATGACGGCGACCACGCCGGAGGCCGTCTCGAACTCCGTCTCCAGCACGAGCGTGTCGCGGACGTACTTGCGGCGAACGGCCCTGATTTCCTCGGCAGGAGCGAGCTTCCAGCGGCCGTTCTCGGGGGTGCCGAGCAAGGCCGCGAAGCACGCCGCCGAGTCGAAGCGCGGGAGGCAGAGCCAGTCGAGCGAGCCGTCGTTCCCGACCAGCGAGGCCGTCTGGCAGTCGCCGATCAGGGCGTAATCTTCGATCCGCAGGGCCATCGCGGCCTCCTTCCCGGGACTCACGCGGTGCCGATCTCGATCACCGGCTTCACGTCGTCCGGCTTGCGGTCCACGGCGTCCCGCCAGTCTTCGAGCGGGACTCGGCGGTTGACGACGCGGGCGAGCCACGCCGGGTCGGCCTTCACCAGCGCCTCCCCGGCCTTCTCGTAGTGCCGGCGGTTGGCGTTCACGGAGCCGAACACCACGTCGTTCTCCAGCACCATCGTTTTGTTGAGGGTGGCCAGATCGACCGCCAGCGGGCGACCGGCGGACGAGATCCCGGTCAGGCACGTGATGCACCCCGGCTGGTTCGCCCCGATCACGTCGAAGAGGAGCTGGCCGACGCCCGTGCACTCGATCACGATGTCGGCCGCGGCCGCGAGGTCTTTCACGCCGCTCGAATGGTAGTGGGCCCCGAGGGCGGTGACGAGCTCCGGCTTCGGCCCTTCGGTGACGCGGTCGAGGACGTGGACCTCCAACCCCCGCTGCCGGCCCATGAGCGCGGCGAGCAGGCCGATCGGCCCGGCCCCGGTGACGAGGACGAACTTCGGCTTCCACAACGCCCGCTCGCCGATCCGCTCGACGTGCTCCCACGCCTTCGCCAGCACGCTCGCCGGCTCCATCAGCACGCCGTTGAAGCCGAGCCGGGGTTCGATCTTGACGGCGTACTCGGGGCGGATGCGGAACCGCTCGGAGCAATAGCCGTCGCGCTCCTTGATGCCACGCTCGGTGTACTGCCCGTTGCGGCACATGTCCCACTCGCCGACGCCGCAGTTCGGGCACGGCACGGGGTCCGGCCGGCGGACCACGCCGGCGACGAGGTCGCCCTTCGCCAGCCCGCAGCCGGCCGGGGCTTCGAGGACGCGGCCGAGGGACTCGTGGCCGAGGATGAGGCGGTCGCGGCCGGGGGGTGCCCAGCCGTAGTCGCCGTTGACGATTTCGAGGTCGGTCCCGCACACGCCGACGGCGAGCGTTTCGACCAGGACCGGGCCGTCGGAGGCCGGCGGCTCGGGCACCTCTTCGACGCGGGCGGTCCCCTTCTGACGCGGGGCGACGGTGAGCGCACGCACGGGCGGAGTCCTCACTGTGCGGGGGGCCGGTCGCTCGCTGTGAGCCGCAAACGACGTACCGGGGTAGGTTACGCCTTCCGCCGGGCCCACGCCACCGCGAACGCCACGAAGCGACCGCCCGCCCGCCGAACCGGTGAAGTCTAGATCACGGTCGCCGGGCGACACTTTTCGCTTCCGCCGCCCGCCCGCCGGCGTCAGAATGAGCTTTTTGTCGCCGGGGTTTGTGCATGCGTCGCCTACTCGCCTCCCTCGGGCTGCCGCTCGTCCTCGCGGCCGACGCCCCGCCGCCGGTCGACCTGATCGTCCACAACGCCAACGTCGTCACCGTGGACGCTTCGTTCTCCCTCGCACGGGCCGTCGCCGTTCGCGGCGAGCGGGTCGTGGCCGTCGGGCCGGACGCCGCCGTCCTCGCGCTCAAAGTGCCCAAGACGCGGGTGATCGACGCCGGGGGCAAGACCGTGCTGCCCGGGCTCTACGACAGCCACGTCCACCCGCACGGGGCGGCGGCCAGCGAGGCGAAGGCCCCGCTGCCGCTGTTCCGCTCCATCCCCGAAGTGCTGGCGGTCGTCCGCAAGCGGGCCGGCGAGGTGCCCGAGGGGGAGTGGATCGTCCTCCGCTATGCCTTCCCCACCCGGCTCGCGGAGGCCCGCTTCCCCACCAGGGCCGAACTCGACGAGGCCGCCCCGAAGCACCCCGTCCTTTACCACGCCGGGCCGGCCGGGGTCGTCAACTCGGCCGCACTCAGGCTCTCGGGCGTGACGAAAGACACCCCCGACCCGCCGGCCGGCCGTGTCGTGCACGACCCGGTCACGGGCGAACCGACGGGGATGCTGCGGAACGCCTACGAAGTTTTGAAAGGGGTACCCGGCCCCGGCGACGCCTTGAGTTTCGAGGAGAAGCGGGCCGGCATCCGCAAATTGTTCGCCGCGTACAACGAACACGGCCTGACGAGCGTCGCCGACCGCAACGCCGGGCGGGACAGCCTCGACGTTTACTTGTCACTCCACAAGGCGGGTGAACTCAGCGTGCGGGTGAACGTCGCCCGCAGTTTCGCCCCCGGCGGCGGCCCCGACGACGTGGGCCGGCGGCTCGACGCCCTCGTGGGACCGGACAAGCGCGGCGGGCCGACCGGGGCCGGCGACCACTGGGTCCGCATCGGGCCGATCAAGCTGTTCCTCGACGGCGGGATGCTCAACGGCACCGCGTACATGCGGACGCCGTGGCCGAAGGGGCCCGCCTTCCAGGTCACGACCGACGACTACCGCGGGCTCCTGTTCATCGCCCCGGCCCACCTCCGCGAGGTCGTCGGCGAGGCGGCCAAGCGCGGCTGGCAGGTGACGGCCCACACCGCCGGCGAGGGGGCGTTCGACGAACTGCTCGACGCCTACGAGTTCGTGAACCGCTCGACCCCGATCGCGGCCAAACGCTTCTGCGTCACGCACGCCAACTTCCCGTCCGCCTTCAACCTCGAACGCTGCAAGGCCCTCGGCGTGTGTGCCGACGTGCAGCCGGCGTGGCTCTACAAGGACGGGGCGGCGTTGCTCGGCGTCCTCGGGTCGGAGCGGATGCGGTGGTTCCAGCCGTACAAGACGTGGCTCGCCCACACCACCGTCGGCGGCGGCAGCGACCACATGCTCCGCTTCGACCCGCTCGACTCCACGAACCCCTGGAGCCCGTGGCTCGGCATGGGGGTCGCCGTCACCCGCACACTAGAACGCGGCGGCGTCCACCGCCCGGAGGAGGCGTTGACCCGCGAGCAGGCGGTGCGACTCTACACGATCAACAACGCCTACCTGCACCACGAGGAGGGCGAAAAGGGGTCGCTCGAAGTCGGCAAGCTCGCCGACCTGATCCTGACCGACCGCGACCCCCTCACCTGCCCCGCCGGCGAAATCAAAGACACGAAAGTGCTGCTCACCGTGATCGGTGGGAAAGTCGTATTCGAGCGGAAGTGATCCCCCACCGAGAGACCGAAGTGATGCCCCGCCGTCTCACCGCCCCGTGCCTCGTCGCCCTCGCCGCCGGGGCGTGGCTCGCGGCAGCCCCCGCCACGGAGCCGCCCGTGCCCACATCCCGCCCCGCCGCCATCTCCCCCGAACAGGCGGCCGGGTTCGCCAAGCTCGCGCTCAAGGGGATGGCACAGGAGTACCCCAACAAGCTCGACCACGTGATGAGCGGGGCTGACGACGTGCGTGGTCCGAAGGCCCTCCACCCGGCCTTCTACGGCTGCTTCGACTGGCACTCGTCCGTCCACGGCCACTGGATGCTCGTCCGCCTCCTCAAAACCGTGCCGGACCTCCCGGACAAGGCCAAAGTGAGGGCCGTCCTCGCGGCGAACCTCACGGAGGCGAACCTGAAGGCCGAGGCCGACTACTTCGTGCAACCGGCCCACAAGACGTTCGAGCGGACTTACGGGTGGGCGTGGCTCCTCAAGCTCGCCGAGGAGTTGTACGGGTGGGACGACCCGGACGGCCGGGCGTGGGCGAAGAACCTCCAACCGTTGGCGGACGCGGTGGTCGCCCGCTACCTCGACTTTCTCCCGAAGCAGACCTACCCGATCCGCACCGGCGTCCACCCGAACACCGCATTCGGGCTGGCATTCGCCCTCGACTACGCGCGGGCTACGGGTCACAAGGCGCTCGCCGAACGGGTGATGGAACGGGCCAAGGCGTACTACCTGGCGGACGCCGACTACCCCGCCGCGTGGGAGCCCGGCGGGGCCGACTTCTTCTCGCCGGCCCTGATGGAAGCCGACCTCATGCGGCGGGTGCTGCCCAAAAATGAGTTTGCGACGTGGTTCCACCACTTCCTACCGGGGGCGGCGAAAGCGGAACCGAAAGCCCTGTTCATCCCGGCGACGGTGGCGGACCGGACCGACCCGCTCATCGTCCACCTCGACGGGCTGAACCTGAGTCGGGCGTGGGCGATGCAGAGCGTCGCCGCCGCCCTGCCGGCCGACGACCCGGCCCGCAAGCCGCTCGCCGCTGCGGCCGCCCGCCACGCCGAGGCGGCCCTGAAGCACGTCGCCAGCGGCGACTACGCGGGCGAACACTGGCTGGCGTCGTTCGCCGTGTACATGCTCGGGACGCCACAGGCGGAGTGAAGCGGCGCGAGGACGTACAATGTCGGAGTGGGGATTCTGGGCGGAATTCGGGAACTCGACGGCGTTACCGCAAAATTTGGGAGCGGCTTCACAGGTCGTTCCTTGGCCACGGCTTCGGGAAACCGCGTCGCAAAAAAGCGGGAGAATCCGGTAACGCAACCACTTCAGGGGGCCGTCGCCGGCTCGACGCGGAGCGTGACCTGGAAGCCGAGCGGCTTGTTCTTCGGCACTTCACGCTGGGGGTCGAGGGTGAGGAGCCAGTCGGGCACCTTGCCGGGCTCGGGGCCGAACGCGGCGGTCATCACGTTCTTGTGGAACGGCTTCGGCGGGTGGGTGCAGCGGGCGGCGAACTTCTGCGTCAGGACGTAGTCGCCCGGCTGCAGCAGCGTGACCGTCGGCTCCAGCTTGTCGTTGATGAACAGCGAATCCCGGCCGTAGTGGCTGCGGCCCGGGAAGGCGACGCCCGCGAGCGGCGGCGACCCGGGGGCCGTGACGACCGCCTCGGCGGCGTCGGTGCTGGCGGTTCCGGCCCCGTCGCGGTTCCCACGCAGGATGCCGACGAGTTGAGCATCGACCACGAGTCGGACGGGGCGGGTGTCGTTGCGGTCGGCCGCAATGCGGAATTGCTGGCAAACGTCGAACACCACGGCCGCCTCCGACCCCTCGCACGGCAGCCCGGCGCACGCCGCCAGACCGGTGAAGGTGATGACGACCGTGTCCGGTCGCGGCTGGGTGACGTCTATGACGCCGCCCGGTGCGTGGGCCAGTCCGGTGCGGGTGGTCGCCGCCTCGCCCGTCCGCCGGCCGAGGACGAGCTTGACGGCCGCCTCCGCCCGCGGGGCGGGCAACTCGCCCCTCGCGGCGGGCACCTGGGCCGCCACAGGGAGCCCGGTGAGCATCACGACGACCACCGCCGACGGCACCCGACCCATCGCACGCCCCCGTTCGCGGCCCTTCGCCCTGCTCACGTCATCGGTCGGCACAGCGGTGAAACTTCAGGCGCGGCCCACCGGCCGGCGGTTCGGGTTGACCGGCCCCGGACTTGAACCTATCCATTCGCTTCGAATCGTTATTGCTGACAGGGCGGCAAAGGGGCGGGGCATGCGTCCGGGTAAGCCGTGGCGGGGTGGGGTCGCGTCGCTCCTCGCCGTCGCGCTCTTGACGGCGTCGTCCGCGGCCCAGCAGCCGGCGCCCGAGCCAGCCGACCCGCCCCCGGCCCCGGGTGCGGAACCGCCGCCCGACATGCGGCTGCGGGCACTCGAACTTCAAAACCAACAGCTCCGGGCCGAACTCGCCGACCTGAGCCGGCGGCAGGACGCCCTCACGCGGGCCGTCACCCCGCCCCCGCCGCCGCGCGAGGCCCCGCTCGGCAACACCCCCGGGCAACTCGGCCGGCCGATCCCGGCCGGGCTCGACGCCGTGCAGTCGCCCGACGCCCCGCCGTTGCCGTCGGCGCGCGTCGACCTGTCGCAGGGGGTGCGAATCTTCAGTCCCGACGGCCAGTACCGCTTCGAGTTCCACAGCCTCACGCAGGTCGAGGGCCGATTCTTCAGCCCGGCCGGGGGCCAGCTCGCCAACAACTTCGACATCCCCCGCCAGCGGCTCGTGTTCGCCGGGCAGGTCGGGCCGTACTTCGATTTCGTGTCGTCCACCCAGCGTGGGTACGGCACCTTCGACCTGTTCGACGCCTACATCAACTTCAAGGTCTCCACCGAGTTCAACGTCCGCGTCGGCCGCACGAAGACGCCGTACTCTTACGAGTACTACAAGACCGGCGAGGGCGACCTCTTGGCCAACGAGCGGTCGGTCTTCATCGGCAACCTGTCGCCGAACCGGCAGATCGGGGTGATGGCGTTTGGCCGTGTGTGGGACGAGCGGGTGGAGTATGCGGCCGGCCTGTTTAACGGACCACACCGCTCCTTTCAGGACTTCAACAACTACAAGAACCCGTTCCTGTTCGTGAACGCCCGGCCGTTCCTCTACGGCGGGAGTGACCTCTTGCGGTACTTGAATTTCGGAGGGTCGGCCAACTACGGGCGGGAGAACGACCCCCTGGAGCCGAACGCCCTGCGGACCGCGAACGACGAAACCACGGCGGCGGCCGTGGACAACCTCTCGCCGGCGTTCCTCAGGTTCAACCCGAACGCCACCGAACAGGGCGAGACCGCCTTCTGGAGCGGCGACACGAACTGGTTCTACCGCGGGCTGACGGCCCAGGCCCAGTACAACGGCGGGTTCCTCACCTACGCCCTGCCCCGCGGCCGGCGGGTGGACGCCACGCGGGTGCCGTTCACCGGGTGGTCGGCGACGCTCGCGTACTTCCTGACCGGGGAGGAGACGACGAACCGGCGGGAGATCGTACCGCTGCGGGACTTCGACCTCCGCAACCCGTGGGCCGGGCCGGGGGCTGTCGAGCCGTTCGCCCGGGTGGCGTACATCAACGCCGGGGCCAACGTCTTCACCAGCGGCTTGGCCGACGGCCGGCTCTACAGCAACGACGCCCTCGTCTTCGACAACGGCGTCCACTGGTACCCGAACCGGTTCGTGAGGGTGACGTTCGACTGGCAGCACGCCAGCTACGGCTCCCGGGTGCAGGTGAGCGGTAACCGGTTCACCGACTCGACCAACCTGTTCTGGCTGCGTACCCAACTTTATTACTGAGGCGACCGCCGCCGACGCCGCACGAGTCCGCCGGCGGACACCGCGAGGAGAAGAACTCACCCCGGCTCCGGCACAGGCGGATGGCCGGGCGGGGGGAGTTAGTCGCGCACCGGGGGGGTGCCGTCGACCCGCAGGGCGGACTTGAAGGCTTCCACGAATGGTTCTCTCGGGCGGGGCGTCGGCCACTCCCGCCATGCTCACGGCTCCAAGTTCAGCAGGGACCGCAGCCGGGTCCGGGCCTCTTGCAGGGTCCGCTCCACCGTCCTCTTCGACCGGCCGGTTTTGGCCGCAATCTCGGCGACCTCGTACCCGTCCATCCGCAGAGCCACCGCCTCGCGGTAGGCGTCCGGGAGCCGCCCCAGGGCCTCTTCCACCGCCAGCGTCAGCACCGCCTCCAGCCCTTCGTCCCGCCGACCGCCAGGGTCGGCGGCCTCCAGGGCGGTGCCGCCGACCGTCTAGCGGAGGTCCCGCTTGCCGGCCCGGTGGTACTGCTCCTCGGACCGCAGCCGGTTGAGCGTGATGACCAGCAAGAGGTCATACAACCCCTGTCCGGTCGGCAGGGTATAGTGGCCGGTCTGAGCCGTCTCGAAGAAGCGGCGGAAGACCGACTGCACGATGTCGTCGGCGTCCACCCGACTGGCGAGTGCGTAGCTGAGCCGGGCGCGGGCCAGCGTGCGGATGCGGTCGGCGTACCGGCAGTACAGTTCGCCGGCCGCCAACTCGCTCCACCCCAGGAGCGTTTCGAGGAGGAAAACGTCGGTCGATTCGGCGTCGGGGAGCGTGGCGGGAGGCATCCGTATCCCTGGGGGTGAGTACCGACCGGGGGTGCGGCGGCCGCCACGTTTTTCGGGCGGGCGGGTCGGGCAGGCGTTGCCAGCCCGCAACGCGTTCAACGGGGTATCGATCGGCGTCGATCCAGCTCAGGACAGCCGTTCGGGCCGTGCCCGGGAAAACTGCCGATGCTGTAACGGACTCGTATCGCGGGCTGTCGTTTCGCCCGAGATTGGGGTCGAACTTTACCGCATTTTACCAGCGTGGGGCGCTCTTATTTGCCCGATCCTGCTTACGGTGAGAGACATCGGGAAACCGCTCACAAAAGGAGCGGTAACGCGGGAGAATCGGTCCCATTTCGGCCCGTTTCGCTTGCCTTTGAGCGAAACGATTTCACACTTCGTTTACGGTCCGATGCCCTCGTCTGTGTTCGAACCTTCCCGTTACTTCGGGCCCCGAACCCTCCCGAACGGCTCGTTGTCCCGCTCTCTCCCGCCGTCTATGCTGACGCCCGGGGCGTGGGGCGTGTTCTTGAGGCGGGGGGCGACCCGTGGCCAGCGACGGACCGATCCGGCTCACGAAGTTCGCGAAGCGGGCCGGGTGCGCCGCCAAGCAGCCGCCGGGCTACCTCTTCCCGATGCTCGGCAGGTTGCCGGTCGTCACCGACCCGAACGTCCTCGTCGGGTCGGCCACCGCCGACGACGCGGCCGTCTACCGGCTCACGGACGACCTCGCCCTCGTCCTCACCACCGACTTCTTTACGCCCATCGTCGATAACCCTTACGACTTCGGCATGGTGGCCGCGGCGAACGCCCTGTCGGACGTTTACGCGATGGGCGGCACCCCGCTCACGGCCATGAACCTCGTCGGCTTCCCGGACGCCCTGCTGCCGCCGGACGTGCTGGCCGACATCCTCCGCGGCGGGGCCGAAAAGGCGGCCGAGGCGGGCGTCAGTATCGTCGGCGGGCACAGCATCCGGGCCGAGGAGCCGATCTACGGGCTGGCCGTGGTCGGCACCGTTCACCCGCGGCACGTCCTGAGCAACGCGGGGGCGAAGCCGGGCGACGTACTGATCCTCACCAAGCCGTTGGGGCTGGGGATCGTTAGCACCGCCGCTAAGAACGACGAGGACAAGCTCGGCGCGATCGGTGATGCGATCCGAGTCATGGGTACGCTCAACCGAACGGCGGCCGAGGTGTTCAAGCGGTTCGAGGTCCACGCCCTGACGGACGTGACCGGCTTCGGCCTGCTCGGCCACCTCCGCAACGTGACGGCCGCGAGCGGGGTGACGGCCGAGGTGTGGGCGGACGCGGTGCCGGTGCTCCCGGCCGCGTGGGAGTACGTGGCGTCCGGCATCGCCCCCGGCGGCACGCACGCGAACCTGAAGTTCCTCGCCGATTGGGTCGACTTCGACCCGGGGGTGTCAATGGAGGCCCGACTGGTGCTGTGCGACGCCCAGACTTCGGGAGGGCTGTTGGCGGCGGTGCCCGAGCGGGACGCCGAAACCGTCACGCGGGCCCTCACCGACGCGGGGACGCTCGCGGCCGCCGTCGTGGGGCGGGTCACGGGCACGGGAGCGGGGCGGATCACGGTTGTGGCGGGTAATCCCGTATAGCGTAGCGACCAACGGTCGCGACCGTTGGTCGCTACGCTGGATGGGGTTTCACATCGCATCGCGTCACTCGACCCGATACACGACATACGCCTCGTCCGCGTACACCACGTCGGACCCTTCCGCTCGCGTCCTTGAGTCCCGCGGCAACACGACGTGCGTGACACCCGCCCGCCGCAGTTCAACCCGCCCGTCCGATTTTTCCCACGGCTTCGCGTCGTACCACTTCTGGCACTGTCCCATCCGCCACAGCCACTCAAGGACTTCGAGATCGGCGTAGGGCACCGACTTGAAATCGACGTAGATCGGCGTGCCCGTCAGAAGTCGAAATCGCTGCAAATCGACGGGGATCAGGTTCGAGCCCGTCCTCGGCCGCGGCGGCGGGGTGAACGAGTTCGACCCGATCCCCCGCGGCCCGGTGCCGACCGCCGGGAAGCGGGACGGGAGGAGGTAAACGTCGTCCGGGCCGGCCGTGCGGGCGACGAACGCGAGCAGGCCTTCCTCGGCGGTGTTGGCCGGGTAGCCGAGGCCGGCGACGGTGACGACGAGGCCGCCGACGAGTGAAGCGGCGAGGAGCAGGGCGAACATCATCGCCGTTGTGGTACGTAGTCGTAACGGGGTGGGCAAAAGCCCACCCGTTGCAACGGGTGGGCTTACTTCCGCCGCACCCCCCACCATCCGCCAAGCGAAGACCGCCGTCGCCACCGGCACCAGAACCGCCGACACGCGCCACGGGAAAAAGAGCGCGAACGTCGCGTTCCCGCTCAGCGACTGCACCACGGTCAGGACCCCGCCGCCGGCCGCCGCCACCGCCAGCACCGGGAAGAGCCGCGTTCGCCACGTCACCGCCAGCCCGACTGCGAGCCAGCCGAGTTGCACGCCGGCCACGAGGTCGAGCCAGCGGTTGACACGAGCGTGGTGCGGGATGCGGACGAACGCCAGCACCCGCTGGGACTCGGTGAACGCTTCCGGCGTCGTCGGGGCGAAGTGCGTGAGAGTCCACCCCACCGTCGGCAACACGCCCACGGCCGCCGCCACGAGAACGCCCACCGACCCCCTCCCCTTCCCGTCGTTCCAGAGGGATACCGCGTACCCAACCGTGAGGAGGCCGGCCGGAAGGAGGTACGTCGAATGCACGCCGACGGCGACGCTCTGGAAAGCGACCGCCAGGAATGGCCGGCGGTGGACGAAGGCCGCCAACCCGCTCACAAGCAACACCCCGAAGGCGGACGGCTGCAAGCCCGGCCCGAGAACGTACTGCCCGGCCACACCGGCTTGAAGGAACCACGGGTAATCGACCCCCGCGAGTCGCACCGAAAGCAGCCGCCAGATCGCCGCGTGGGCCGCCGTGAACAGGGCCGCCCACGCGAACCGGGCCGCCCGCCCCGGCGGCGTCGGCGACAGACCCGAGACCAGCCACCAGGCGCTCAGGAAATAACCCATGAGCAGTGCCGAGAAGGCGGTTGTGAAACCCGTCTCGCCGAACAGGCCATACACGACGCGGACGCCGACGCTGAACAGTGGGGTCGGATCGGTGGTGTTCGCCAGCCAGTCGCGGTCCAGGTGCCCGACGCCGGCCCGGGCGAGCCCGTGGAGGAAGTATTGGTTCTGGTTCGAGTACGGGAACGGGGCCTGCGTGTGGGCGGCCGCGAACGCGGCGGCGAGCATGAGGAGTTCGGCCTTGTCGCGGTAACGCGGGCGGACGGGGGAAGACGGCGGCGACATGCGAGCTCCCGGGGTGTCGCCAATTTCTCTACGGATCGCCCGGCCCCGGCGGTATACTCATCCCGCACCGCCCGCCCCTCCCCGGAGCCGATCCGATGCCGCACCGCCGCACCGTACTCAAGGGCGCACTCGCCGCCACCGCCGCCGCGGCGGCAAGCCCGTTTGCCACCGCCACCGCCGCCGAGCCGCCGCACGCCCGGGTCGGCCGGGTCAAGCAGTCGGTCGCCTTCTGGTGCTTCAACGCCCGCGGCGATAAGTGGGGCGTCGACAAGGTGTGCGAGGTCACGAAGGGCCTCGGCGTCGGCTCCGTCGAGCTGATCGGGCCGGAGCACTGGCCGACCCTCGCCAAGCACGGGCTGATCTGCGCGATGGCCCCGAACGGGATGCCGGGGGCCCCGTACGTCACGGGGTTGAACAACACCCGCCACCACGACGAGGTCGTCGGCCGGACGCGGAAGGCAATGGAACAGTGTGCCGACGCCAAGTTCCCCAACGTCATCGCCTTCGTGGGCTACAAGTTCAACAAGCCGGACGACCCCAAGAGCGGTGAAATCGAACGCGACGTGGCCGTCGCCAACTGCGTGACGGGGCTCAAGCGGCTGGCCGGCGAGGCGGAAAAGCGGGGCGTGACGGTCTGCCTCGAACACCTCAACAGCCGGGACACCACCGACCCCATGAAGGGCCACCCCGGCTACCAGGGCGATGATCTCGACCTGTGCGCCGAAATCCTCCGCAAGGTCGGCTCCCCGCGGGTCAAGCTCCTGTTCGACATCTACCACGTTCAGGTCATGCACGGCGACGTGATCCGCCGGATCGAGCAGACGAAGGACCTCATCGGGCACGTCCACACGGCCGGCTGCCCCGGCCGCGGCGAGCTTGACGACAACCAGGAGCTGCACTACCCGGCCGTACTCCGGAAGCTCCTGCAGGTCGGCTACGCGGGCTACGTCGGCCAGGAATTCATCCCAACCCGCGACCCGCTCGCCGGGCTCACCGAGGCGGTCAAGGTGTGCGACGTATAGTGGACTCGTGGGGGTCGATCCGCCGGCGGTTCCTCCCCTACAATACGTCACACGTTGACCGCCGCCCGCCCCGTCCGGCCGGCCGCCCGTCGATCGCTCTCCGCGAGGATCTCTTATGGCACCGACGCCCGAACGCCCCTCCACCCCCCGCCGGCCCAGCCCGCTCCTCCCCGGTGGGTGGATCGCAGGGGTGATCGTTCTCGTGGTCGTCGCGGTCGTATTCGTCGGCGGTTACACCTCCCCCACCGAGGTTACGTACTCGGAGTTCCAGACCCTGCTCGAAAGCGGGCAGATCAAGAAGATCACCCTCGTCGGCCTCGACCAGGCCGAGGGCGAGGTCCGCGACCCCAACGGCGACGCGGCCCGGAACCTGAAGATGCGGGCCGGCGCGTTCAAGGTGAAGCTCCCGCTCACGACCGACCAGGCGGCCCTCGTCCGCGGCTGGGAGGAGCGGGACAACAAGCACCTGGCCGACCTCAAGGCGAAAAACCCGGCCGACGCCACCGAGCGGCTGGCCGTCACCAAGCGGGACGAGCCGGCCCCGTGGCTCGGGCCCGTACTCCAGCTCGTGATCGTGTTCGGCGTCATGTCGGCCGTGTTCTTCTTCGTGTTCCTCCCGAAGATGCGGGACCCGATGGGCGGCGGCTTCTTGAACAACTACGTCCGGAGCCCGGCCAAGCGGTACGAGAAGGGCAAGGGCCGCGTCACGTTCGACGACGTGGCCGGGATGGAGACGGCCAAGAAGGAGCTGTCGGAGATCGTCGACTACCTCAAGGACAGCAGCCGGTTCACCCGCCTCGGGGCCCAGGTGCCGAAGGGGGTGCTCCTCGTCGGCCCGCCCGGGACCGGCAAGACGCTCATGGCCAAGGCCGTCGCCGGGGAGGCGAACGTCCCGTTCTTCTCGATCAGCGGGAGCGAGTTCATCCAGATGTTCGTCGGCGTCGGGGCCAGCCGCGTCCGAGACATGTTCAAGAACGCCAAGGACAACGCCCCGTGCGTCATCTTCATCGACGAGATCGACGCCGTCGGCCGGATGCGGGGGGCCGGGGTGGGCGGCGGGTCGGACGAGCGGGAGCAGACGCTCAACCAAATCCTCAGCGAGATGGACGGCTTCCAGCCGACCGAGACCGTTATCGTGATGGCCGCCACCAACCGGCCGGACGTGCTGGATTCCGCCCTCCTGCG
>JANPKP010000167.1:0-12620 GCA_031426095.1 Gemmataceae bacterium
GCTTGCGGGTGAGATGGCCCTTGGCCCTCAGCCGCTCCATGATCGTGAGGATGGTGGTGCGGGCCTGGCCGGTGGTCCGGGCGAAGTGGTCGGCGACGTCCCCGACGCGGGCCGGGTGGTGGTCGCCGAGGTGGCGGAGGATTTCGAGCTCGGTCGGGCCGAGGGCCGCGGGGTCTGGCATCGTGGTCGCATCCGTCGGGGCCGTCCGGCTGACTACCGGCGTAGACAGATCCTACGGCGTGACTATACGGGTAGTCAATCCCCGGTTCTGCGGAACACAGAGCTCCACGTTTGTGAGCGACGGGCCGTGGGGTTCGAGCGGCATGCGGCTTCTGGAATTGCCGTGGCGGGTGCCCACCCGGTCGCGACGGGCATACAGACGGCGGAGTAACAGTGAAGCACGCGGCGGGGCAAAAGTGAGACGCGGACTGGGTTCGTGGTCCCCGGCGGTGCTTCGCAGGTTCGGGGTCAGCCCGTGGGGTCGACGGCCCGTCGCCGCCGCTTGGCGTCCCGGAGGCGGTAGCTCTCGCCGGTCGTCTCGACGATGTGGCAGCGGTGGGTGAAGCGGTCCAGGGCCGCCCCGGTCGGCCGCCAGTTGCCTTGCACCTCGGTCCAGTCCTCGAACGGCGAGTTGGTGGTCAGGACCACGCCCGTCCGCCCTCCGCCGTCCCGATCAGGTCGAACGACAGCTTGGCCCCGGCCTGACTCGCCGGCACGTACCCGAACTCGACGAGGACCAGCGAGTCGTACTTCCCGAGCTGCCGGCGGAGGCGGAGCAGGTGGCGGTCCCGGCCGGCCTCCCGGAGGGTGGTGATGAGCTCGATCACCCCTCCTGGGCCGGGCCGTCGAAGCCGCCGTACACGTCGCGGGAGCGGAACCGGCCGCGGACGAGTCGCATGCGCTCGGTGGCCCGCCGGTAGAAGTCGACGAGCGGCCCGGCGACCGCCTCCCCCTCCAGGACGCCGAGCGCCTGGGCCACGGCTTCGTAGGTCGACATGCGGTGCCCCGGCGGGTTCCGCCGCACCGCGGGGCCGGGGAACCCGCGGGTCGGGAGCGCGACCTTCACCGCCCCGGCGAGGAGGGGCAGCCGCTTGACCATGCGGGCCGCCTGCCGCCAGTTGCCGTCGGGGACGACGAGGGCCGGCGGCGACGGCAGGCGGCGACCAGTTCCGGCGTCAGCGGCTCGGCCCCGCGGCCGGAGAAGAGCACCACGGGGGTCGTGCCCGCGGGGACGTGGGACGCCGGGTCGGCAGGGGCGGGGAAGATGCCGTGGGGGACGACCGCGACGCCCCGAACGGCAAGGGCGAGGAGGCGGACCGTGTTGCCAGTCCGGCCCAGGTCGTGGACGTGGACGACGAGGACGAGCGGGGTGCGGGCGGCGACCCGCGGGGCGTTGGCACACGCGCACAGTCACGCCGGAAGGCGGCAGGCGGGGCACGGGGCGGGATCGCGGTCGGCGGGCATCGGGCTCCGGTGCCGCCCGCGACGGGGCCGGCCGGTCCACGCCGCCGGGTTTGTTCCGAAGTCTTGCCCGGCGAACCGCCGCGGCCGGTCGGCCGCCTGCCCGACAGTGACCCGGCAGCGGAGCGGGGGCGGCTCCCCCTTCGGGGTGCGGAGGACGACCGTCGCGGGCAACCGCCTCGTCACTCCGCAAGCCCTCCACCGCCGAACGACCCGCTTACCGGCCCGGCAGCGCACCCGCAACCCGCGGCCGGCTCGATCGCTGACGTGGGGCGCCGCCCCGTCCCGTCCCGCGTCACGGGGACGCGGCCCTCGGGGGGAGAGGCCAACACGGCGTCTTCCCCCGCGAGGCCGCCTTCTCTAGTGGAGAGCGGCCCCCCCCGGGCGTCGCGGGCGTACTGTCATTCCTGCATCGGCAGCGACAACTCCGTCGACTTCCCCCCGCGGACGACCCGCACCTTCGCCTGCTCGCCCGCCTTGCGGGCGCGCAGCGCGTGCGCGATCAGGTCCGTCTCCCGCCCGAGGTCGGTCCGGCCGTCGAACGCCACGACCACGTCGCCCGCCCGGAACCCCGCGCCCTTCGCCGCCGCGTGCGGCCCGGTCTGCCCGACGTGCCTCACGCGTAAAGCCATGCCCTCCTTCGGCACACCGGCCGGACGCTCCGCCACCTCTTCGAGCAGCATCCCGCCGGTCGCCATGCGGCGGAGCCCCCACGACGTCGCCCTCCACGAGATGTCGTCACGCCGCCGCCAGCCGGCCGGCAGCTCCAGCGCGACCGACGCCGGCTTACCGTCGCGCGTCACCTCGGCCGCCAGCGTCGCCCCGTCGACCCCCGCGTTGTGCAACACCCACTGCACGTCCGCGATCGACAGCAGCGGTTGGCCGCCGAGCGTCTCGATCCGGTCGCCGGCCCGGAAGCCCGACCGCTCCGCGGCCGAGTCCTTCGTGACCGACAGGACCGTCGCCCTCTGCTTCGGGTCGAGGACCAGCCCCTGCGATTTCGGGTGCGGGTACGGGAACAGCACGTCGTCCGGCAGCGGTTCCTTCCTCCGGCGGTAGGCGTCCCGGATCGCGTCCCCGACCTGATGGCAGTGGATGCAACTCCGAACGACGTTCCCCTCGTAGTCGAGTTTGGGGCCGAATTTGGCGAGCGTGGGGAACTTCTCCGGCACCGGGAACAGCGGGGCCGGACCCCGCTTGGCCGCGAGCCGGGCCTTGTCCCGGGGGTACTTCGCGTGCAGGTCGAGCGCGCCCCGGAGGGACTCCGCCAGGCCGTCGGTGGACACGTCGCCGACCCAATTCGTGCGGTGCGACCGCGTGCCGAACCGCCCGTAGACGGTGCCGTCGGCGTTGAGCTGGAAGACCGCGAACGACTGGTCGTAGTCGAACTGGAAGAGGCCGAGGTCGAGGTTGTTGGTCGAGACGACGCGGACCCGCACGAACCGTTCGAGGAGCGGGCGGAGGGTCGGGTCCTTGTCCACGAGATGGTCGTCGAGCTTGACGCACTCCTCGCACGGGAGGCACCGGAGCACCACGACGAGCGGCTTCGCTTCCTTCTTGGCCTCCGCGAACGCCCTCGGCAGGTCGTTGTAGATCCAGAACCCGTCGGCCTCGACCTTGACCTTGTCGTCGCGGACCTTCTTCTCCCGGGGCGTTTGCGCGGGCGCCGGTGCCGACAGGGCGAGCGCGAGCACGAGTGCGGAGCCTACGAGCGTGCGAGACATGGCAGCTCCCGGAGCGGGATTGAGGCGTGCGGACGCCACCAGACTACGGAACGCCTCAGGCGAGGGCCGCGGGGACTCTGGCGGGTGGCCGAATCACTGGTTCGGCCGGCGGCCCTATCCCCACAGCCTCGGTCGGCTTATTCCGTGTAACCACCGCCCAGACTATTCCCAAACGCCGTCCGCCGCAACCGTTCGGGACCGCGTTGCCATCGCTCGCCCCGCGATAGGCCGACCCGCCCGGTCGGCCCATCACCGAATAGGGCCGACCCGCACCTCGACCCACGCCGGCACCCAGACCTCGCCGACGGTCGCCCCCGGGTGGACGACCACCCGCAGCACGCCGGCCAGCGAGGCCCGGCCGTTGTCGTCCGGCTCGGCCCGCCGGCGGAACACGAGCGACCGCTCGACCCGTCGGGGGCGGTGGTGCCGAGGCGGTGAACCCGGTGTCGGGGTCGGTCCAGTGCACGGAGGTGACGAGGAGGGTGGCGACGAACGGGCGGCCGTCGAGGCGGCGGGCCTCGGCCAGCGGGAGGGCGCCGGGGTCGAGCGCGACCGGCGGGGCGGCGGGGTGGCGGCGAGCAGCAAGAGGGCGGCGGTCATGCCCCGAGTATCGGGCCGGCTGGCGGGCGGGTCAACCCGCTACCCGCCGGAGTTCGCCCGCCAGCCGCCCCACGCTCACGTCGCCGTTGCTCAGGGCGAATGAGAGCCCCGCCCCCTCGGCCGTGTGCCGCAGGGCCGGGCCCACCCGGAAGTAAGCCCCGGCGAGGTCGGCCGGGTACACGCCCGAAGCCGCCAGGCCGGAGGCCGTGACCGGGTTCCAGGCGCCCACGCTCATGTACGCCACGGCCGCAGGGAGGGCGTCGCTGAAGCGGGCGTGCCAGTCACGGGCGGCGCTCAACTCGGCCGGGGTCACCCCGGCGAAGAGCGGGCCGCGGGGGCGAGGGCGGTGGCGTGGTCGTTTGGTGTTGCCATGCCACCCCCATCGGCCGGGGGTGGGACGGGGCGTGACGGGTGGCCGCTCGTGCGGGCGGGCACGCCAGTGGCGGGTGGCACGTCGGGGCGGATGCGACGACGGGACGGCACTGGTCCGCATTATAAGGGCAGCGGCCGGAGCCGGAGGTCGAGGGGTGAGGGGGCGGGGGCGTCAGGAATCGCCCCTTGACAGCATGCCACCTGGGTCTGCGATTCAGGGCCGGAAGGCGACGACCAAGCCCACGGCCCAACCCACCACCGAGACCACCGCGGACCAAGCCCGCGCCCACCGACCACCACCGGCGCGGCCGGGCATCGCCCCTCACCCGCGTCAGGCTCACCCGCCCGAGGGACCGCAGCTCGCCCGCTCGAACCGGGCCGGGTCGTCGGGCAGGTCGGTCCCCATCAGCCGGTCCCGGGCGTTGAAGTACAGCCCGTAGTTCCCCCGGAACCGCTCGTGGTGCAGGGCGTGGTGCGTCGGCGTGTTCACCACCCGCCCGGCCCGCGTCCGCAGGAACCACCTGGGGTACACCTCGTACCCCAGGTGACCGAACACATTCCACGCGATCTGCCAGGTCATGAACGCCAGGAACGCCAGCCCGTGCATCGGGACCAGGCACACCACCAGCGGCCCGACCCCGGCCTGGACGACTGCTTCGCCGACCCCGAACGCGTACGCCGCCCACGGGGTCGGGCTGGTCGACAGGTGGTGGGTCCGGTACAGCCGGCGGAACGCCCGCGGGTGGTGCATCAGCCGGTGCGTTCAGTAGAAGTACGCGTCGTGCAACAGGACCGCGAGCACGACCGGCTTGCCGCGTTCGACGCCCGCCAGGGCATTCTTGTGGGAAAAGTCTTCGCCGGACAACAGCGGACTTCCCCGGCGCGCGCCGCACACGGCACATGCGACCAGAGCGACCAGGATGGCGAGGTGCACGGGTACGACCCGTCGCATGGCGTTGGCCCCCCGGTCCACCCACAACGCGTTCAGGCCGCGACCAGGCGGAACAGGGTGACCTCGGGGCGGGCGTTGAACCGGACCCGCATCAGGTGCCCGAGCCCGCGGTTGATTTAAAGCGACCGGCCGCCCGGGAGGTCGAACGCCCCGGACGTGTACCGCCGGCTCTTGACCGGCAGCAGGGGCGGCGGGAGGAACGGCGGCTTGCACTGCCCGCCGTGGGTGTGGCCGGACAGGATCCAGCCCCGGTAGCCGCCCCACACCGGGGCGTCGGCCGCGTCCGGGTTGTGGCACAGCACGACCGCGGGGGCGGCCGGGTCCAGGCTGTCCAGCACGTCGGCCGGCTTGAAGAACGGCCCCCACAGGTCGTCCAGGCCGACCATCTGGAGCCCGGCCACCTCGCGGGAGGCGTTCCGCAGCAGGTGGACGCCCAGGTCTTTCAGGCGGGCGGCCAGCCGGGCGGCGGCCTCCGGGCGGGACCAGCCGTCGCCGTAGTCGTGGTTCCCCAGGCAGGCGAAGCACCCGAGCGGCGGGGCGGCCAGGTTCCCCAGCACTCGGGCCACCTCGTCCGCCTGCTCGGTCGCGAAGCAGCTCATGAAGTCGCCGGTGACGGCCACCATGTCCGGCCCCAGGGCGGAGAGGTCGCGGAGGGCGGCGGCCAGGTAGTCGGAGTCGATGCCCGGCCCGACGTGCAGGTCGCTGACCTGGGCCAGGGTCCGGCCGGCGAGGGCGGGCGGCAGGTTGCGGACGGGGAGGTCGCGGCGGACGACCGACACCCAGTGCGGCTCGACCCGCCAGGTGAAGAGGCCGACCCCGGTGACCGCCGCGACCCCGGCGGCCAGGACGCGGCGGCGGGTCAGTCGCGGTCGTCGGCCGGTGTCGACGTCGTCTCCCCGCGTTGTCGGATTCACCCCGAGGCTAACCGCTCCGGGGGCCGCCCACAAGCGGGATCGGCCGCTACTTCGCCACGAGCTGCTGGAGGATGGTCGGGTCTTGAATCTCCGCGTCGCGGGCCAGCAGCAGCACCTTCGACACCACCTCGGCCGTGCGGGGGTCGTCGTCGGCGAACGGCAGGAAGAGCCGGCCCCGGTGCTGGGCGTTCACCGGCACCACGCAGACCGACCCGCCCGGCTGCTTGTGGACCACCCCGCTGCCCAGGTGGACCGAGTACCGCCCGTACTCCCCGCGGATCAGGGCGTGCCTGCCGTCGAGCGTCACGTTCCCCAGGCTCAGGTGGCCGCACGTCGTCCGCACCAGGGCGGCCCGCATCTCGGTGGTCGACTGCGTGGCCTCCGGGTCCACCCCGCCGACATGGGCCACGCTCACCACCAGGTCCAGGTCGCGCATCACCTCGCTGAACACCGCCGCCGGGACGGCCGTCAGGGGCACCGCCTTCCAGTCGCCGCGGCGGCGGAACGCCACCTCCCGCACGGCCGGCGCGGCGGCGTCGGCCGGGGTGGTGTACCCGTGGTCGAACGACAGGGCCGCGATCAAGTTCGCCTCCTGGAACAGCTTGTCGAACCCGTCCCGGGTGGACCACCCGCGGCCGGCGAGCAGGGCCTTCGCCTGGCTCTCGTTCACCTGCTGCCCGGAGTACCGCCGGGAGCGGTCCGCGTCCTCATTCTCCGCGGCCGTCGGTACGTATACCTCGCGGAACACCTGCTTGAACGGCTGCACCCGCTCGGCCCGGAGGCACTCGGCCTGCCACGCCGGCCAGTCTTTGGCCGCCAGGAGGTCGAGCGGGTGCGCGACCGCCCACCCGTCCGCCGCCCTCACCGGCACCGCCGTGCCGTCGTGCCGCCGGAGGGCCGCGCCCCCCCTCGCCGGGTAGCCCATTCCGGCCGAGGTCCGCAGGACCAGCCGCTCCAGCAGCGGGCGGACGAGCGGGTGGCCCATCAGCGACTTCAGCTCCGCCCCGCGGAACGACCCGGCTGCGCACATGGCCTGTTCGAGCGACCGCTTCGTGTCGGCGACGGTCCGGGCCACCGCCTTCCGCCGCTCCAGCAGCTCGGCCACCTTCGGGTTCTTCTTCAAGCCCTTCGGCAGCCTCGCCACCGGCTCGCCGCCCCGGGTGTACGTCACCTCCGGCTCGCCGGCCGCGGTCAGCCCGAGCGCCACCGTCACCCCGTTCGCCGTGACGCTCGCCGCCCCCCCCGCGAGGTCCGCCGCGTCGGCGGCCGTGACGGCCCACTCCAGCCGCACCGGGTCGGGGAAGCCGGCCGTCACCGCCAGGTTCTCCATGCCGAGCCGCGCGGCCCGCAGCGCCGGCTCCTTGGAGAGCGAACTGAGCCCGCGGGCGTACCGCTCGTACCCCTTCAGCACCGCGTAACGGTCGGCCAGCTCCGCCTGCCGCCCGGCCGCGTCGGCCGGCAGCGGGAGCAGGCCGAGCAGGCGGACCGCCTCCTTGAGGAACTTCGTGCGGACGGCGTCGACCAGGTCCTTCTTCTTCGCCCGGCCGAGCAGCACGTCGTCCAGGCGGGCGGCCTTCTTGTGGGCCTGCCCGTACCCGAGGAACTTGGCCGCCGCCTCGACCGCGGTCCAGCGGGCGTCGTCCCCCACCGCCGCGTACGCCGCGTGGAACCAGGCCACGTCGATCAGCCCGTCGGCCAGTTGCTCGGACGTGAGGTTGGTGCGGGCCTTGACGATCGCCTGCCACGCGTCGTCCGCCTTCCCGCCCGCCCGCGGGGCCTCGTCGTCCTCCTCGTCATCGTCGTCGTCCTCCGGGCCGTCGCCGCGGAGCTGGTTCTGCCAACGGGAGTCGGTGTGGGCGATGAACCAGTACACGGCCTCCTCGTACCCCGACCAGCCGACGACCTCCGCGACGTGCGCCACCCACCGCGGGTTCAGCAGCCCGAACTCGGCGACCCGCTCGACCGGGAAGAGCCCCTCGGCGACGGCCGCCTTCGCCGCCGCCGCGAACGCCGCCGGGGTGTCGGCGTCGGTCGGCACCGCCTGCCGGATCAGGTGCGTGAGGACGGCCGGCTTGTTCTGGCTGGCCGAATACCGGTCGCCGACCGAGTACCCGGCCTTGCCCACCGCGGCGATCAGGCGGAAGAGCGTGTCGGCCCCGCGGACTTCGCCGATGTCGTTCGCCGCCCGGGTCGCCGGCGTGGGCGTCTCGCCGCGGGTCAGCTCCGTCTCGATCACCCGGGCCACGACGGCCTCGACCGCCGCCCGCAGCTCCGGCCGTTCGGCGAGAAGCGGGTAGTCCTTCGCGGCGTTCGCGGACGTGAGGGAGGCCAGCGAGTCGAACGCGGTGCCCCACCGCCGGGCTGGCCGCGGGCCGATCAGGTGGTCGTAGACGTCGGCCAGGGTGGCGGCCCCGGCGGCGTACCCGGCGAGCAGCACGTCCAGGCCCGGACGCAGCCGCTCGACCCCGGGGGTCGGCTCGTCCCGCCAGCGGTACAGGCGGAAGAGGCGGGCGTCGTGGGCGGCCGTCCAACCGGGCGCTCCGCGATACTGCCCGGCGGCGAGCAGCCAGTCTTCGAACTCGTCCGCGGTCCGCCAGCCGGCGACCTCGTCGTCGTCGTCGTCGTCCAGGTCGAAGTCGTCGTCGTCCTCGTCCTCGCCCGCCTTCGCCGGCGTCGTCCGCTCGACGACCGCCGGCGGGACGGCGGCCAGGGCCGTCTCGGCCGCGTCGAGCAGGAAGTCGGCCGCGCCGCCGGGCGGGTACAGCTTCTCAAACCAGCCCAGCAACGTGGGAATGAGGTCGTCGTACCGCACGCGGACCGGCGGCCCGCCGGCGACGGCCTTCTTCGCCTTCTCGAACGCGACCGCGGCGGGGGTCTTCTTGGCCGGCCGGTCGTCGTCGTCGTCGCGCTCGTCGGCCTCTTCGCCAGGGCGGACCTCGACCCGCGGCAGCCGCATCGCCCGGAGGAGTTCCAGCCCGTCCGCGTCGCGGGCGGCGGCGGGGCGGGTCCGCCACCACCCCTCCCACAGTTCCAGGAGCGGCAGGTGGGCGCGGTCCTCGTCGGCGGTCCGCTTCGCGTTCGGGCTCGGGAACTCCCAGCTCCAGCGGATCGACCCGAGGACCTTCTCCTCCGGCTTCACCTTGTTCCGGGCGTCGGTGAACGTCCGGTCCTGGTGTTCGTGAATGAAGGCGTCGAGGGACTTCAGGAACGCGGCGGCCGCGGGGGTGGCGAGCTTCGCCCGGCGAGTCTTGGGCGGCACGGCCGGGGCGCGGTCGGCCGGGTCGAACAGCCCGAGGCCGTCGGCGAGACTCGGCGGGCGGGCGGCCGGGTTCAGGACGGCCTCGATGGCGTCGTCCTCGGCCTTCGCCAGCCGCTTCCCCTTCTCCTCCCGGTAGTCGCGGAGCCGCTCGCGGAGCGGCTCGGCCGTCCGCCCGGCGTCCACCATCCGCCGGGCCACCTCGATGCCGGCCGCCCGCCGGTTGGCGTCGCCGGCGGCCAGCAGCCGGCCGACGGTGCCGACCACGAGCTTGTCCGGGCGGTTGAGCAGCAGCTCGAACACGCCGCGGCGGAAGTCGGCCGCCTTGCGGGACAGGTAGCCCTCCAGGGCGGGCACCTCGTCCTCGGCCAGCGTGAGCTTCTTGAGGTGCGCGAGCGACGCCTCGCGGACGGAGCGGTTCGGCTCGCCGGCCACGGCCACGAGCGTCTGCCGCACCCGGCTCGACAGCACGCGGGGCCGGCACAGCGTGGCCAGGGCGGCGATGCGGCGGTACTCGTCCATCATCGCGAGGTATGGCAGCAGCCGCTCGGCCGGCCGCATTCCGAGGCACGTGAGCAGCAGTCGGGCCGCGTCCTCCTGCCCCAGACTGGGGACCGGCCAGCCGGGGACCAGCGGTTTCAGCTCCTTCGGCTTCGGCGGCAGCGTGGGGATCAGCTTTTCCACCCGCTCGAACAGGTCAGCCGGCAACCGCTTGGCGTTCTCGGGGTCGTCGTCATCCTCCGAGGCGATGTTGAAGTGGGCGAGCGCCGTGGCCACGAGCCGCGGCTCGGTGTCGGTCAGCAGCGGGAGCAACTGCGCGGTCGCCTCGGGCAGCCCGGACTCGGCGAGCAGCTTGGCCGCGGCGAGCCGGCGGGCGGGGGACTTGTCCTTGAGCAACGGGGCGGCCGCCTTCGCCGCCGCCTCCACGTCCGTGAACGCCACCGCCCACAGCGCCCGGTACGCGGCCGCCGCGTCCCCGGCGGCGACGGCCTTCTGCCGCGCCGCCGGGTCGGCCAGGAGGTCGCGGCACGCCACCAGATCGGCCTTCACCTTCTTCGGGTTCTCGACCTCTTCCTCCTCGCCGAACCAGACGGCGGCGGCGCGGGCGACCGACGCGAAGCGGATCAGGTTGTGGTCGAGCACCACCCCGACCATGCGGCGGAAGGCGTCCGGGTGGGCCTCGTCCACCGCCTCCAGGATTGCCTGCCGCAGCCCCTCCTGCCGTTGGGCCGCGAGCAGGAGGTTCTCGGCGAACTCCCAGGCGTCCGGGCGGCCGCAGCAGAGCAGCCCGCGGGTGGCGTGCCCGCCCGGCCCGCCGACCGGGTGCCGGTTGGCCGCCGCGTCCTTGAGCGTGCCCAGGACGGCTTCCGCCTCCGGGCCGCCCGCGTCGATCGCCCCGGCGAGCAGGTAGCCGAACTCGTCCGACCGGTAGCCGAGGTGGACCGCCCACGCCGCCACCCACTCGGCCGAGAGCACGTCGTCCGGGAACCCGCCCAGGTCGTCGAACAGGGCGTCCAGGTAGTTCTGCCGCTCGCCGGCGTACAGCTCGGGCCGGTTCGGGGCGCGGAACCCGCGGCGGTTGTACCCGACCGTGTACGGCACCCGCCCCTTCACCCGCCAGCCGGCCTCGACGGCCGCGTGCAGGGTCGGGAAGAGGGCGTCGAACACCTTCGCCCGGTCCTTCGGGGCCGCCGCAAGGCCGGCGGCGGACTTGTGTTGAAGTTTCCGGCGGTCCTTCCACTCCTTCGGCGGCCGGCCGGTGGGCAGCAGGCCGAGGACGCCGAGGCCGAGGGCGGCGAGCGGCTTCGGCAACTCCCGCACGCGGCCGAGGCGGGCCCGCCGGTGCTTCTTCGAGCGGAGTTTGCCGAGCCGTTCGCGGGCGAGGTCGGGGTTCAGCACGGCTCAGCCCCCCGCCAGGAGGGTGAGGCGGACGAACAGCAGCGCGCTGGACGCGGTCAGCGTCACGGGGGCGTCCAAACTCTTGACTTCGACGCCGTCCACCAGCACGAGGTAGAGGCCGTCGGCGAACGCCTCGACGGCGGTCGCCGCCGCGGCGTCCGGGTCCACCCTTTGGTCGAGGTCGCTGCCGCCGGCCGACACCTTGCCCGCGGCCAGCCCGGCGTCGATCTGCGTGGCGGTGAGCGCCGCGAGCAACCGGCGGTCCGCCTGGCGGGTCCGGAACGCCGCCACCTCGGCCCGCACGACGTGGGCGATCAGGTCGCGGAGGGCGGCGGTGCCGGTCGTGAGCGGGGGGACGGAGAACGGGTCGCAGATCGGCTTCCGGCGGCCGATCGCCTGGGCGGAGACGGCGAGCATGGGGCGGTCTCGTGAGAGGTGGTGTGTGGGGAAATGTACTCGACCCCGCGGCGGGTGCAAACTCCGTTGCGGCAATCAGGGCGCGGCGGCCCGGCCGCACGCCATCGCGGAGGAGGACGGGCGGCACCGGGTGCGGTTCGTCAACGGCACCGAGGGCGTCTTCACGGTCGCCGACCCGTTGCAATGGGAAGACCGCCCGGCCGCCGCCTGAGCCCCCGCCCCGGGGCATGACGCCCCGCACCCCGGACCCGCCGTGTGCGTCGCCGTCGCCCTCCCGCTGAGCGAGTTCCCCCGCCCGGTCGTCGAGGCCCACGGGCTCGACGCCCGGACCCACGACCGGGGCGAGCCCGAGGTCCGCTTCCACTGGCGGGCACAGCCGCCGCGTCTACCGGTCTGGTGGGAGGGGCGGCTCCAGGTCGTCCGCTGGGGGTGCCGGGTCCGCTCGGCCGGCCACCTGCCGCCGACGGGCTGGACGTGGCGGGCGAGCGCCGAGGCCGGGCGGTGGTCGCACCTCGAACCCGAGGCGGTCGTGATCCCGGCCGCGTTCGGGATGATGGGCGGGGTGTGGTTCAAGGTCAAGGAGGGGATGCGGGGGCTCCTCGTACGCGACCGTGACGGGACGCCCACGGCGTACGTGACGTGCGAGCCGGCCACGAGGTACTACGCCGTGATGACGCGGTGCTCGTGTGCCCCGGTGCTGGTGGGCGACGTGATCTGAACCCGAGAAGGGGTAAGTGATGGGAGGCGTGCCCAGCGTCTAACTTTACGGCGCGGGTGATCCAACGCCCGTGAGGCCCGCGCCGATCTCTTCTCCCGCAACCGGCTCGGCGAACGCGATAAGCGCCTTCCGGTGGCGAGCAACCGACGTCGAACGTGGGTCACCACCACGGCCAACGCGCGCGACTGGGGAAGTTGCGTGGACTTGCGCGCGGTGGGTCGCCGTTCTACCACTTGGGCAGTGGCGCCAGTTCCCCGTCTGAAGCCCGGTGTGACCCATGGCAACCAAACGGATCACCGTTGGATCG
>JANPKP010000168.1:0-7030 GCA_031426095.1 Gemmataceae bacterium
TTACCCGGCACGGCGGCCCTCCCCGGCGAGCGGCAGAGGGTGGGAACGGAGTAACCGGTCGGCGGCCGCGAAGACCTCGGCGGGCGAGAGGTCGGTCATGCAGCGGTGGTCGAGCGGGCAGACGCGCTGCTGGCACGGTCCGCACGGCACCGGCTTTTGGAGGTGGACGGCCTTCGCGTAATACGTCTCCGTCCAGCCGATGTGCGTCGGCCCGAACAGCGTCACCACCGGCCGGCCGAACGCGGCCGCGAAGTGACGCGGGCCGCTGTCGGTCGTGACCAACAGGTCGGAGCGGCGGACGAGGGCTTTCGTAAGCCCAAGCGAGAGCGTGGCGTCGCTCAGGGCGAAGACGTGCGGGCTGCGACTCCCATCCGCGATGCGGCGGGCCATCTCCCGCTCCCCGGGGCCGCACAGGACGACGACACCCCAACCGCGGTCCGTGAGCTTCCGGGCCAGCGCGGCGAACGACGCGACCGGCCAGTGCTTCGCCGCCCCGAACGCCGCCCCCGGGTTCAGCGACACGACGTGGGGGTAGCGGGTGAGGCCGAATCCGTCCCACACGGCGTCGGCGGCGGCCTCGTCGGCGGGCGTGGTGAACAGCTCCATCCGGTGCCCGGGGTCGGCCGTGCCGAGGGCGACCGCGAGCCGGTTGTAGTCGTCGATCACGGGCAACGGTTTGAACCCGCCGTTCGGATCGCGGACCGCTTCGAGTTTGTGAGAAAGCAGGAAGCCGCGGCCGTAGCGGGCGAAGCCGACGACCGATTTCACCCCCCCGAGCCGGGCCGCGAGGGCGGGGCGGAACGAGTTCGGGAAGAGTATGGCGGCGTCGACCTTCTCGTCCCGCAGGCGGCGGGCGACGCCGAGCAACCGGCGGTCGCGCGGACCCTTCTTGTCGAACGGGATGAAGGCGCGGAACCACGGCGAGCCGGCGACCACGTCGGCGACGTAGGGCTTGCCGACCGCGAACAGGTCGGCGGCCGGGAAGGCCGTGCGGACGGCCCGGACGGCCGGCGTGGCCATGACCACGTCGCCGATCCAGTTCGGCAGAAAGAGTGCGATGCGGTTCATCCGCGAACCGGCCTCCGGGCGTTACGCCGCCTTCATGCGGTCGATCAGGGTGGTGGTCGAGAACCCGTGCTTCACGTCGGCCAGGTGCACCCGACCCCCGTAACTCTCCACGAACGCGGCCCCGACCACCTCGTGCTTGCGGTAGTCGGCCCCCTTCACCAGCACGTCCGGGCGGATGGCTTCGATCAGGGCGAGTGGGGTGGGGTCGGCGAACACCGTGAGGAAGTCGACGTCCTGCAGCCCGGCGAGGACGGTGCCCCGGGCCTCGGCCGGGTTGAGCGGGCGGGTCGGCCCCTTGAGCCCCCGCACGCTGGCGTCGCTGTTGAGCCCGACGACGAGGCAGCCGGCCTGCCGGCGGGCCTCGGCGAGGTACTGCACGTGCCCGGCGTGGAGCACGTCGAAGCAGCCGTTGGTGAACGCGACCGTCTGCCCGGCCGCCCGCCGGCGGTCGAGTTCCGCGAGAAGCGTCGGCAACGCCAGAACCTTCCCGGCGGCCGGGATGCGTTCGGCGGCGACCACGAACGGGGCGTGGAGCAGGTCGGCCAGGATTTCGTCGCGGGAGACGGTGACGACGCCGATCTTCTCGACTTCGAGCCCGCCGGCCACGTTCGCCAGCCGTATGGCCGGGTCGTAGTCGGCCCCGGCGGCGAGGGCCAGGCCGAGGGCGGCCATGACCATGTCGCCCGCCCCGGTGATGTCGTACACCTGCCGCGGACGGGTCGGGAAGATGGTGGAGCGGCCGTCGCGGTGGGCGAGGGCCATGCCGTCCTTGTCGAGCGTCACGATCCCGGCTTCGAGCCCGAGTGTGGTCCGCAGGTCGGCGGCCGAGCGTAGGGCGTCGGCGGTGGTGGCAATGTCCCGCCGGGTCGCAAGCCCGGCTTCTAGCCGGTTGGGCGTCATGGACGAGCAGCCGCGGTACTTCGAATAGTCGCCGCCGCGGATCGGGTCGGCGATGACCTTCACGCCGCGGGCCTTCGCCGTGGCGATCACGGCGGCGAGCAGGCCGGGGGTGCAGACGCCCTTGTCGTAGTCGCTCACCAGTACGATGTCGGCTTCCCGCAGCGCGGCCGTCAGGTGGTCCCGCATCCGCCGCTCGGCGTAAGCACCGGCCGGCTCGCGGCTCTCGTAATCGACGCGGATCATCTGCTGCGGGTGGCGGGCCTGGGCCCGACCGATGTACCGCTCCTTCACCGTCGTCGGCCGGGTGTCGTCGGTCACGACGCCCGACGTGTCGATCCCCAACCCGTCGAGGATGTCGCGGCAGCGGCCGCCGTCCGCGTCCGGGCCGACGACGCCGACGAGGCTCGTTTCCGCCCCGAGCGCCTGCAGCATTGTCGCCACGCTGCTCGCCCCGCCGAGCCGTTCTTCCCGCTTGTCGGCGCGGAGCAGCACCACCGGGGCTTCCTGGCTGATCCGCTCGGCGTTGCCCCACACGTAGCGGTCGAGCATCACGTCGCCGAGGACCAGCACCCGCGGGCGGCCGAGCCGTTGCACCAGGTCGATCAGGTCGGCGGACATCCGTGCCTCCGTCGTCAGGCCGCGTGCGAAATCGAACGGGCGGTCGAAGCCGAAGCGGCGGAAACGGCCGCGTGGAACAGCGGGATCAGCAGCTCGTGGTGCCCGATCACCTCGATCCCCTCGGACGCCGGGCGGCGGAGGACGTTCATCACCGTCCGGTACTTCGACTCCTTGTCGAAGTTGACCGCCACCAGCCCGCCCAGGTCGTGCCCGAAGTTGCGGACCACCGACACCGCCTTGAGGAACACCTCCGGCAGCACCACCGCCGACCCCAGGTTCATCCAGACGCCGTGGGCGAGGGTGGACACGACACTGCAGAGGAGGCGGAAGTCGAGCATCGACGCTTCCCCGAGGGCGGCCCCGGAGACGGTCGGGTGCATGTGGACGATGTCGGTGCCGAGGGCGACGTGGACGGTGCAGGGGATGCCCGCCCGGTAGCACGCCAGCACGAGGCTCGCGTCCCCGAACGGGCAGCCGAGGCGGTCCATGTGTTCGCCCAGGGCGTGGCCGAGGCCGCGGCCGGAGGCGGCCCCGTTTGTGGCCGCGATCCCATACGCTTCGGCCGTCTCGCGGGCCATGCCGAAATTCCCGGCGTGTAGGGCCGCCCCCACGTCCTCGCTCGTCTTGCCGGCGTACCCCAGCTCGAAGTCGTGGATGGCGGCCGCCCCGTTCATGGCCACGGCCGTGACTACGCCGCGCTGGATCAGGTCGATGAGGTACGGGGCGCACCCGGTTTTGATGACGTGCCCGCCGAGGGCGACGGCGACGGTGCGGCCGTCGCGGCTGGCCCGCACGACGTGGTCGCGGACCTTCCGGAGTTCGAGCGTGGCGAGTTGTTTGGGGAGGGAATCGAACCAGTCGGCGACGGGCGTGGAGGCCGGCACCGGGCGGCCGAGGTCGGCGACCGACACCTTGCTCGGGCGGCCGGCGAGGTCGTAGGTCCTGAGGCCGGTGAGGTCGAAGGGTCGCATCCGTGCAACCTCCGGGGTGTCAGTCCGTCGCGGGCGGCATCACGCTTCGCAGGCGTTCCGTGAACACATCTTCGCCGTCGAGGAACGCGAGGCCGATCCGCACCGCCCGCAGCGGCCGCCCGGCGAGGTCGGCAAGCCTCAGCTTCACGAAGTCCTTCTGCGTCGTCACCACCGCCGCGTCGGCCGGGAGGGAACCCGCCCACGCCCGGAGGTCGTCCACGTCCGCCCGCCCGTAGGGGTGGTGGTCGGGGAAGCTCCGGACGGCCACGACGTTCGCCCCGATCGCTTCGAGCGTGTACCGGAAGGCGTCCGGGTTGCCGATGCCGCAGAACGCCCCCACCGGGCGGCCCCGCAGCGTTCCGACCGGCTCCGGCTCGTCGCCGCCAGTTAGTTCAGCCGGCCGGTGTTCGGTGGTCGCCACGGGCAAAACCGGGAACCGCGTTTCGATCACACGCCGCAGTCCCGCCACTGTCGCTTCCGTCGCCTGGTCGCATCGCGTCAGGAGGACCACGCCGGCCCGCTTCAGACTGCCAAGCGGCTCACGAAGCGTGCCCCGGGGGAACAGCCGGTCGGCCGTCGGCGGGCGGGTGGCGTCGAGCAACACGATGTCGAGGTCGCGGTGCAGGCGGCGATGCTGGAAGCCGTCGTCGAGGACGAGCAGTTCCCGCTCTAGCTCTTCCACCGCCGTCGCCGCGAGGGCCGCCCGGTCCGCGCCCTGAAGGTGAGGCACGTCGGGCAAGTTCTCCTCCAGCACCATCGCCTCGTCGTTCCGCCCGCCGTCGGCCCCGTACCCGCGGCTCAGGAGGCCGACTTGTACGCCCTGGTCGCGGTAGAAGCAGGCGACCCACTCCACGCACGGCGTCTTTCCCGTCCCGCCAAGGCTCAGGTTGCCGACACTCACCACCGGCACGCCTGCCCGGTGGACCGTCTTCCAGCCGAGGTCGAAGAGCCGGTTGCGGCCCCAGACGCCGAGTCCGTAGGGCACGCTGGCCGCCCGCAGGCCGAGCCGGGCGGCGGCCGCTACCGGGCCGCGCCGGTCGCCTCGGATCAGGGCGTGGTACGCTTCGGCGTTCACCGCACCCCACCCGCTTTCCGAACGTGTCCCGAGGGCGGGGGAGTGTAGCCGCGGGAATCGCCGGCTGTCAACCGCGACCGGCCGTAAGATGGGTGAGAGTACCGTTCGTGGCGTCCGGGGGCCGGAAATGCGTGCCGAAAACTTGCGGCTGGTGGTGGCGTTAGTGTTCGCGGCGATGGCCGTGCTGCTGCACCTGCGGCACGTCCTGATCCCGGAGGTGGTCGAACACTTCCGCGAGGGGAACCTGGAACTCGGGGCGTGGCTGGCGACCTTGCTGTCCGGGTGGAACGTCGCCCGCTGGTACATGGCCCGCTCCTACCGGCAGGTCCGGGAGCGGGCCGTCCGCCGGCCGTTCCGCCACGACCCGGAGCCGACGGGGCCGGTGGTGCCCAACCCCGATTTCGACTTCGTGAGGCTGCCGGACATCGACCGGGGATCGCCGGGGCCGTCGGCGAACGGCGACCACAAGTAACAACTACGCTTTCACCGGCGGCAGTCCCACCACTTCCACCGCCCGCCGGCCACCGGGCGTGTCCGCCTCCATCCGCGTGCCCGGCTCCTGGTGCTTCCAGCGGAGGTAGCCTAGCGCGACCGTCAGCCCGAGCCGCGGCGAGTCGGCCGACGACGTGACGAACCCGACCTCCTGCCCGTCGCGGAACAGCTTCGTTCCCGCCGGCAGTGGGCCGCCGTCCAGCACCTTGACGGCCGAGAAGGCCCGGTTCACGTGGCCGGCCCGGTCGCGGGCCATCACGATCGGCTCTTGCCCCAGGAAGCACCCTTTCGTGTAGCTCACCGCCCGGGCCGCGTTCCCCACTTCCATGACAAAGCGGCTGGCGTCGATGTCCGGGCCGAACAGCGGCGTGCCGGCCTCGACCCGTAGGGTTTCGTAGGTCTCCGCCCCGGCCGGCGTGGCCCCGGCGGCGGTCAACGCCTGAAGGACTCCGGTGGCCGCGTCGGTGCGGCACACGATGTCGTACCCCGGCAGCCCGAGCGGGTCGCGGCGGCGGACGCTGCACGAGGCGTCTGCGCCGATCGTCCGCTCTATGTGCTGGAACTCGGCCAACTCCGGCACCGGCTCGCCAAGGGCCTTTTCGAGGACCGTCTTCGCATTCGGGCCGGCGAGGTGCATCTGGGCGAATTCGGCGGTGCGGTCAGTAATTTCCACCCGCTCCGAGATGAGATAGCGGTCGAGATACTTTGCTAACTCGGCGTTGCGGCCGGGGGTGGTTTCGAGCCACAGAGCGTTGGACCCGTCGGCCCCGCGGACGTGGTAGACCCACGCCTGGAACTGAACCTTCGCCTGCGGGTTGCAGAAGTATGCCTCGCAACCGCTGCCGAGGGGGAGCGATTTCACGTCGTTCGTGCAGAGGTTTCCGGCGAACATCGGGGCGTCCGGGCCGGACAATTCCAACTTCCCGGCCGCCGAGGTGTCGAACAGCCCGGCTGCCGTGACGGTCGCCTCGTACCCGGCGACGGCAGTGGAATCATTCAGCGGCGGCGTCATCGTGGACCTCTACCGGATTCTACCGCATCGGCGCGTTAACACCGGCCCGATCCGTATTTCTGTTAAGCACTTCGGGAAACCGCTACCGGATTTTGCGGTAACGCGGGAGCGTCGCCGAATTCTATATGGCTCCCGCCCCGGTCTGCTTGACGCGGCTCATTCCGCTCCGCGCTCGACCGTCACCACCGACTTGTCGGCGTCGGGGATCACGATCACGTCGCCGCCCGCGTCGATGAGCCGCTGGACCTCGGACGCCTTGCGGACCGGGGTGGCGAACAGCTCCTCCGCGAAGTCGTCCGGGTAGCCGCTGGCGACGAAAAGGCTGGCCCGCCGGGCGGCCGCCGTCCACAAGAGCGCCGCGGCCCCGTCGGCCGGCTTCGCCTTCACGATCTCGCGGGCCGCGTCGCCGGGGTCGTCCGCCCCCCGGAGGCGGTCGGCGGTCTCGCCCAGCACCGGGGCGGCCTCCGCGAGCAGGGCGATGCGGCCGCCCTTCTTCACCACCCGGGCGGCACACGCGGCCGCTTTCGCGAGCGCCAGGAACGACGGCCGGCGGGGGTTCCCGCTCACGGTGGCGATCACCGTGTCGGCCTTCCGCGGCACCGTGCCCCGCCAGCGGGCGTCGAGCCGGCGGACCCCCTCGGCGGCGCTGCCCGGCAGCCCGGCGACGACCTCCGCGACGGTGTCGCCCGGCCCCTCGATCACCTGCACGAAGAACGGCAGGCCGAGCAGCCACGTCACCTCCGTGGCCTCGGCCCGCAGGGGGTTCGGCTCGTCCGGGTCGGGGGCGTTCGCCGAGTACGTGCCGGCGAGGGCGGCCCGCGTCTCCTCGTCCGACAGGGCGGGGAAGAGGAACGACTCGCCGCCGCCGTAGCCCGTGGCCGGGTCGTACCCGCG
>JANPKP010000169.1:0-2524 GCA_031426095.1 Gemmataceae bacterium
GGGCGCCCCGCTAAACGGATGAAATTCATTCCCGTTCTTCGCCCCCGCCGCAATCCCATCGCCGCCCGTTTACACCCCCGTTGCCGTCCGTTAACACCCGCGTGTAAACCGCCCCGGATTCGCCCGCCGTTCGGCCGGGAAGCCCCCGCACCGGCCGCGAACGTGACGTACCGTTGGGACGCGACCGCCGGGTTACCCGCTCGCCCCCGGCCCGCACCGAACCGCCCCCGACCCCGACCGGCCGCGACCCGTTCGCGAAGGTGCCGCCGTGGCTGTGGTTTGCCCTTACTGCGACCAACGCCTGACCTTCCCGGCCGCCCCGCCGGGGAGGTACCGGCCCGATTGCCCGAACTGCCACCGGCCGTTCAGCATGACGGTGCCGGCGGCCGGCACGGCGTGGCCGGTGCGGGCCGACACCTCCCCCGAACTGGCCGCCTCCGGCTCCCGCTCGGCCGCCGTCCACGACACCCCGCGGGCCCAGTGGTTCGGCGGGGCCGTGCCGTCCGGGATCACGTCCGTCGCCCTCCCGGCCCTCGCCCCGGCCCCGTCCGGGTTCGCCCGTACCAACCCGGACGTGAGGCGGAACGACGCCCGCCCGCCCGCCGCGGCCGACCGCCCGCCCCCGCCCGAAGCCCTCTTCGGCGACGACTTCCGCCCGCCCCCGGCCGACGTCCGCGGGTACGTCATCGAGCGCGAACTCGGCCGCGGCGGCATGGGCTCGGTGTACCTCGCCCGCCAGCTCTCGCTCGACCGCCCCGTCGCCCTCAAGGTGATGAGCCAGCGGTGGGCCACCGACCCCGTGTTCGTCGCCCGCTTCACCCGCGAGGCGTACGCGGCGGCCCTGCTCTGCCACCCGAACATCGTCGCCATCTACGACATCGGCGAGACCGACGGCACCCGCTTCTTCAGCATGGAGTACGTCCCCGGGCAGTCGCTCGCCGACGTCGTCAAGCGGCAGGGGAAGGTCGACCCGGAGGCGGCCGTCGGCTACGTCCTGCAGGCCGCCCGCGGCCTCAAGCACGCCCACGACCGCGGCATGATCCACCGCGACGTGAAGCCGGACAACCTCCTCGTGGACAAGCACGGGCTGGTGAAGGTGGCCGACCTGGGGCTCGTCAAGACGCCCGTGACGACGTGGACCGACGACCAGCTCGACGGCGAGCAGCGGAGCGGCCTGAACACCATCCCGCCGGACATGACCGGGGCCCGGATCGCCCTGGGCACCCCCGCCTACATGAGCCCCGAGCAGTGCCGCGACGCGGCCGCCGTGGACCACCGGGCCGATGTCTACTCCCTCGGCTGCACCCTGTACGTCCTGGTCACGGGCCGCCCGCCGTTCGACGGCAACACGGCCGTCGAGCTGATGACCAAGCACGCCTACGAGTCGCTGGTGCCGCCCGAGCACATCGTCAGCCGGGTGCCGAAGGAGCTGTCGGCCGTCATCCAGAAGATGATGGCGAAGGACGCGGCCGACCGCTACCAGGACATGGGCGAGGTCGTCCGCGTGCTCGAAGCCTGGCTCGGCGTCTGGCACACGGCCGTCTACACCCCGCACGAGAACCAGATCGGCAAGCTCGAAGGGTTCGCCAAGAAGTTCGCCGCCTCGCCGACCGCCGCCCTCCGCGGCCGCGTCGTCCACGGGTACTTTTCGTCGCTCCTGCTCGCCGCCGTGCTACTCGCCTTCTTCGGCAAGCTGACGTGGGTGGCCGGCGTCGCCGGGCTGGCGGTCCAGTCCACCGCCGCGTACTTCGTGCTGGACGGGGCGGCCCGCAAGGGGCACCTGTTCCGCCGGGTGAAGCAGTTCGCCTGGGGCCTGTCGTGGGGCGACTGGGCGGTGGCCGCGGCCGGCCTCGCCCTCGGGGCCATCCTGCTCGGCATGCTCAAGCTCTTCTGGGTCTGGTGCGGCTTCGGCCTGATCGGCGTCGGGCTGGCGTTCGCCCTCCGCTACGGCCTCGACCGCACGGCCGACGAGGAGCGCGGCCCGTGCGTGAGCGGGGCCGGCAAGCTCCTCGCACGGCTGCGGGCACAAGGCTTGGACGAGGAGGAGCTGCGGCTGTTCGTGGCCAAGTTCTCCGGCCGCCGCTGGGAGGAGTTCTTCGAGGCCCTGTTCGGCTTCGACGCTAAGATGGCCGCCCGGATGGTGATGCAACGCGGCGGGGCGGCCGGCGAACGCGACCGTCACGCGGCCTGGCGGGAGCCGATCCTGGCGGCGATGGACCGCATCGAGGCGGGCCGCAAGCGGGACCGCGAACGCAAGCTCCTGAAGGCCGTCGAGCAGGCGAACCTCCTGGCCGCCGGGGCGTCGTTCCACACCGCCCGCCGTCAGGCCGAAGCGACGGCCGAGGAACTGGTCCGCACCGCCGGCCGGCCCGGGCGGCGGGTCGCCGCCGCGCCGCCGGCCGCGCCCGTCGGACCGGCCCCTTTCGACCCGCTCGGCTGTGCCTTCTGGCTGGTCGTCTGCCCGTTCGTCCGGGCGGTCCTCGCGTTTGCGCTTCTGGGCGGCTGCTGTCTATGTGCGCACCAG
>JANPKP010000170.1:0-1855 GCA_031426095.1 Gemmataceae bacterium
GAGTCGGACCCCCGGTCGGCCCTGGCCGACGACGGGTTCACCCTGGTGGCCCGCCACCGCAAGAACCGGACGCGGCCGCCGACGAACGACGGCCGGCGGCTTCGGCGGTACAAGCGGCGGTGGGTCGTGGAGCGGACGTTCGCCTGGCTGCACAGCTCCCGCCGCGTGGCCACGCGGTGGGAGAAGCGGGCCGACCTGTACGACGGGTTCGTCCATCTGGCCTGCGCCGTCATCGCGTTGAACCGGCTTGTGAAATAGCCTCTAGTATTACTCCGTGAACTATGGCGGCTTGTCTTTTAAGAGTTCAGGGACGGCCTGTCCGCACACCGGGCAGTGGGCGCACCAACAGGCCAGCAGCGACTGGAGTTCCTCCCGCACCCTCGGGAGCGTCAGCCGGTCGCCACTTTTTTGGGGCGGCGACGCCGCACGTCTTGGAGGAACGCGTAGGCCAGCAGCACGAGCACGGCGTGGTGATTCCAACCCCGCCAGGACCGCCCCTCGAAGTGGTCCAGGCCCAACTCGTCCTTCAGCTCGCGGTAGCTGTGCTCCACCCACCACCGGCTCCTGGCCGTCGCCACCAACCGCTTCAGGCTCGTCCCCGCCGGCAAGTTGCTGAAGAAGTACTTCGCCGGCTGGGCGGCGTCCGCCGGCCACTCGGCCAGCAGCCAGCACGGGGCGAGGGGCACCTTCCCGGCCGACAACTGGTGGGCCGGCCGACCCCGCCAGGCGGCGAACCGGCCGGTCATCTTCCCCTTCGACCCCTCCCGCCACGTCACCGACCGGAAGGCCCCCGCGCGCCCGAGCGCCCACGCCTTGACGGTCGGGGAGGTCGCACCAGCCCGGACGCCCGTCGGCCGGGTCGGCGGCCGGCCGCGGCCGGAGTGGGGCGGGACCGGCCCGAGGTCGGCGTCCGCGGCGATCACCTTGATCGCCGAGTCGATGCCGACGCAGTACGCCCGGCCGTCCGCCGCCAGCTGCTCCCGGAAGGCGGTCACCGTGCCGAACAGGCTGTCGGCCAGCACGACCCCGCCGAACCCGTTGGCGACCGCCCGCCCGCTGACGGACGCCCGGACGATCCGCCGGGGGGCGCGGAAGGGGCTGGCAACCGCCGACCTGGACGCGGGGCACGTCGATCGCCTGGTGGCCGTCGGCCGGGAGCGGGCGCTCATCTACAAGACACTCGTCCTGACCGGGCTGCGGAAGAACGAGTTGCGGACCACGACCGTCGGGCAGCTCGACCTGACGCCCGGGAACGCCTACCTCCAACTCGACGCGGCTGACGAGAAGAACCGGGAGGGGAACGCGGTCGCCCTCCGGGACGACCTCGCCGCCGACCTCCGGCGGTGGCTCGACGACAAGCTCGCCGCCGCGCAGGCGGAGGCCCGGGCGGGCGGCGGGCCGATCCCGCTGCGGCTGGCTGCGGACTCGCCGGTGTTCGTCGTCCCGGCCGGCGTCCTCCGCATCCTCGACCGCGACTTCCGGGCGGCCGGCATCCCGAAGCGGGACGACCGCGGGCGGACGGTCGACGTCCAAGCCATGCGGACGACGTTCGACACCCTCCTGAGCCGGACGGGGACGGCCCTGCGGACGGCCCAGGCGGCGATGCGGCACTCGGACATCAGGCTGACGATGGGGGTGTACACCGACCCGCGGCTGCTCGACGTGCGGGGGGCGGTGGAAAAATTGCCGGCCCTCCCCCTGCCGGACGGGGGCCATACTAGTGTCGGTTCGGTAGCGGCGTAGCGAGTGGGGCCGGGTTTCCATAACTTGTTGTGGTGTCAGGAGGGCACCGCATGCGGGCGTACTCGATGGACCTCCGGGTCCGGGTGCTGGAGGCGGCCGAGGGCGGCGAGAC
>JANPKP010000171.1:0-4655 GCA_031426095.1 Gemmataceae bacterium
GGTGAAGACCGGGAGGAAGGCGAGGGCCGGGGGCCGGGCCTCGGCGGGCAGGAGCATGGCGGTCGTCCGTGAGCAGCAACCGAAGGGCGATCACGCCCCCGTGCTACCCACTGACCGATGCGAGGAAGTGCACAAGTCGAGGTCAGCCCTGGAAAATCAGCTCAACCAGCCAAATTTGCCGGCCTAGCTCTTTTTGCCGCTTCAACCACTGCTGCAATGGTGGAAAGCGAAACCGGTATCGAATTGATCGGCCTGGTTGGGTGTATCCAACCCGCTCCCAAATTCGTGAATTAATTTCCGGAATGCCGATCTTCGATCGAGTAAAGTATGAAATTAGTTGCTCACAGACATACTGATCGTACCGCTAGCTTTTCCTGTTCGACCCAATGAAACCTTGGACGCTTTCCGTCCAAGGTTCAAGCTCCACCTGACGGGCCGCCGCACTCATGCCACACTTCACTCGAATAATTACACGACTGATGTGTTTGTGTGGGACGCTACTTTTCCTTTTCGCGCCGGTGATAGCTGCCGGACCTCCTAAGCCGTTTTCCGTGCCCAAGGAAGTCGAGTCCCTGCTGACGAACTATTGCGCGAGTTGCCACGAAGACGGTGGTAAGGGCAACGTGAACCTTTCGCAACTCAGTACACTCAAGCTGAACGAACAGCTCGACGTCCTCAACAAGGTTCAGGAGCAGGTCTTCTTCAAGCTGATGCCCCCCGCCAAGTCGGTGCAGCCGGAGGCCGCCGAAGCGGCCGCGCTGAACGCGTGGGTACTCGGCGAATTGCGTCAGCACAGTGCAGCGAAGTTCGACGAGAAGGCCACCACCCCGAGTGGCGGCAACTACATCGATCACAACCGTCTCTTCAGCGGCGAGATCAAGGACAAAGCCTACACTCCGGCTCGTCGGTGGTTGGTTAGCCCTCAGATCTACCAGAACCGGGTGCTCGACACGTTCGACCTCAAGGGCAAGGATCGTTCGGCGCAGTTGCCCGGCATCGCCAACCCGTTTACGCTTCCGGAGCGGTCCGGGGTGCGGGACTTCGATGCGGCGACCTTGGACGGCAGCCACTTCGTGGCCATGCAGTCGAACGCGAACTGGATCGCGAACAAGCTGATCGGCAGCCTGCGGGTCAAGCTCGGCGAGACGCCGGCGGACGTGTTCCCCAACCCCAAGGATCGTTGGGCACCGAAGGCCGATAACGGCGACAAGAAGAAGCCCGTGAAGCTGATGGCCCCGTTGGAAGCGATCTTGGAAAAGAAGACGCCGCCCGCGGACCAGGAACTGGCGGCGGCGATCACCTTCCACTTCGAGCGTGCCCTTTCCCGCAAGCCGACGGCCGGTGAGCTCAAGAGCTATCAGGAACTCATGCGTGCCTCGATCGAAATCGGCGGCAACGTCGAGGGGCTGCGGCGGATGCTCATCGCCGTGCTGCTCGAATCGGACTTTGTTTACCGCGTCGAAGCGGGCTCCGGTACGCCCGACGAATTCGGCCGCAAGAGGCTTTCCCCGTCGGAAGCCGGCTTCGCCATCGCCTACGCCCTGAGCGACCGGGCACCGGACGAGACCCTGCTGCAGGCGGCCCGCGACGGCCTCTTGAATACGAAGCAGGATTACGAGCGCGAAGTGAAACGCCTGCTCGCCGGCGACACCCTCCGGGGCGGGATCGACGCCACGCTGCATGAAATCTACCCGACATACTCGAAGAACAACATCAGCGCGCAGCCGAAAATCCACCGGTTCTTCCGCGAATTCTTCGGATACCCGATGGCAACCCGGGTGTTCAAGGACGTGGAACGGAGTGACGGCTACTATCAAAGCCCCGGCCGGGGAACCTACGGCACCCCCGGCCAACTGATCCGCGAGGCCGACCTTTTCGTGGAGCACTGCCTGACGACCGACAAGAACGTCTTCGAGACGCTGCTCACCAGCAACGGGTTCTACGTCGCTCCGAAGGACAACGCCGAAGCGACCGTCAAAGGCTTGAACGAGTTGTATGAACGCTTCAAGAAGGACACCCCCTGGCAGCCACTTCCTCCCAAAGGAAAGCCGATCCCGGAGATGTCCGCGGAAGACCTCGCCTTCATCCGCAAGCGGCTGAACTACAACTCTAGCGCACGCGACCTGTCCATCGCCATGACGCATACTGAACACTTCCGGAAGTTGGGCTTGAATCCGCATCCCGTGTGGAACTATCCGTTCCATATCGGCCACCTGACGCCCCACGCGAACAGCTACAACATCACCCCGCCCGCGTGGAACTATCCCACCCAGCAACCCTTCCCGGTGGCGAATCGGAAAGGCATCCTCACCCACCCCGCGTGGCTGATCGCCCACTCGGAAAACTCCGCCACCGACCCGGTTCGCCGTGGCAAATGGGTGCGGGAGAAGTTGCTCGCGGGCAACATCCCGGACGTCCCGATCACCGTGGACGCCGTAATTCCCGAAGACCCGCACAAAACGCTCCGCGATCGTCTCATCCAGGCGACCAACAAGCAGGAGTGTATGAAGTGCCACCAGCACATGAACCCGCTCGGCTTGGCGTTCGAAATCTACGACGACTTCGGGCGTTTTCGCGCGCTGGAAAACTTAGAGCATCCCGCGAACATCCTTGCTAAGGCGAAGGCGAAATACGGCGCGGACACCTACAAGACGGCTCCCGTCGTGGCCACCAGCCGGCTGGACGGCACGGGCGATTCGAGCTTGGACGGCGAGGTCAAAGATGCGTTCGACCTGATCGACCGGTTGGCGAAATCCACGCGGGTCCGCCAGTCGATCATCCGGCACGCGTTCCGGTTTTTCCTCGGCCGCAATGAGATGCTCAGTGACTCGCAAACCCTGGTCGATGCGGACAACGCCTACGTCCAAAGCGGGGGCAGTTTCAAGGCCGTGGTTCTTTCGCTGCTAACGTCGGATTCCTTCATCTATCGCAAGTAATAAACGGTGCATTAGTATCCTATTCCGGAGTTGACCCATGCTTGATCGTCGTCGTTTCCTCGGTACCTCGGCGTCCGCTGGCGGGCTGGTTCTCGCTCCCTGGATGCATAACCTGATGGGCGCCCCCGAGGCCGGCAAGCCACCGATGCGGTTCATCTTTATGCACAAGGGGAACGGCCTCCTCCCCCACACCCTCGTCCCGCCCTCGCTCAGCCCGGCCGACGCGGACAAGGAAAAGGCTAAGGAGGCCTTCTCGGTCGATCTCGCCAGGCACGAGCTGCCCGACTGGATGAAGCCCGTGCTGGCTCACAAGGGCAGTCTTGCGATCCTCCAGGGCCTCTCCGGCATGATGTGCTCGACGGGGCACCACACCTGGCAATCCTCACTCGGCGTGTACAAGGCGAACGAGAAGCTCACCTCGATCAAGTGGGCGACGGTCGATTTCGAACTCGCCCGCATGTTCCCTTCGCCGCTCGGGCACATCGAACTCGCCTGCTTCCCGACGGGCGGGGGCAACGCGCGCGGGAACATCAACGGCGTCGAAACCGGCTTCTCGGCCCGCGGGCCGCAGCAACCCAACCTGGCCTACGGCTCCCCCAAGGTTGCTCTCCGCGAACTCTTCAAGCAGGTCTCGAATAACAAGGCGGATCAAGTCGAGTACAACCTCGAGCGGAAGGTGCTGGAGTTCACGGCGGGCAAACAGTCCGGCGTCGCCGGCAGTCTGAACGGCGCCGAACGCACGAAAGTGGCCAACTACGCCGACTCGATCGAAGACGTCCGCAACCGCAACGCCCGGCTCGAGAAGATGTCGGACGTCATCCGCAAGCACTTGCCCACCCTGGAACCCAAATACCTCGCGGACGACGTCACCACGGTCGACCGCCAACGGGGCCACGTCGAGATCTTACTCTCCACTCTGATTTCCGGAATGACGAACGTCGTCACCTTCACGGTCGATGAACTCGGCACGCCCTACACCGGCCTGAATCGTCTCGAAAAGGAGACGGTCAATCTCCACGACGTCGGGCACGGTAAAGGACTCGGCGAACTCAAGGCCGATGAGATCCGCTCGGAAGTGCGCCACCAGCACATGACACTAATCGACACCATCATCAAGCGGCTGAAATCCGTGCCGGAAGCGGACGGCACCATGTTTGACAACACCACCCTACTCTACTTCCCCGACAACGGCGAGACCCACCACAGCAAGGGGACCGAGTGGCCGTTCCTCGTCTTCACCGGCCGTAACACGAAGCTCAACGTCGCTGGTCAGTACATCCGACTCCCCCGGCACAGCAAGGAAGGTCACAAGACCCTCGGGAACTGGTACACCACCATCCTAAACGCCTACGGGAATCCGCTCCCCCATTACGGCGACCTCGACCTGGCACTGGAGAAAATGAAGATCGACCAGAAAGGTTCGATCCGGGAGTTTATGGCGTAATACGCCCATTCCCCCGGCTTTCGAAAGGGGGATCCGAGATCGCTTACCGATGCCAAAGCATACTGTTTGGTAACCATGGTTTGATCCGTAAGCGAAATTACCCCGATTTGGTTTACAAACGCGCTCGCCTTGCTATACTAGTGTCGGTTCGGTAGCGGCGTAGCGAGTGGGGCCGGGTTTCCATAACTTGTTGTGGTGTCAGGAGGGCACCGCATGCGGGCGTACTCGATGGACCTCCGGGTCCGGGTGCTGGAGGCGGCCGAGGGCGGCGAGAC